>JAZOOR010000029.1:0-18469 GCA_045655125.1 Oscillospiraceae bacterium
AATCAGCAGAACAACTCTCAGAATAAGCAGCAGAACAACTCTCAGAATAAGCAGAATAATAACAATTCTCAGAACAAGAAGAACAACAGCTCTGAGAACAAGCAAAACAATAACAACAACTACTAAGTTTTTGCAGATAGATAAAAAGCCGCCCACTATAAATTCAGGGCGGCTTTTTTATTATTTAGATTTTTTAAAAAATTTGTTTAAAAGCCAGAGGACAAAAACAAGTCCCAACCCTACGGCTATTGCAACAACAAGGTCAAAAACAACCGTCAGCACAAGGGTAACGAGCATAACGAGCGTGTCGGCCTTGGGCTTGTTTTTTACTGTATTGACTACCTTGCGCCACTCGCTCATATTATATGCAACAACAAAAAGGATTGCAGCAATGGTGGGCATAGGGATAAGTTCTGCATAGGGCATTAAGAATAAAAGCACTGAAAGCAAAACTGCGGCGTGCACCATTCCTGCGACGGGGGTTCTGCCACCGTTTTTAATATTGGCGGCGGTGCGGGCAATAGCGCCTGTTGCCGGAATTCCGCCAAACATAACAGATGCTATGTTGGCGGCGCCCTGAGCCACAAGCTCGCTGTTGGGGTTGTGCTTGTCGCCTATCATAGAGTCGGCAACAACGCAGGATAAAAGCGACTCGATGCCCGCAAGGATTGCAATTGTAAATGCATCGGGCAGCAGCGCAGTAATGTTCTCAAAGCTTAAATCTATACCGCGAAAATCCATCTTAGGAAGACCTGCGGGAATGGAGTAAAGCTCGCCGATGGTGTAAACTCCTTCGCTAAGCTTAGGAATAAAGCCTACCATAAGAGAGCTAACAAGAACTGCAATGAGCGAGGGTGGCACTCTTTTTTCGAGTTTGGGATAGAAAATGAGGATTGCAAGGCTCACAGCGCCCACTAAGAGAGCCTGCCAGCTGAATGTGCCGATAGCCTCAAGGTTTGCCTCGATTTTCTCAAGTGCCTCAATGGGTTTTACTCCGCTTTCATAGGAAAGGCCGAGAAAATCCTTTATCTGACCTATTAAAATAGTAATTGCGATGCCCGAGGTAAAGCCTGTTGTGATGGTGTAGGGAATGTATTTTATAAGCGATCCGAGCTTTAAAACTCCCATCAGAATGAGCATAAGTCCGGCGAGTATGGTTGCGATAAACAGACCTTGCATACCGCGTGTTGCTACTACAGATGCAACAACAGTTGCAAAAGCGGCGGTGGGGCCCGCTATCTGAACTCGGCTGCCGCCGAGAAGCGCAACGAAAAAGCCCGCCGCGATTGCGGTGTAAATTCCGCAGGCTGGCTCTACTCCTGAGGCAAGAGCAAGCGCAATAGAGAGCGGCAGAGCAATTATTGCAACAATAATGCCTGCAACAAGGTCGCTTACAAACTGTGATTTGGTGTAACCTTTAAGTGCGGGAATAAGCTTTGGTGTTAAATAAAATTTGTCCAAGAAGGTCGCATCCTTTGTGAAAAAATTATGTAAAAATGTATCTTAAAACGCCGAGATTTATCATATCACAGTTTAAGTGCGTTTACAAGAGTAAATATTACAGTAAATTGCTACCGATCAAATTTTTAGAGAAAAATAAGATATTTTAAGTCGCTTAAAATGAGATAAAAACATAGAAAGGGGCTTCTCAATAAAAAAAGTGACCTGCGCGGGCAGGTCACTTTTATCTTTTTTTGTAATCTATAATACCGATAATCCCAAGCACTACATAGCAAAGCGCGAGGATTGCGGTTATAACCCATCGCCGCAAGTCCTCGCCGTTTATTGCTAACACAACAAACGCCGCAATCGCCAAAAGACCTACAATCAGCTGAAAAACTGAGGCTATTAAAATCCATTTGTTTTTCATCACATCACCGCCTTGGGGGTTATATTTCTATTGGCAAGTCGCGGTTGCTGTCTACCACGACGGGTTCAAGACTGTATTTCTTTAAAATAGGAAGAACGGTCTTTTTTATGTCCTCATTTTCAAATTCGGTCCAATAAAAATCAAAGCCTCTCCTATCCTTCATAACCAACACATAGGACGGATAGTCAATCTTATCACCAAAGGCATTATACCTTGATTCTATGTAATAAATCTCGTCAATATCTTTATAATAGTAGTCCTCATAAACAAACGGGGTTTCTGAATAACTGACTCTGTCCTCATATACAGCGGGGCAGGTTGCGGAAAAAGACACAGCGGCGAAAAGTGACAGCATAACAAAAAATACAGAAGCAACATTGACAAAGATATTGATTTTGCGCGAGTTTATCATTTCGTCCAACATAAGATACTGCTCAGCATTTTCTTTGTCAAGGAATTTTACAATCACTCTTCTAAAGGAGATTCCAATAAATATCGAGCAAAGCAGAGCGCAAACAAGCCCAAACAGCCAGACAGGGCCAATATTGATAAGCGAGCCTGCAGTCAGTGAATACTGAATTATCGCCATAACAGAGCAAAATAGTATTGCTAAAGGGATGTAGCATACAATGGTGTTTCTGAGTAGTTCTTTATTCTGCCGCTTAGAGCTTACTATCCCATACCCTGAATGTTCACCCACCGACATACAAGATCTCGGAAGAGGCTGATAACCTCTTGCGGCAGGAGTCTTTAAAAAAGCGAGCAATTTTTTATCGTATGAAAGAAGCTCGCCTTTTTTGTCGATTTTTTCATATGCCGCAATTGCCTCATCGGTGTTCCCCAGGACAAAGTGGCCGTATTCGGGGCTTTGGGTGTATCTATAGATCATAAAGCACTCGCGGCTCGACTGCAAGCTTAAAAATCTAAGACAATCATCACTCTTAGGATCATCTATTTTTGAAAAATTGATTTCATTATCTTTTAGTTTAAAAAGATTCTTATAATCACAAATCAGATCGTCGTATGCTTTTATGTCCCGATAGTTTTCATAAGCCTCTTCAAATTTAGGCAGATACTCATCAAGAATTTCAAAAAGCTGATTCATACAAGCTTCGAAATTATCCTCGCGAACATTTTCAAAAAACGTACAGCGAAAATCGTTAGCGGAAAAAGTCGGAATAAGATCGGGAAGCAGAAAATATACAGGGCTATTCTTTTTTAGATATACTCTGCAGGTCAGTGAGCGCTTGCGCGCAGGAAATACACTTTTTTTGTAATATATAAATTCAAAGCATATAAGCCTTGTGATAATTTCTGATGTCATAACGTGTTTGTTTACAAAAGGAACAACATCTAAAGCATCTATTTTCTTTGCGTAATTTTTGCAAAGGTCAAAAAACTGCTTTTCGGAAAGATTTTTTTTCATAGAAACACCGCCTTGGTTATTTGTTCAACTTGCCTTTCGCAGTATTTATTGAAGCAATTAGTAACTTTTTAACCTCAATGCATTTTTCCAAAATACCATTATTATCATAATAGCCGCTTTCAATTAAAAGTTCTAACCAATACTCGCTTTCGGAACATTCTTTAAGTGCAATTTGAAGTTTGGCAATAAAGTCAGCAGTACCGTGTCCGTAAAAAGCCTCGCGAATATTTGCGCCGATACTTGTACCGCTGCGAATAAGTTGATTAGTTAACACGCTTTCCTTTTTAGTTTGTTTAACATAGTTGCAAACTTTAATTATTTGCAAAGCAAATTCTTTGGATTTTATAATCAACGGACTATCTGCCATAACAATACCACCTTTCCTCAAATAATTATAACACTATAAAACAAAAAGAGCAAGGCAAAGCCTTGCAAAATACTTATTACCTCTTACTTATTACTTATTACTTCCCAAAGCCCCAAGGAATTGAAGTAATAGTGAAGAAGTAATAAGTAAGAAGTAAGCCCCAAGAACTTTCGTCCTTGGGGCTTTGGAGGCGCCACCCGGATTCGGACCGGGGGTAAAGGCTTTGCAGGCCTCTGCCTTACCACTTGGCTATGGCGCCGAATATTTTGTTAAAAAGACGCTTAAAAGAGGATTCCTTTAAGCGTCCCTTTTTTTGTGGAGCGGGTTACGAGGCTCGAACTCGCTACCTCCACCTTGGCAAGGTGGCGCTCTACCAGATGAGCTAAACCCGCATATGACTGGTGCCTCCGGACGGAATCGAACCATCGACACGGGGATTTTCAGTCCCCTGCTCTACCGACTGAGCTACAGAGGCATTTAGGAGAGCAAAGAAACTGCTTGCACCCAAAAAAATGGCGACCCGGATGGGACTCGAACCCACGACCTCTAGCGTGACAGGCTAGCGTTCTAACCAGCTGAACTACCGGGCCATATATGGTGGGAACAACAGGGCTCGAACCTGTGACCCTCTGCTTGTAAGGCAGATGCTCTCCCAGCTGAGCTATGCTCCCATCTATAGCCGCCGATTTAGCGGCGAGTTATATTCTATCACACCATTTTCGCTATGTCAATAGTTTTTTTCAAAAATTTAATTTTTTTTCTTGTTGCCTTATATTATATGAAAACAAGGCGATTTTATTACCCACAGGATTCACTATTCACCAAAAAAAGAGAGCCGTCGGCTCCCTTTTTTCTTTACTTAAGAAATCCTTCAATAATCTTTTGCTCGGCTTCTTCTCGGGTGAGACCGAGGGAGCAGAGCTTTAATAGCTGCTCGCCTGCGATTTTTCCGATTGCCGCCTCGTGAATGAGCTCGGCATCGGCGCAGTTTGCAGCGAGGCAGGGAGCTGCGTCAACCTTGCCGTTTTCCGCCAATATAGCGTCACACTCGGTGTGGCCTGTGCTGGCGGCGTTGCCCTCAATGCGCGAAATATATTTCTGAGAGGAATTGCCTCTTGCAACCGAACGGGAAACAACGTCGGTTTTGGAATTTTCTCCGTTTAAATAAACTGTAAAATTGGTGTCAACGTGATTGTCACCGTTAGTCAGGAGACGCTCACGAACTGTAAACACAGCATTCTTTCCGACAGTTGCAATGGTATCTCTGAAAGCATCGTCAACACCGCCGAGTTGCTCGGAATCTATATGAGCGCATGCGCCTTCGGCGAGTACGAACTCGCTCTGGGTGTCAATTTTCTTGCCTGTTGCCTCGCCTGTTCCAATGTGCTTTTCCTTATAAGTCACCTTGGCGTTTTTGCCGACAAAAAAGCGGTGAATACCGTTGTGCAGAGCCTCGCCCTCCTCAGAGTGCACTCCGCAGCCTGCAATAATGGTAACAACGGCGCCCTCGCCGATGTAAAAATCGTTGGTGACAATATCGTTAATGCCCGATTTGGTGATACAGGCGGGAATAAAAACGGCTTCGTCAACGGTGTTTTCTTTTATGTGGATTTCAATGCCCGAGCCGTCCTCTTTCTTATCAATTCTGATGTTTTCGGTGGACTGAACAGCGGCGCAGGCTCCGTTTTCTCTTATGCTGAAGGCGCCCGAAAAGGCGGTATCCTCCCAGCCAATTTTGGAAAGCAGATTCTCGGTGAAATTATTCATTTGTGCACCTCTTTCCTACGGGGCAGCTTTGCGAGCTTGCGTCAAAAAGAGTGGGGAGAATATCGGCGGGTGCGCCCTCGGCGGTAATTTTTCCGCCGCTTACAACCACGATTTTATCCGCAATATCCAAAATGCCGCGCTGATGCGAAATAATGAGCTGACCTGCGTCACCGCGTTTTCTGAGTGTTTCAAAAACGCTTATTAGCTTCTGAAAGCTCCAGATGTCAATGCCTGCCTCGGGCTCGTCAAAGACATTATATTTTGCGCGTCTTGCAAGAACGCCCGCAATTTCAATGCGCTTTTGCTCGCCGCCCGAAAGGTTGTTATTTATTTCTCTGTCAACATAATCGCACATACAAAGACCAACTGTGCCAAGCAGGTCCATAAGCTTGTCCGAGGAAAGCTCCTCTCCTGCCGCAATAGACAGCATATCGCGCACACGAAAGCCCTTAAAGCAAACGGGGCGCTGAAAACCGTAACCAATGCCTGCGCGGGCGCGCGAGGTGATATCAAGGCTTGTGATGTCCTGCCCGTCTAATAAAATCTGTCCCGAACTTGCGGTGTAAATTCCCGAAATGAGCTTTGCGAGGGTGCTTTTGCCGCCGCCGTTAGGCCCTGTGACTGCAACTATATGTCCGCGGGGAACAGAGAGACTTACGTCGCTGACTATTTCTCTGCCATCCTCTGCTTTAAAGGAAATATTTTTTATTTCCAGCAATATATTTCACTCCTTAAAAGAACCAAATTCATATTCCATAATATGATACCAAGAAAGCCCATCTTTGTCAACAAAATACAGGGTAAAAAGTTCTTGACAAAAGTGTGTGTGCGTGATACCATACTAACATAGACAAAACCTATGATTAGGAAGAGTAGCTTTATCGGAAACTTACAGAGAGCCGCCGTCGGTGGAAAGGCAGCAGCGAAAGATAAGGTGAATGGGCCTATGAGGGCGGCCGAAAGCGCGAAGAGCGCAAGTAGCAGCCGACGGGGCGCACCCGTTACAGTGCGGCTCATATTTTGTATGAGGCTGAGCGGATGATTTTTCATCAATTTGGGTGGTACCGCAGGTTTGTTTCCTGTCCCATATATATGGGGCGGGTTTTTTATTTTTAGGGAGGCTAAAAATGCGAGATTTCAGTGGCTGTATCCTTGCCTGCGATGTAGACGGAACGCTTGTTTCGGGAGATATTCTTCCAAAAGAGAATGTCCGAAAAATTGCGGAGTTTACAAGTCTTGGCGGTATATTTGCGCTTGCAACGGGCAGAAGCATAGGGGCGCTGGGCGCGGTTCTGAGCGAGCTTGAGAGGTACATAGGTCCCTCTGTGGTTGCGAACGGATGTATGATATATGATTTCAAGGAAAAGAAAATCCTCGGGGAAAAAACTATTCCCCAGAGCGCCAAGAGGGCGGTCTTTGAGGCAAGTAAAAGGCTTGATAACATAGGAATTGAAATACACAGCGCAGAGCGCACCTTTATTTTTAAAGACCACATGGAAGTCCGTGACCATCAGTCCTATGAAGGACTTAACGGGAAGTCGGCGGGGGAGAGCGAGGTTGCTCTTTTAAAATGGAACAAGGCGCTCTTTGCAAGCGATGTTGAACAGAGGCTTTCGCAAATTGATGAGTTTTTTGAGAAAAACTGCAAGGACGCAAGGTGTGTTCCCACAAATGCCGATATTTACGGCAGGATAAGGCACTACCGCGAGATACTTCCCCTTGGGGTTAACAAGGCAAGCACCCTGTCGGAGTTATGCAAAATGCTCGGTATTAAAAAAGGCGGTTTTTTCGCCATAGGCGATTATTTTAACGATATTCAGATGCTCTCTGCGGCAGACATCTCTGCTTGTCCCGAAGGCTCACCTAAAGAGGTCAGGGAGCAGTGCGATTTTATCGCAAAAAAGGCTTGTAACGGCGCGGTTGCCGATTTTATAGATTATCTAATGAGTAAGGAGATGTAAAAATGAGACTCAACGGAATTGATTTCGATACCTATTTTAACAACTACCCCGACAAAAACGGTTATTTTGGAAAATACGGCGGAGTTTACATTGATGACAAGCTAAAGGCCGCGATGGCAGAGATTACCGAGGCTTATTATTCCATTTGTCAGTCGAGAAAATTCATAGCAGAGCTAAGAAGAATAAGAAAAGAGTTTCAGGGCAGACCGACACCCGTCACCCATCTTGAAAGACTTTCTGATGCGCTTGGCGGCAAGGTTCAGCTATATGCAAAGCGCGAGGATTTAAACCATTCGGGCGCTCACAAGTTAAATCACTGTATGGGCGAGGCTCTGCTTGCAAAATATATGGGCAAGAAAAAGGTTATCGCTGAAACGGGAGCGGGACAGCACGGCGTTGCATTAGCTACCGCTGCCGCATATTTCGGCCTTGAATGTGATATTTATATGGGTTCTGTTGATATTAAAAAGCAGGCGCCCAACGTGGCGAGAATGAAAATACTCGGCGCAAATGTAGTTGAGGTAACACACGGACTTCAGACTCTTAAAGAGGCTGTCGATGCCGCTTTTGACGCATACAGTAGGGAGTACAAGGACTCAATTTACTGCATCGGCTCTGTTTTAGGCCCTCATCCTTTTCCGATGATGGTGCGCGACTTCCAGAGCGTTGTAGGAATTGAGGCAAGAGAGCAGTTCATTGAAATGACAGGTCATCTGCCCAGCGCAATAGTTGCCTGTGTCGGCGGCGGCAGTAACGCGGCAGGGCTTTTTGCAGGATTTTTAAACGATCCCGTTGACATTTACGGAATTGAGCCACTGGGCCGCGGCGAAAAGCTCGGCGACCATGCAGCAAGCCTTAAATACGGTACTGAGGGTATTATGCACGGCTTTAACAGCATTATGCTTAAAGACGAAAACGGCGAGCCTGCCCCCGTTTACTCGGTTGCGAGCGGACTTGACTACCCCTCGTCTGGCCCCGAACACGCGTTTTTACAGGAAATCGGCAGAGTTAAGTATGATGTTATTGATGACGAGGAAACCATTGACGCATTCTTTAAGCTCTCGCGCCTTGAGGGTATTATTCCCGCCATCGAAAGTTCCCATGCCGTTGCATTCGGTATGAAACTAGCCAAACAGCTCGACCACGGCTCTATTCTCATTAACCTCTCGGGCAGAGGCGATAAGGATATGGATTATATCATTGAGAATTACGGAATAAGATGAGAAAAATCCCTCTCTTTTGAGGGGGATTTTTAGTGAATAATGAATAGTGCAGGGGCGCCTTTTAAGGCGCCCCTTTTTATAAACAATTATTATTCGGTTAACAAAAGCGCCTTGAGGTCGGAAACTGTTTTTGCAAGATGGTCGGCATTTGCATCGCGAAGCTCCTGCTCGCATCCATATCCAAACAGCACACCAATGCAGGTAAGAGAGGCATCGTGAGCTCCTATAACATCGTATTTACGGTCACCCACCATAACTGTGTTTTGAGCCTCTAATTCGGGGCATACTTTAAAAAGGTAGTTTATTACATCTACCTTTTTAGGTCTGTCTTCAGAAAGGGTGTTGCCTGCAATAAATGTAAAATACTCTGCGAGGTTAAAGTGCTCTAAAATCTGCCTTGCATAAATTTCGGGCTTTGATGTTGCAAGATATAGCTTTTTGCCGCTGTCAACAAGAGCCTTTAAAAGCTCGGGTATTCCGTCGTACACCTCGTTTTCGTAAAGCCCGTGCACAGAAAAATATTCGCGGTAGTCCGAGAGAGCCTTTTCTGCGCCTTTTCTCGAAAATCCCCACATTTCCATAAAAGCATCTATAAGCGGCGGACCTATGCAGCAGTAAAGCTCACGGCGGTCTGGCGGCTGTATTCCGTTCTTTTTTAGGGCATACATTATGGAGTTGGTAATGCCGAGAGCGGGGTCGGTAAGAGTGCCGTCAAGGTCAAATAATATGTGCTTGTATCTCATTTTTAAATCTCCTTTTAAGTGGGGGGTTATCGCGCGCTTGGCGAGGAGTCAAAGCGGCGGCGGTATGCCCTGTAAAAAGCCGAATAATCGTTAAAGCCGCAGCTTGCGGCAGCTACCGTTGGCGCAGTTCCGCTTCTGATAAGCTGCCGCGCCGCCATAAGCCTTTTAACCGTCACGTATTCCCAAACAGTAAGCCCTGTTGCCGCCTTAAATATTCGGCAAAGGTGCGGCTTGCTTATATAAAATCGGGCGCAGATGTGGTCAAGTGAAAGGTCATCTGACAGGTGGCGGTTGATGTAATCTATAATTCTTCTACCGCTATCATCGTTTTCTGCGGGATTGTTTTTCTTGTTTTCATATGCTACCGAAAGCTCGTTGAGCATAGGGATAAGATGTGAAATTATCTGCTGCCTCGGGTTACTGGTTTTTTCAAGCATACCCTCGGCAAGCATAGAGCAGATGGGTGTGGAAAAATCCGACGGAGTAAAGAGGTTGTTTGTTCCAAGCTCGCGGTCGTTATAGGCATAAAGCAGCTTAAGGTCGGGGTCAATAGAGCGAACAAGCTCGCTATCAAAGTGTAATGACAGCCGCTCATAAGGCTCGCCGCTTGAAATCTCAAGAGAGTGCGACTCTGCCTGACGCATAATCAGAATGTCTCCGGGGTGAAGTGGGTATCGCGTACCCTCAATCTTGAAAACCGCCTTGCCGCTTATGAAATAATAAAGCTCGTTTAAAAGATGGGTGTGCGCTGAAAAGCCTGTGCTTTTCTGGTCTGGAAAATCGGTTTTTGAATAGTGGAAGGTTATGCTTTTATCGCTGTACTTGTAGAAATCTTTCATAATTTTTTGCTCCTTTCTCATATAATACCACTAAATGATAAGATTTGCAATATAAAAAGACCATATAAACAATTTTATTGTCTTTATTTTTATAGTATCATTAAAATAGTTATAAGCCAAAGAGGCTAAAGGAGGAAAAATTATGAGAATCGGAGCAAGTACAGATTCTACCAGAATCAAATTTGTAAGCGACGCAGGGTTTGACTATCTTGAGATGGCTCTCTGGGAGCTTGCAGGAATGTCTGATGAAGAGTTTGAGAAATGCAAGGCTGAAATTAAAGAATTAGGTCTTGAGCTTGAAGTTGTAAATGGATTTAGTCCCAAGGGACAGCTTGTTGTAGGCCCTGAGGCAGACCCCGCAGCCTACAAGGAGTATTGCGAAAAGGCTCTTGCAAGAGCAGCTTCTCTCGGAGTTAAGATTTCGGTCTGGGGCTCTGGCAAGGCAAGAAACATTCCTGAGGGATATGACAGGGACAAGGCTATTGCACAGATGGATGCGGCTATCCGCACCGCAGCCGATACCGCTGAGAAATATGGCATCACCCTCGTTCTTGAGCACTTAAATTTCGGTGAAACTAACACCTTAAATACACTCGCTTCGGTTGTCGAATGTGTAAAGCGCGTAAATCACCCCAATGTCAAGGCTCTTGTTGACTTTTATCACCTCGCTCTTGTTGAGGAGTCGCTTGACAGCGTAAGAGAGGCAAAAGGTCTTATCTACCACGCACACCTCGCTCGTCCCGAGGGAAGAAAGTTCCCCGCACACGAGGATGCTGAAACCATTAAGGCTTGGAAAGAGGTTCTTGACGAAATTGGCTACGATGTCCGTATTTCTGTTGAGGCAAGCCCCCGAGTTTTAGAGGATTATGGTAAGGAAATTAAAGTATCCCGTGAGGTTATGGAAAAAATATTTAAATAAAATAAGGAGAATTTAAATGAACAGAGTTGTCGTTGTAACAGGCGCAGGCGGAGTTCTTTGCTCCGGATTTGCAAAATTCCTCGCCGAGCAGGGCGATAAGATTGCTCTTCTTGACCTCAATGTTGAGGCAGCACAGAAGGTTGCTGATGAAATCAAAGAGGCAGGCGGCACCGCATTTGCTTATAAATGTAATGTTCTTGAAAGAGAGAGCATCGAGGGTGTTCACGCAGAGGTTCTTCGTGACCTCGGAAAGTGCGATATCCTCATTAACGGCGCAGGCGGAAACAATCCACGTGCCACCACTCTTCACGAAGAGTATGTAGAGGGTGATGAGAGCGCAACAGAATTTCTCACCTTCTTTAACCTCGAGGAAAAAGGCTTTGACTTTGTATTTGACCTTAACATCAAGGGTGTTCTTCTGCCCAGTCAGGTGTTTATGGTTGATATGCTTGGCAGAGAGGGATGCTGCGTTCTGAACATTTCTTCTATGAACGCTTACCGTCCCCTCACTAAAATCCCCGCATATTCCGCTGCAAAGGCTGCTACCTCTAACTTTACTTCCTGGCTTGCAGTTCACTTTGCAAAAGAGGGAATCCGTGTAAACGCAATCGCTCCCGGATTCTTTGTTTCCAATCAGAACAGAGCCCTCCTCTTTAACGAGGACGGAACACCCACTCCCAGAACGGACAAAATTCTGCGCTCCACTCCTATGGGACGCTTCGGCGAGGCAGAGGAGCTTCTCGGAACTGTTGAGTGGTTGCTCGATTCCAAAAAAGCAGGATTTGTAACAGGTGTTACTGTGCCTGTAGACGGCGGATTTTCCGCATATTCGGGGGTATAAGAAATGAATAAAATTGGTTTTTACGCATTCGCTGACGAATCCAGCGGTTATATTGATGATCAGATAGTTGCTCTTAAAAAGAACGGCTACGACGGTGTCGAGATGAGAACCGTTGATGAAGAGAGCATTTCCGACATTTCTACCGAGAAAGCAAAGGAAGTTAAGAAAAAGTTTGACGATGCAGGTCTTAAGGTCTGGTCGCTCGGCTCACCTCTCGGTAAAATAGACATTGAAAAGGATGAATTTGCTCCCCATCTTGAAAAGGTTAAACACACAATAGAGCTTGCAAATATCTTGGGAGCAGAGAATATTCGTATGTTCTCTTTCTATATTCCTAAAGAAAAAGACCCCGCTAATTACAGAAACGAGGTTATGGACCGTCTTGCTCAGATGGTTGAGCTTTCAAAAGGTACAGGTGTAACCCTCTGCCACGAGAATGAAAAGGGCATCTACGGCGACACCGCCGAGCGATGCCTTGACATTTTAAATTCGGTTTCGGGTCTTGGTGCTATCTATGACCCCGCAAACTTTATCCAGTGTGGTGTTGACACCAAAAAGGCTTGGGAAATCTTAGGCTCACGCATTAAGTATATGCACATTAAAGATGCCCGTGAGGACAACAAGGTTGTTCCTCCCGGAGAGGGCATTGGAAATATTGAGTATATCGTAAGCGAGTTTATAAAGGGCGGCGGAAACGCATTTACCGTTGAGCCTCACCTCTATGAATTTACCGCCCTCAAGACTCTTGAGCGCGAGGGCGAGGAGAGCAATGTCGGTGATTTCCGCTTTGCTTCTAAGCCTGAGGCATTCGATTATGCCTGCAAAACCTTTAAGGAAATTGTAGCAAAGGTTACAAAATAAAAGCGTTCCTAATTTAGCCGCGCTGTGCGCGGCAGTCACAATAACTTCGCGCCACAGAGCGCCAAGGAGGAGAAAAAAATGAGTAAAAAATTAAAGGTCGGTATTATCGGTATCGGTAACATGGGCGGCGGCCACGCAACAAACAGACTTTGCAAAGAGGGCGTTTGTCCCGATATGGAGCTTGTAGCTGTTGCTGACACCAACCCCGAGCGTCTTGAGTGGGCAAAAGAGAACCTTCCCGAGACTGTTGCTCGCTTTGCAACCGCAGAGGAGCTTCTTGACAGCGGTCTTGTAGAGGCTTGCATCATTGCAACCCCCCACTATTTCCACCCCGATTATGCTATTGAGTGCATTAAGCGCGGCATTCACGTTATGGTTGAAAAGCCCGCAGGTGTTTACTTAAAGCAGGTTCGCGAGATGAACGAAATTGCACAGCAGCATCCTGAGGTTGTTTTCGGTGTTATGTTCAACCAGCGTACCAACCACGTTTATCGCAAGATGAGAGAGCTTGTTCAGAGCGGCAAATACGGTGAAATTCGCCGTACCAACTGGCTCATTACCAACTGGTTCCGTACCCAGTTCTATTATGATTCAGGTAGCTGGAGAGCAACCTGGGCAGGCGAAGGCGGCGGCGTTCTTATGAATCAGTGCCCCCACCAGCTCGACCTCTGGCAGTGGATCTGCGGTATGCCCGTTAAGGTTCAGGCTCAGGTTAAGAACGGCAACTGGCACGACATCGAGGTTGACGACGATGTTACCGCATATGTAGAGTATGCAAACGGCGCAACAGGTGTTTTCATCACCTCAACAGGTGATGCTTGCGGCACCAACCGCTTTGAAATCCAGATGGATAAGGCAAAGCTCATTGTTGAGAACGATAAACTCACAGTCTACGAGCTTGCACAGAGCGCAACCGACGTTATCAAAACTTCTGACGAAGCATTCGTTGCTATCGAAACCAAGGTATTTGAGCCTGAGACTGACGGTCTTAACCCTCAGCACAACGGCGTTCTCAATGCTTGGGCAGCAGCAATTCTTCGCGGCGAGCCCCTTGTTGCAGACGGTAAAGAGGGTATCAACGGTGTTACCATCGCTAATGCTATCCACCTTTCTGCTTGGCTCGGTAAGGAAATTGAGCTTCCCTTTGATGAGGACCTTCACTATGAAGAGCTCAAAAAGAGAATCGCAACCTCCAAGACAAAGGACAATGTTAAGGCTGTCTTCTCCGACACCTCTAAGAGCTACGCAGGCGTATAAGGTACATAAAAAAATCCCCCTCGACCGAGGGGGATTTTTTAGTGAATAGTGAATAGGTATGGTGTAGGGGACGGCAAAATCGCCGTCCCGTTTTGTTTATGGTTAAAACAGCATAGGCAGGTAGCCGACGGCTATGCCGAGGACTGCCGAGATGAGAATAACGATAATGGGGTGCTTTTTCTTTTTAAGAATAAGAAAGAGTGCAAGGGCAAAAATAACGAGGGACGAAATAAACTCGAGCGAAATGATGTTTTCAAAAACACCCGAAAATCCTGCGGGAAAGAAAACCTCTATTGCGGTTTTTATAACAGCCGCGCCTATAAGGCCGATTGCGGCGGGGCGCAGACCGTTGAGGGCGCCCTTTACATAGCGGCTTTCCTTAAATTTCTCATAGCAGCGAGCCACGATAAGAATAACGATAAAAGAGGGAAGCACGACTCCGAGTGTGGCACAAAAGGAACCGAAAAGACCGCCCATTTCAGAGCCGACATAGGTTGCAATATTTACTGCAAAGGGTCCGGGGGTGGACTCGCTGACAGCAATAAAGTCGATAAGAGCCTGCTGCTGCAGCCAGCCGTGTGTCTGCACCTCCTCTAAAATGAGGGGGAGCATTGCGTATCCACCGCCGAATGTGAAAAGTCCGATTTTAAAAAAGGTTAAAAAGAGGTCAAGAAAAATGTTCATTTCTTTGCCCTCCTCTCGAGTGTGAGCGAGGCGGCAAGCCCGAAAATGCCACAGCCTAAAATAATGTAGATTGCGTTTATGCTTACAAAGGCGGAGAGTATGAGTGCGGCTCCCATCAGCACATAGGTGTAGGCGTATTTGGGGCATTGCTTATACATTGAAATAAGCGCCTTGACTATAAGCGCGAGAACGCCTGCGCGGATACCGCGGAAGGCAAATTTAACCGCCTGAATCTCTGAAAACTCGCGAAGCACAAGCGAAATCAGCGAGATTACGACAAAAGAGGGAAGCACGACTCCAAGTGTGGCGCAAAACGAGCCGAAAACCCCTGCTATCTTGTAGCCGACAAAGGTGGCTGAGTTTATTGCAATAGGTCCGGGGGTAGACTCGGCAATGGCGAATATATCGAGAATATCCTCGTCAGTTATCCATCCCTTGCTTTCAACAACCTCTTTCTGAATAAGCGGAATCATTGCGTATCCGCCGCCGAAGGTAAAGGCGCCGATTTTAAAAAAGGTTAAAAACAGCACCCAAGAGCGTTTAAGCTTTTCTTTCAAAAAAATCATTCCTTTATATATGGCGCACAGGCCTTAGTAGTCTTATTTATATATAATACTCTACTTTCCATTAAAAGACAACAGAAAAATCAGCTTTCTCGGTATTCTTTAGGGGTTTTGCCTGCATATTTTTTGAAAATACGGGAAAAATAGTGAACATCAATAATTCCGCAATGCTGAGCTATGGTTTGAATCTGAAGTGAGGTTGTTTTTAAGAGCTGCATCGCAAGCTTTACCCTCTTAGAATTGACGTAATCAGTAAGTGTCTGACCGGTTTCGCGACGAAACAGCGCCGAAAGGTAGCTCGGGCTTACCCCCTGAGCCTTTGAGAGTGTCGAGAGGCTAAGGTCTGCCGTGAGGTCAGAGTCTATTAGAATAATGGTGCGTGCAACGGGCGGCGAGTAGTCCTTCATAGAGTGTTTTCTGACAAGGCGGCAGTATGAGCGGAACATTTCGCGCATCAGCTCCTCTATTTCAGAAACCGATGAGAGCTGCTCGATTTTCTGAGCAAATCCCGAGGAAACGCTGTCAAGATATAGAGGGTGAACTCCACCGTTTTCAGCGGCTTTTCTCAAAAGAGTGTTCATAACTATTCCGTAGTTTTTAAGGTTTCTGACAGGGTCGGCAAGGCGCTGTTCGAACGAAAAGCTTCTTATTCCCGAAAACAGCATTTTAACCTTGCTGATAAGACCGAGGCTGACCGCCTGCATAAGCTCATTTTCTCTTGCATATCGCATTTCCATAAGTCTTCTGTTTTGTTCAAGGCCTTCCTTTTCCTGACCGCCCAGAGCAGTTATCGGAGAGGGTGACATTGACTTTTCGCGCTCAACATCAACAAGAGAAAAGTTTTCGGCGCCATTAAAGATAAGCTCACCGAAGGTGTCGAGCATTGCAAACGCAGGAGAGGCTTCGGCAAGATAGGGAATACCGCTGTAATAATCCTTTAGCTGACTTGCAAGCTTAGGCGGTATTCCAACCTGCTCCGCCCTTTCTAAAAGGGCTTCATAGCTTTGCTCGCTCGAAAAATAGGGGCCTATTATTAGATAGGTCTTTTCCTCTGTGTTTGGCAGCAGCACAAAAATATAAAAACATCCAAAAGAATCCGAAAGCTTGTAAAATGTATTGCTTTGCGCTCTCAGAAGATGCTCTCTCATCCAGAATAGAGAAGCATTTTCAATGGCGGCGCTCTCGTCGGGCGCGCTGTCGGGAATATCCGAGGCTGTTATAAGGCGCGACTGAAGAGCGAACTTTGCAAAGGTCTCTCTTAAAAAGCAGAGCTGCGAATTGTAAAACATAATCATATCCTCTCCGTTATTTTGGTGATTTTCCCCAAGAAAACGTTGCAATTTACTATATTATAGTATAAATTACAGAATTTTTCAACGCTTTTTAAAAAATAGTGCAAAAAAATCCAAAAATAATCCTAACTAAAATATTGTGAATTTGTTATCATAATCTCAAGGGTAAATATGCCCCACGTACGAAAAATTGAAAAGAGGGAAAACTATGGCTAAGCAAGTTAAGCTTGACGAAAACGGACACCGCAAGTTTGGCATACGCGACAGTGTAGCATATGCCGCAGGTGACCTTGGCTGCAACATGAGTTTTGCGCTCAAGGGCACAATGGCGCTTTTCTGGACACAGGTTATGGGAATGGGACTTTGGTACTCACTTCTTCTCGTAATTGTTCAGGTCTGGGATGCTATCAATGACCCCCTTATCGGCTCGATAATCGACGCTGACAGACGCAAGTATAAGAGAAACAAATTTTTGGCTTACATCTGGGCAGGCTCTATTGGTCTTATTGTGGGCGGAGCTTGCTGCTTTATCCCCGTGCCTCAGGCTCCTGTCTGGGCAAAGTTCATAATCTTTATTGCAGGTTACGTTATCTGGGATGCTTTCTACACCGTAGCAAACGTTCCTTACGGCTCTCTGCTTTCGCTCATTTCCAACAAGCCCGGTGACCGCGCATCACTTTCTGCATGGCGTTCCATTGGCTCAATGCTTGGAAATATGCTCCCTATGGTAATTCTTCCTTTCATTATGTATAACAAAGACGGTTCGCTCAATGGCTTCAAGGTTTTCCTTGCCGCTCTCATTATGGGCGTTCTCGGCTTCTTCTGCTTCCAGTTTATGATCAGAAACACCGAAATCCGTGTTGACACCGATGTTACCGTAAATGAAGAGACTCCCAAGTTTAATGTAATTAAGGCTATGGGTAACTTTGTTAAAAACCGCCCCGCAGTAGGCGCAACACTTGCCGCTATGGGTATGTTCATCGGTATGCAGGGCGCAACCACCGCTGTTTCGGTTGTTTTCCAGATTTACTTTAAGAATCCTCAGATTTCGGGTGTTGTTCAGCTCTTTGCTATGATTCCTATTGTAGTATTTACACCGCTTGCTCGCAAGATGGTTGAAAAGTACGGAAAGAAAGAGCTTTCTGTTATCGGTGCTATCAGCTCGATAATCGGCGGACTCGGACTGTTTGTTATCACTCCCGACAACATAGGTCTTGACCTTATTATCTACATTGTATGCCAGCTCGTTTACAGCCTCGGACTTGGAATTTACTCCACTGTTTCCTGGGCAATGATGGGCGATGCTATTGACTACAACGAGTGGAAAACAGGTAAGCGTGAGGAGGGTGTTGTATATTCACTGCACTCCTTCTTCCGTAAGCTTGCTCAGGGCGTAGGCCCCGCAGTTGCCCTTGTTATTATGAGCGGACTTGGATATGTTAATAACGCAGTAGATCCTGCAACAGGTGAGGCATTCATCGATGTTACACTTCTCTCCTGGGATGTTGCTGTAAATCTGCGTTACCTCGTTGCTGCACTGTTCCTTGCATCTGCAATTATGCAGTTTGTCGGTCTTGCTCTTATCTATAATCTTGATAAGAAAACCCTCATCAAGATGAATAGTGAGCTTGCCGAAAGAAGAGGCGAGAGCGTAGAGGCTATTGCTGAATAAGTAAGTTTACTCTGACATTAAATTGCGGCACCTATTGGTGCCGCAGTTTTTAAAATCCTTAAAGGAGGAAATTTTTAATGAGAAAAATTGTTAACATCAATGCTAAATGGGCATTTACAAAGCAGGCAAATGCAGTTCCTGAGACTCTGCCAATGGACTGGAACTGGGTAAACCTGCCTCACAG
>JAZOOR010000030.1:0-11096 GCA_045655125.1 Oscillospiraceae bacterium
GCCTGCACCGCCCAAAAATATCTTGTTCTCGCAAAGGATGCTGAGCACGGAATGAGCTATTTTACCGAAAACGAGCGCTATATAGAGGCTATCAGAAATTTATTTGCCGAATGTGAAAAAAGTGCATAAAAGGACAAAAAAACAATGGAAATTCACAACATTCCCCCACTTTATGACAAAAATTCCCAAATACTGATTTTAGGTTCATTTCCCTCTCAAAAATCTCGGGAAAAGCAGTTTTTCTACGGACATCCGCAGAACCGCTTCTGGCGGGTTTTAGCCGCAGTTTTGGACTGTGAAGTGTCCGAAACAGTAGAAGAAAAACGGGCAATGCTGCTATCTCACGGCATTGCGCTATGGGATGTTATAGAAAGCTGCGAAATAGTCGGCAGCAGCGACTCGAGCATTAAAAATGCAGTTCCTAACGATATTTCTGTAATCTTAAGCGAAAGCAGTGTTAAAAGAATTTTTGTAAACGGCAAGACCGCAGAGAAATACTATAATAAATACATTTTTCCGCGAATAAAAATCTCTGCCGTTCCTCTTCCCTCCACAAGTCCTGCAAATGCCGCATTTTCTTTAGGAAAGCTAATAGAAAATTGGAAAATTATTTTAGAGTAAAACAAAAGGCGCGCTCATCTGAGCGCGCCTTTTTATGTGCTTGATATTTACTTAGTGAGCAACAGCTTCGTATTTAGTAACACCTGCGGGAAGCTCTGCGGCATCTGCAGAAATAGTGAATACAAAGGTGGTGTCTGCCGAAATCTTATCGATTTTCTCAAGGAAAGCCGCAAGAGCATCAAAATCTCTGCCGCCAATTTTAATGATAGAATCAACAAAAACATCGGTGATATCGTAGTTTCCTGCGAGAAGACCTGCAAGGAAAGCATAGCACATATCAAAGCCTTTAATCTCATAGCTATCGGTATCAATAAGTCTTGCCTGAGGCTTTAAGTCGTAAGTCAGTGTTGCGCCCTTTTCAACGCACAATACATTACCCTTTGAGTCCTTAACAGCATCGTGAACCATCTCAATGAGCTTTTTAGTTTTTCCGGTTCCTTTGTTTCCGATAATAAGTTTGATCATGTTGTTTCGTCCTCCTGATTATTTATTTTAACCTTTCACCTAAATCTAAAGGGGAAAAGTAAAGTCACTTAATTTAACTTCTTAAGAAGCTCTGCCTGCATATCCTCATATCCGGGTTTACCGAGGAGAGCAAACATATTCTTTTTATATGCCTCTACTCCGGGCTGGTTAAAGGGATTTATAGCAAGCATATATCCCGAAATGGCGCAAGCCTTTTCAAAGAAATAGACCATATAGCCAAATTCATATGAGCTTGCCTCGGGAATATCAAGTATGAGATTTGGAACGCCACCCTCATTATGTGCAAGAATGGTGCCCTCAAATGCCTTTCTGTTAACCTCGGACATCGTTTTACCTGCGAGGAAATTAAGTCCGTCAAAATTCTCGGGGTCGGCTTCTATCTTGACATCGCGGTTAGGCTTTCCGATATTTACAACGGTTTCAAAAAGGTTTCTGACCCCGTCCTGAATATACTGGCCCATAGAATGAAGGTCGGTTGAAAAGACGACGGATGCAGGGAAAATACCCTTTTGGTCTTTGCCCTCACTCTCACCGAAGAGCTGCTTATACCATTCATTCATCATAGCAAAGCGAGGCTCATAGCTGACCATAATTTCGGTGGTTTTACCCTTGCGGTAAAGGATATTTCTCATTGCTGCATAGCGGTAGCAATCATTTTTCTCAATATCCTCACATGAGAGAGCTGACATAGCATCAGCCGCGCCCTGCATAACCGCATCTAAATCAATGCCTGCAACTGCCATAGGCAAAAGGCCTACCGCGGTGAGCGCCGAATATCTGCCTCCGACATCGTCGGGCACAACAAAGGTCTGATACCCTTCACGGTCAGACAGCTCTTTAAGGGTTCCGCGAGCCTTATCGGTTGTACAGTAAATGCGCTCGCGAGCGCCCTCTACTCCATACTTATCTTCAAGGAGCTTTTTGAAAATTCTGAATGCGATAGCCGGCTCGGTTGTTGTTCCCGATTTGGAAATAACATTGACCGAAATATCTCTTCCCTCACAAATATCCAGAATTTCATTCATATAATCGGCGCTTATGCTATTGCCGACAAAATAGATATCGGGAGTATCCTTTTTAAGATTGTTATACATAGGTGAGCGGACAAACTCGATAGCTGCTCTCGCTCCGAGATATGACCCGCCGATACCGATAACAATAAAAACATCGGTATTCTTTTTTATTTTTTCTGCTGCCTCTTTTATAGCAGCAAACTCTGACTTATCATAATTTTTCGGAAGCTCAAGCCAGCCGAGGAAATCATTACCTAATCCGCTCTTGCTATGAACGGTTTTATGAGCCGCAAGAACCTCTGATTTTATAGCCTCCATTTCGTGAGGAGCTACAAAGCCTGATGCATACTTTTCAATAAATTTTATTGCCATTTTATTACCTCTTTCAAAGGGCTCTTCTTTTTCTTATATTTTACTACATATTAAACAAATTTTCAAGTCTAAGATATGAACATTTTGACATTTTTTTAAATTTCTCCAATATGTCAAAAAACACAGCTTAAAATTAGAGAAAACGCACGAAGAAAGGTCATTTCCTTAACAGTTTCAGCAGCCTCTACTCCGTATGAGGCATATAACTTATCATTTACATAAATATCAACCTTGCCTACAGTTTGCCCTTCTTTTACTGGAGCCGCAAGTTCGTTTTCAATACTCAGCCTGCTTTCAATTTTTCCTTTGTTATTTTTCTCGGTTAAAACTGAGGGCACTGGCTCATTTCTAAGTGTTACACTTTCATTCATTCCACCCTTAACCGAAAGAGTTTTCGGTATTTCCTCGCTGATTTCAGGGGTTACAATTTCATAATTTGCAAAGCCAAAATCAAGCAGTTTTCTCGCAGCGGCATTTCTTGTTTTGCTATCCTCAAAGCCCATAACCACACCTATGAGAGAAAGGCCGTCCCTCTCTGCAGTCGCGGAAAGGCAGCTTCCTGCTCCGTCGGTGGTGCCTGTTTTAAGCCCAGTGGCACCCTTGTAAAAGCGGATAAGCTTATTGGTGTTTACAAGCTCGGTCTGACCGCCGCGAAGAGTGTCCATCCATATACGAGTATATTCAAAAATTTTCTCGTGCCGCATAAGCGCGCGCGACATTATTGAGATGTCGCGGGCGGTTGAAAGGTGACCGTCTGCATCAAGTCCCGATGCATTTTTAAAGGTGGTATTTTTCATACCAAGCTCGCTGGCTCTTGCATTCATCATATTTACAAAGCCATCCTCACTGCCGCCGACAAGCTCAGCCAAAACAACCGCCGCATCGTTTGCTGATTTAATGCAGACAGCCTTTATGATATCGTCAACACTCATCTGCTCTCCCTCTTTAAGCCATATCTGAGCGCCGCCCATAGAAGCCGCGTGGTCTGAGCAGGTAACCTGTGTTTCAAGGGTGAATTTGCCGTTTTCCATCGCCTCCATAGTGAGCAGAAGCGTCATTATTTTCGTAATAGAGGCGGGCGGCATTTTGATATCGGCATCGCGTTCATACAGCACCTTACCTGTTGTTTCCTCGATGAGAATAATTGATTTTCCTCCAAGGTTTAATGCCGAGGCATCGGCAATGGCTGCCGTTTCTCCCGATGCCCAAGAGGGAGCGACAACATAATCGGAAACCGACAACACCTCGTTTGCGCTTACAGAAGTGCAAAGCACTAAACTTAAGCCGAGCATAAAAGCAACATATTTTATTATTTTTGACATAAAAATCCCCCTAACATACAGTTACTAAATTGTATGTCAGAGGGAAAAAGGAAATTACAATTTGCCTTGTCGCATTTTAAAACTCAAGATTTTTAAGATACTCGCGAAAATCTGCTCCGATTTCCTTATGTTTAAGGGCGGTTTCAACAATAGCCTTCATCATTCCAAGCTTATTGCCCATATCGTAACGGGTGCCGATAAAGTCGACTCCTATCATTCCTTCTTTAACTGCAAGCTCACGCATAGCATCTGTAAGCTGAATTTCTCCGCCTGCTCCTGGGGGTGTTACCTTTAGGATATCGAAAATCTGCGGGGGCAGAACGCACCTTCCGAGTATTGAAAAGAGCGAGAAAACTTCCTCGGGCTTGGGCTTTTCAATCATATCGGTAATGGAATAGAGATTATCGTGCAGAGGCACAGTTTTCATTGAACTGTATTTACCGATATCAGCCGCCGAAACCTCTTTAATGCCAACAACCCCCTTTCCATACTCCTCGTATGCTCTACAAAGCTGAGCGCAAACAGGATTGTCACCCATAATTACATCGTCACCATACAGAATAGCAAAAGGCTCGTCCCCGACAAACGACTGAGCGCAAAGGATAGCGTGACCCAAGCCACGTGTTTCCTTTTGTCTAACAAAAGAGATATTGGCAAGGCGGGAAATAGACACCACCTCATCATACATCTCTTTTTTACCCGATGCAAGAAGGCGTTCTTCAAGTTCGGGAGCACGGTCAAAATGGTCTTCCATTATGCCCTTTCCGCGATTTGTGATGATAAGAATATCTTCTATACCCGAAGCCACCGCTTCCTCAACTATATACTGTATTGCGGGCTTGTCAACAATGTTGAGCATCTCCTTAGGGCAAGCCTTTGATGCGGGTAGAACCCTTGTTCCAAGGCCTGCTGCGGGAATAACCGCTTTCCTGATTTTCATAGCACTTTCTCCAATCTTTTTATGTTATGCGCCAAACATTCCCGATGTGAGCGCAAATGAAAAGCCAAATACTGCAAGATAGATTATCATAAATAGCACTATAACAATGAGTTTATTACTTCCGCCCTTTTTGTTTGCAATCATCCTAAAATCTTCCTGAGAAGCTGTCGTAGCATCAATTTCAGCGCACAACTTTTTACACTTTTTAAAATACAACCAGTTTGCAAACAGACCGCACAAAAATCTCATAGCCATACCTGCAACATAGGTTAAAAATGAAAGGTTTGTAATAAGGATTTGCTGCTGAGTGTTTAAATCAAGCGCAAATGTTACGGTAGTACCAAGCGTCTGAGAAAGCATTTCGTTAGTAAAGCCCATTATAATGCTTGGGATATTGAAAAGGATTGTAAGCACAAGTGTAAGGGCACCTATACCATACATTTTACGATAGAAGAAATAAAAGGGAGAAAACAAAAAGGCGCAGGCATTAAAGCTTGTTTTACGACCTGTTTTGAATAACGCCTTGAACTGAGGGATAAATCTGCCTTGATTTTCACGGACAACCGAGGAAAGCTTCCACGCGGCAACGCCGTCAATTTCTTCGTTGGGATCCTGAGGTATAACAAATGGACCGAAGGGCATACCCTGAAATCGAGGCTGCTGGGCGCTATCCCCTCTCCCGTTTACAAAGCCCTGCGAGACGGGAGCGCCGCATCTGCTGCAGAAAAGCGACTGCGCGCTGTTTTTCTGTCCGCAGCGAGAACAAACTATATCAGGCGCGTTATTTTCCTCGCGCTCGCCGTTTTCTTTTTGTTCCTGCCTTATCTTATCATCTATTTTTTCGCGCTCGCCCTCTAAATCGTAAAATTTATTTTCGCTATGCCACTCGAAGTTTGCACATTTTCCGTTTTGTTTATAGCACTCTCGGTGGTGCGGGGTGCCGCACTCAGGGCAGACAACAACATCATCGCCCTCCGAGAAAGCCTTGCCGCAAACGAGGCAAGTTAAATTTGTATATTCAGCCATAAATGACCTCCATAAAAACTCATTTACTGTCTTTGTGTTAATTATAGTCTATTCATCTATAAAAATCAAATCTATTTTGTAAATTTTTTATGTTTGCAGTATTGCATTTGTTAAAATTTAAGACTATAATAAAAAGTAACAAAAATCCTTATAATTTAATTTTGAGGAAAGGAGCGGTCTTTTTGAAACCGCCTGTAAAACGGGCTGCTGTTATCAATGATTTTTCAGGCTTTGGAAGATGTTCATTATCGGTTGCTCTACCTGTACTTTCAGCAATGGGTATTCAGTGCTGCTCTGTTCCTACCGCTATTCTTTCAAACCACACAGGATATCCCGATTATTTCTTCGACAGTTACACCCAAAAACTGCCTGAATATATCAGTAAGTGGAAAAAATTAGGACTTGAATTTGATACTATTTTTTCGGGATTTCTCGGCTGCGAGGAGCAGATTGAAATAGTGCGCAGCTTCATAAAAGATTTCGGCAGTAAAAATTGCCGCATTATAGTTGACCCCGTTATGGGTGACAACGGAAAAATATACGCCACCTACACACCCGAGCTTTGCGAAAAGATGCGTGATTTAACCGAGCTTGCTGATATTATTACCCCTAACATTACTGAGGCGTGTATTCTCGCAGGTGAAGATTACAGAGGCGAAGAAATTAGTGAGGATTTCGCCAAAAAGCTTTTAGAGGCTCTTTGCAACAAGGGTAGTCGCAGCGTACTCATAACAGGCATTATTGACGGAGAAAATGTTAATACCTGCGTTTTTGATAAGACTTTGCAAAAAACGCACATTGTAAAAAACCGCCGTATTAAAAAGGTCTATCCCGGAACGGGGGATTTATTTGCTTCGGTTTTGTGTGGTGCTGTTACAAACGGCTCGGAACTTCTTAATGCTGCACAGCTTGCCGCGAATTTTGTAGAAAAAACGACCGAGTATACATCAAGATATCAGACAGACCTAAATGACGGAATTGTATTTGAGCCTTATCTATATAAGTTAGCAGAAAAATAGGTTATTGGAGGAAAATATGAAAAACAAAAAAATCCTAAATCTGTCGCTGGGCGCAGTTTTTGCGGCGCTGATTTTTTTAGCAACTATGATACATATAAACATAGGTGTTAACGGCGGATACATTCACATAGGAGACTGCATAGTTTATTTAACCGCAGCCATTCTGCCTGCCCCATATGCCGTTTCTGCGGCAGCTATTGGCGGTGCGCTCTCTGATGTGGCTAGCGGAGCTCCGCTATGGGTTTTGCCCACAATTCTTATTAAGGCTTTCTCGGCATTTTGCTTTACCTCTAAAAAGAGCACTATTCTCTGCTCGAGAAACTATATTGCCCTCTTTATCAGCGCTTTTTTATGTGTTTTGGGATATTACATAGCCGAGGTTATTATTTACGGGTGCGGCTTTATAGTTCCCCTTGCATCTGTGCCTATGAATTTAATTCAGACTGTCGCCAGCGCCGTTTTATTTATAGCCATCGGTGTTATTTTTGACAGAATGGATTTAAAATCACGAATTTCCTGTATGTAAATAAGCTCCGCGCTACTGCGCGGAGCTTTTATAATTTCTACCTTGAATTATATCGTTTTCATCAAGATAGCGGCTTAAATCATTGAGTACTCTCTTTTTATCTGCGCTCCAGAGTGGTGCTACAAGGTCGCGCTTTGCTCCGTCACCTGTAAGGCGGCAAATCACCATGTCGGGAGGCAGGATTTCGAGTGCTTTTCCTACAAGCTCATAGTACTGCTGAGGCTCAAGAGCCGCAAACTCACCGTTTTGATACATATCACAAAGGCGCGTTCCCTTCAAAACGTGAAGAAGCTGAAGCTTTACTCCGTCGGCACCGCTTTGAGCCACATATGACACGGTTTGCATCATCATTTCGGGTGTTTCAAAGGGAAGTCCTAAAATAATATGTAATACCACTTCTGCACCGATTGCTTTGAGTTTTTTGACTGCCGTTTCATACTCTGACAGGGGGCAGCAGCGGTTTATAAGGCTTGCGGTAGAATCGTGAATTGTCTGAAGTCCGAGTTCAACTGTAAGAGGCTTTCTCTGGGCACACTCCTTTAGCACATCCATAATTTCATCGCCAAGGCAGTCTGCCCTTGTTGCTACCGAGATAGCGGAAATTTCGGGTAATTCTATAGCAAGGCTCAGGTGTTCTCTCAGCTTTTGAGGGGCAATATATGTGCTTGTAAAACTCTGAAAATATGCTACATATTTTGAGCCCTTATATTTCCCTTTTATCCTTTCTTTTGCCTCTTCTATCTGAAGCGGCAGACTTTTGCCTATGCTTGCGGCAAAGTCTCCCGAGCCTCCCGCCGAGCAGAAAATACAGCCTCCGGTGCCGCATCTACCATCGCGGTTAGGGCAGGAGCCCGCAATGCTGAGGCTTAGCTTATAAAGCTTTGTGCCAAATTTCTTTTTTAGATATTCATTATACGAATAGTAACGCAAAAGCCTCAACTCCTTTTATAACATTATAGCATTTTCTGTATAGGCTTTGCAACGCAAAAGTTTTATGATATAATAAATAAAAAATGGCGGGAGGTTTTTATGGACACCGTTTTGAGTTGTGAATACATAAAGCAGTTTTTAAAGCCTCGCCCTCGCGACTGCAACAAGGGCGATTTTGGAAAGCTTCTTATAATAGCTTCCTGCGCCGCTATGAGCGGCGCAGGGGCGATAGCGGCGCGTGCCGCACTTCGCAGCGGAGTTGGGCTTTGCGCGGTTGCAAGCGCTGAGAGCGCGCTTTTGCCACTTAGAATTTCTACCCCCGAAGCGATAACTCTGCCTCTTTTAGAAACGCGAGACGGAAGAATTTCAAAAAAAGCTTTAAGCACAATTTTAGAATATTCAAAAAGCTGTACTGCCGCTGTTTTAGGCTGTGGGCTTTCGGTGTGTGGCGACACGGAAGACTTAGTTAAAGGTCTTTTGGCTAATCTGAGTATTCCCATAGTTTTAGATGCAGATGGAATAAATATAGCCGCGCGGAACATAACAATATTAAGAGACACTTCGGCGCCGCTTATTATTACTCCGCATCTAAAGGAAATGTCCCGACTGTGTGGAAAAAGCGTTAGCGAAATCAAAACAAATAAGGAAGAAATCGCAGCCTCGTTTGCAAAAGAGCACAATGCCATTGTGGTTTTAAAGGATTTTGAGACAATCATAGCCTCTCCCGACAGAGATATAAGTATCTGCCGAGCGGGACACGCAGCTATGGCAAAGGGCGGCAGCGGGGATATGCTGTCGGGTATGATAGGCGCTTTTCTCGCTCAGGGATTTTCACCCAAGGACTCTGCCGAAACCGCCGTTTTTGTGCACGCTAAGGCAGGAGAGCTATGTGGGGATAGAATGGGAGATTACAGCGTTTTGGCAAGCGATATGACACGGGCGCTGCCAGAAGTGTTCCAAAGCATTTGAGCTGCGCGAAAAAGTTTGCGCCGCTTTCTAAAAGGAGCATTTTATGAAAAAAATCATATCAGTTTTTTCCTTGCTTTTTATGACGCTATGTTTAGTTTCTTGCGCAGACAGTGCCGCAAATGACACTCTGCCGCAAACAAATAGACCTTTTTCGGCTGTGCTTGACATCGAAATCAAGGATTTTTCCGCCGACGCGTTTCTTACCTACAGAAACAGCGCGAGCGCGACTCTTGAATTAACCTCTCCAAAGGATTTGGAAACCCTTGTTTTTAATCTAGAGGGAGAAGAGCTTTCCGCAAAGTATAAGGGACTTGATTTCCCGTTAGATGACACAAACGGGCAGGCTGTTTCGGCGGCTCGGCTTATATTTTCGGCCATTGCAAATGCAGGAAATTCAAAAGATGCCAAGATAGACAAGGAAAGAGATGAGTTTACAGTTTCGGGAAACGTTTTATCATATAACTATGAGATGGATTTTGACAGAATGAGCGGAGCGATAGAATCTTTTACCGTTCCCTCTCAGGACCTTGAGGTTGAATTTGAGAATTTTAAATTTTTAGGTTAATTTATTAAAAAATGTTTGACAGAGCAGGCGGTTTTTGATATAATAGCTTTTGCTGATATATCAAAAACCGTTTTTTTGGGCCTGTAGCGCAGCTGGGAGCGCACCACACTGGCAGTGTGGGGGTCGTGGGTTCGAATCCCATCAGGTCCACCATCTGCCCGTTGCCCATTTGGGCAGCGGGCATTTTTCTTTGGGCTTGTAGCTCAGCTGGGAGAGCGTTCGGTTCGCATCCGAGAGGTCGAGGGTTCGATCCCCTTCAAGTCCACCACAAATCCGAGAGCTTGTTCTCGATTTTTTTGTATAAATAGATATAGGTTTTTATTTTATGCCGCAGTAAAGAGTGATTTTATGCAAAATAAATTTAAACTTAAAATTTTTGATATAGACTCCCCTATATCCGAAAAGGAGTTTTTGCAGTTTATCAGCTTAATGGAAGAAGCATTTCCAAAAGAGGAAAGGCGTACACGAGAGGCTTTCTATGAACTTTGCAGAGGCTGTTCTAATTACAAAATCCATTCTTTTTTTGATGATGAGAAGCTCGTTGCTTTCTTTACGCTATGGGAGTTTGAGTCTTTTAGATTTGGTGACCATTTTGCTGTAGCCTCAAGTGAAAGAAGCAAAGGAATAGGCGCGCATCTTTTATCAAAGGTTTTGTACCAGAGTCCTCTCCCCTTTATATTGGAGGTAGAGCCTGATACAAACGAAATTGCGGCGCGAAGAATAAATTTTTATCTGCGAAACGGTTTTGTAAAAAATGATTTTCCATATCTTCTTCCGCCTATGCAGGAGGGCTGTGATGCTATTCCAATGTACATTATGAGTTATCCCAAAGCGCTCTCGGAATGTGACTTTGTAAAAATGCGCGATACTCTTTATAAAAATGTTTATAACGGATTTAAAGAATAAATTAAAGTAAAAAAGCTACCCGGTGGGTAGCTTTTTTACTTTACAGGTCATATTCCGACCAAGTGTAGCCTTGTTTCCTTACATTTTCAATAGCGCTCGCTAAAATGTTATTATTGGTTTTGGAAACAGCGTGCAAAAGGTAAATTGCGCCGTTATGCGCTCCGTTTTCTATTCTTTGGAGAGCCGCCTTGTCATCAGGCTGATTATCGGTATCCCAGTCGACATAGGCAAAGCTCCAGAAAACGCTCTGATATCCGCACTCTTTGACGGTAGCGAGCATCCTCTGACTGAACTCACCTCTCGGAAAACGGAAAAGGCGCATTTCATAATTAAACTGCTCTTTAACAAGGTTATGGAGCCTCATTATTTCCTCTCGCGCCTCATCTAAGGAGCAGGAAGGC
>JAZOOR010000031.1:0-32903 GCA_045655125.1 Oscillospiraceae bacterium
AGAAAACAAAGCAGAACAGTCTTTTCCGTTCTCACCTTAGAGCGCTTTTAGCTACTTGGGTCAATACTGAAAAAGGTTTTACTAGCCTTGCCGTATTGCGTAAATGGAAGCTGCTTTTCGTTTGCGCTTTGTTTATTTTTAGGGGGATTGGCGAACCCCAAATGTAAACCATTTCGCCAAAAATTATTTTAAGGGTGCGGGGGTGCTTTTTATAGCTACGCAAGAACTGCTTATCAATGAAGAAATTCGCGACAAGGAAATCCGTCTGATTGGTCCTGACGGGGAGCAACTTGGCATTATGTCATCAAAAGATGCTCTCAAGATTGCCGCAGAAAAGGATCTTGACCTTGTAAAGATTGCTCCGCAGGCTCAACCGCCTGTATGTCGTGTAATGGATTACGGCAAGTATCGCTTTGAACAGACAAAGCGCGAAAAGGAAGCAAAGAAAAATCAAAAGGTTATTGATGTTAAGGAAATTAGACTTTCTCTTAATATTGATACCAACGATTTCAATACCAAGGTAAATCACGCGATAAAATTTCTTAAAGCAGGAAACAAGGTTAAGGTTTCTTTGCGTTTCAGAGGCCGTGAAATGGCTCATTCCGAACTTGGAAAAGATAGCGTAGTCCGTTTTGCTGAAGCTTGCAGTGAATATGGTGTTGTCGCTAAGGAGCCCAAGCTCGAAGGTCGCAGTATGGTTCTGTTCCTATCCGCAAAGCCCTCAAAGTAAAAAACAAAAAAACAGGAGGTTTGTTTTATGCCTAAGCTCAAAACACATTCGGGAGCAAAAAAGCGCTTTAACCTGACTAAAAATGGAAAGGTTAAGAGAGCGCACGCATTTAAGTCTCACATTCTTGCAAAAAAATCTACCAAGCGCAAGAGAGGTCTTAGAAAGGCTGCTTATGCAGATAAGACCAATGTCGCTCAGATCAAGCTGCTCGTTCCTTATAAATAACGAGTCTGCGGCAGGTAAAATACCTGTGGAAACAAAATAACAACGATTTAAAATCGGGAGGTAACAACAATGGCTCGTGTTAAAGGAGCAATGATGACTCGCAAGAGAAGAAAAAAGGTTTTAAAGCTTGCGAAGGGATACTATGGAAGCAAGAGCAAGCTATTTAAGACTGCTAAAGAAGCAGTTATGAAGTCCGGACAGTATGCATATATCGGCCGTAAACAGAAAAAGCGTGATTTCAGAGCACTCTGGATTACCAGAATTTCTGCTGCTTGCCGTGCAAACGATATTAACTATTCCACCTTTATAAACGGACTTAAAAAAGCAAATATCACCCTGAATCGCAAGATGCTCTCTGAGATTGCAATTCACGATGAGAAGGCTTTCAAAGAGCTCGTTAAAAAAGCTAAGGCTGCTCTGTAATGAGCAATAAAACGCCCGCGTCTTTATGGACTCGGGCGTTTTGGAGTATTTAAAGGAGTTTTTTGGACTATTTTTAGAGCTGAAAGAGAGGTGTAAAATATGGCTTTAGAAATCATAAAAAGCAAAGACAATACCCTTGTTAAAAAGGTTTTTGCGCTTATAGAAAACCGCAAGGAAAGAGTAAAAGAAAGCGCGTTTGTAGCCGAGGGTGCGAGATTTTGCAAGGAGGCTGTTCTGAGCGGTGCAACTATTCGTTGTGTGCTTATGACAGAGGAGTTTTACAGCACTCATTCTGATGATGCGGCTATGTTTTTCTCCGCTTGCAATGATGTACGCTTGATTTCAGAGCCTATCTCTCAGAAGCTTAGTTCAACCGTTAATTCGCAAGGGATTTTCTGCGTATGCGAATTTCCTAAAGCACCTCAGGACATTTGCGGTAATAAATATATTGCCCTTGAGAATATCAGAGACCCAGGAAATTTGGGTACTATAATCCGCTCGGCAGAAGCATTTGGAATGGATGGGGTTATTCTCGTGGGAAGCTGCGCTGATGTTTACAGTCCCAAGGTTTTAAGGAGTACTATGGGAACAATTTTCCGTTTGCCCCTTTTTTTCTATGAAAGCTCAGAATATGCTTGCAAATGCCTTAAAAACAGCGGATATAAACTATATGGCGCTGTTCTTAATAAGGATTCGCAAAAGCTTTCACAAACCGTATTTTCAGAAAAAACAGTATGCTTTATAGGAAATGAAGCTAACGGGCTTACCAATACTACAAAAGAGCTTTGTGACAGTTTTTTATTTATCGAAATGTCGGGAGATGCAGAATCCTTAAATGCTGCCGTTGCCGCATCTGTTATTATGTGGGAGATGCAGAAAAAATAAATCGAGGTGATAACCCTGAAAAGATATGAATATTATATATGGCTTGTAAAATGTATGGGCGTAGGAAATATTCGTTCGCATAAAATTCTTGAAATTTATGATGACATTGCAGAGTTTTATGATGATTGTAAACATAAGCGTATAAAAAAGGGTATTCGCCTCACAGAAAACGAGCTTCGTTTTCTTTATGAAACGAGTTTATCTGATATACAATTTGTAATGCAGAAATACGATAAATTTCGTGCGCACTACATTACCATTGAAGATGAGCTTTATCCGCAACAATTAAGAAATATTGACAACCCGCCGTTAGTTTTGTTTGTTGTTGGAGATATTACCCATCTTGAAGAGGAATTGCTTATCACCGTTGTTGGAACGCGAAAGGAAAGCCTTTACGGAAGGCGCGCCTGCGAGCTTTTGTGCTCAGAGCTTTGTGTTTCGGGATTTTCAATAGTCAGCGGACTTGCAAACGGCGGTGATACCACGGCGCACATTACAGCGCTGAAATGCGGTGCCAGAACATATGGTTTTCTTGCTTGCGGTCTTGATGTAGATTATCCTTATGGAAAGGCGCCTCTTAAAAATGCAGTATTTAAAAATGGAGCGGTTATAACCGAGTTTTTGCCCGGAGAGGCGGCATACGGAAGGAATTTTCATATCCGCAACAGGCTTATGTCAGGTATTTCTGTGGGAACTCTTGTAATAGAATCTCCGCGTCGCAGCGGAACACTTATTACTGCTCACTGTGCTGCAAATCAGGGAAAAGACGTTTTTGCAGTTCCTGCAGGTATTTTCTGGATAAATAGTGCGGGAATTATTGAACTTATTCAGAATGGTGCAAAACCCGTAAAAGATGCGCTCGATATTATCGAAGAATATTTAGGCAGGTATCCAGAAAAAATAAAAATCCCTGAGAACAAAATAAATCTGAATCAGATTTACGAGGTTAATAAACGGCTTGGACTGACAGATGAAAATTCACCGCAGGCTATCGGACAGGCTGACTATGAAAAGGTCAGAAAAGATGCTAAAAAGGAACTTAAACAAGCCGGTAAGCAGGCTGTAGGCGGTCAAAAAACGCAAGAGCAAAAGTCGGATGCTGATATAAAATCGGTGTATCAAAAGCTTTCTGAGAGGAATTTAGACAAAGACGAAAATATAGTTAAAATCGTAGAGCAGCTTGAAAAATCCTCTCATACGGCGGACGAGATTTCGGAGCTTACGGGGATCTACACATCTCAAATTCTTATTTGCACGACAAAAATGGAGCTTGCGGGAGTTATTAAGAAACACCCCGGAAATAGAATAGAACTTATTTCAGATTAGTAAACTAATAAAAAATGATAGGTGAAATTTATGACAAATTTAGTTATTGTCGAGTCGCCCGCGAAGGCTAAAACAATAAAAAAATATCTTGGAAAAAACTACGAAGTTATCGCCTCTATGGGCCATATTCGTGATTTGCCCAAAACCAAGCTTGGTGTAGATATTGAAAATGGCTTTGAGCCGCAGTATATAAATATAAAGGGCAAGGGAGATTTAATTAAATCCATCAAGGCGGAGGCAAAAAAATGCGATAAGGTTTTTCTCGCAACCGACCCTGACCGAGAGGGAGAGGCTATTTCGTGGCATCTTGCTCATATTTTAGGTCTGGACCCCAAAGACCTCAACAGAGTAACCTTTAACGAGATTACTAAAACTGGTGTCAAAAACGGAATGTCAAATCCCCGAAGCATTGATATTAACCTTGTAAACGCACAGCAGGCAAGGCGCGTACTTGACAGAATAGTCGGATATAAGCTGAGCCCGTTTCTTTGGAAAAAGGTTAAGAGAGGGCTTTCTGCGGGTAGAGTTCAGTCGGTTACTGTTCGTCTTATTGTTGACCGCGAGGAAGAAATCCGCGCATTCAAGTCAAAGGAATACTGGACTATTGATGCAAAGCTTTGTCCAAAAGACAGCAAAAAGGCTTTTAGTACTAAGTTTTATGGAAAAGACGGAGAGAAACTTGAGATTACCTGCGGGGAGCAGGCTGATGAAATTTTAGGTAGCATCGAAAATGCTACATTTGTTGTAAATGATATTAAAAAAGGAAGTAAGAAACGCGTTCCCGCTCCACCGTTTACAACATCAACACTGCAGCAGGAAGCCTCAAGAAAGCTTAATTTTCAATCAAGAAGAACTATGTCTGTTGCACAAGAGCTGTATGAGGGCGTAACTGTCAAGGGACTTGGAGCGGTTGGCCTTATCACCTATATGAGAACAGACTCGCTTCGCATTTCTGATGAGGCGAGAAATTCCGGAATTGAATATATTGAATCTAATTTTGGAAAAGAATATATTCCTTCTTTTAAAAGGGAATACAAAGCTAAAAATAACTCTCAGGATGCTCATGAGGCTATCAGACCGAGTATGCCTCAACTTTCTCCTGACAAGGTGAAGGCAGATCTTACAAATGACCAATATAAGCTTTATAAGCTAATATGGGAGCGTTTTATTTCTTGTTTGATGTCCGATCAGATACTTGATACTGTTTCGGTTGATATCTCTGCAAATGATTATCAGTTTAAATCAAGTGGATTTTCTGTAAAGTTTGATGGATTTACAAGGCTTTATCAGGAATCTCGTGACGATGAGGCTGAAAAAGAAAGCGTTCTTCCGCCGCTTAATGTAAATGATGAACTTAAAAAGGTTTCTGTGGAAAGTGCTCAGCATTTCACTCAGCCTCCTGCGCGCTATACAGAGGCAACGCTTATAAAAGCTCTTGAAGAAAACGGAATAGGAAGACCCAGCACCTATGCTCCTACTATTACAACTGTTTTGCATCGTATTTATGTTGAACGTGAAGCTAAGTTCCTTAAACCTACTGCATTAGGTGAAATAACAACATCCTTAATGAAAGACCGCTTTAAAGATATTGTTGATGTTGAATTTACTGCTAATATGGAAAAGCAGCTTGATGATGTAGAAGAAGGCAAAGCACAATGGAGTGGAATTCTTAAGGTGTTTTATGATGGATTTTCTATGCAGCTTGAAAAAGCAGAAAAGGAAATGGAAGGCGAGCACCTAAAGGTTCCTGAAGAAGAAACAGATGTTGTTTGTGAGCTTTGCGGAAGAAAAATGGTCATAAAGAACGGTCGATTTGGAAAATTTCTAGCTTGTCCGGGATATCCCGAATGTAAAAATACCAAGAAAATCGTTGATGAAACCCCTGGTAAATGCCCTGAATGTGGCTCTAAGCTGATTGGCAGAAAAGGCAAAAAGGGAAAGAAATTTTATGGCTGTTCGGGATACCCGAATTGTAAATTCATTTCTTGGGATGAGCCTGTAGCAGAAACCTGTCCTCAGTGCGGCAATACTATGTTTGTTAAAAAAGGGAAACAAACACAGGTTTATTGTGCTAAAGATGGATGCGGATTTATAAAAACTATGGAAACTAAAAAGAAGCAATCTTCCGAGGAATAAAAATGGTACAGAAAAATGCAAATGTAATTGGTGCGGGACTTGCGGGCTGTGAGGCTGCTTGGGCGCTTGCAAACAGAGGGGTAAGGGTTTCTCTTTATGAAATGAAACCTCAAAAACGCAGTCCTGCTCATCATTCTGATATGTTTTGTGAGCTTGTATGCTCAAATTCTCTTAAAGCTTCGAGAGTTGAGTCGGCTGCAGGGCTTTTAAAAGAAGAAATGCGCGCCCTTGGTTCTATAACAATGCAGGCGGCGGCCGTCACCTCGGTAAGCGCGGGCGGTGCCTTGGCTGTAGACAGAGATGATTTTTCGGCATTTGTTACCGAAAAGATAATGAGTCACCCGAATATTACAGTAATAAAGAGAGAAGTTGAAAAAATTGACTTCTCAGATATTACAATTATTGCAACTGGTCCGCTTACATCAGGTCCATTAGCTGAGCAAATAAAAATTATTTGCGGAGATTCTCTTAGCTTTTATGATGCGGCAGCTCCGATTGTAACGCGAGGAAGCCTTGATATGACTAAAATTTTTGCAGCATCGCGTTACGGAAGAGGAGAAGACGATTACTTAAATTGCCCCTTTAATCAGCAGGAATATTCTGCATTTTATAACGAGCTTATAAATGCAGAGTCGGTTGTACTTAAAGAATTTGAGAAAAATGCACCTATCGTTTACGAGGGATGCATGCCTATTGAAATTATGGCAAAGCGCGGAGAAGATACAATTCGTTTCGGGCCTCTTAAACCTGTTGGCTTGCGCGACCCGAGAACTGACAGACGACCTTGGGCGGTTGTACAATTAAGGCGCGAAAACAAAGAGGGAACGCTCCTTAATATGGTTGGATTTCAAACCAATCTGAAATTTCCTGAGCAGAAGAGAGTTTTCTCAATGATTCCCGGAATGGAAAATGCTGAATTTGTAAGATACGGTGTAATGCACCGTAACACATTCATAAATTCACCTAAGGTTTTAACTCCCGCAATGAACCTAAAGAGAGATTCTAAGCTGTTTTTTGCAGGACAGATAACGGGCGTTGAGGGTTATATAGAATCCGCTGCGAGCGGAATATTAGCAGGAATAAATGCCGCCTTAATTCTTGAAGGCAAAGAACCTATGATTTTACCTAATGACACAATGCTTGGAGCACTTGTTTCATATATTACTGATCAGACGGTTATAGATTTTCAGCCGATGGGAAGCAATATGGGAATTCTTCCTTGTTTAGATGTGCATATCAAATCCAAACAGGAACGCTACGGTGCACTTGCCGAGCGTGCGCTTAAAAGCCTTAATATATATTTAAAATCAAGACTTTAAAGGTTGGGGAGAAAAAATGAAAATTATAATAGATGCAATGGGCGGAGATAATGCACCGCTCGAAATACTAAAAGGTTGCGCACTTGCCCACAAAGAATATGATATTCAGTTTGTTTTAGTTGGAAATGAACAGATTATAAAGGATGTAATTGCGAGTGAGCAGCTCGAGCTTGGTGAGTATGAGATTGTTCATACAGATGAGGTTATATCTATGGATTACGAGCCCACCCGTGTTATCAAGGACAAAAAAGAAAGCTCACTTGGAAAAGCTTTTCAGATTCTTCGTCAAGGCGGTGGTGATGCGGTTGTCAGCGCAGGAAGCACCGGCGCTGTTCTTGTGGGTGCTACTATGACAGTTGGCAGAATCAGAGGTATAAAGCGCCCCGCTCTCGCAACAGTCCTTCCCGGAGATAGCGGACCCTCAATGCTTCTTGATTGTGGGGCAAATGTTGAGTGCCGCCCTGAAATGCTCCATCAGTTTGCTCTTATGGGAAGTATCTATATGAATAAAATTCAGGGAGTGGACAAGCCTCGCGTTATGCTTGCTAATGTTGGTACAGAGGATAGCAAGGGTGGACCGCTTCAGAAGGAAACCTTTGAGCTACTTAAAGGCTCAGAACTCAATTTCTGCGGCAATATCGAGGGAAGAGATATTCTTTCGGGAATTGCTGATGTCGTTGTTGCAGATGGTTTTAGCGGAAACCTTATTCTCAAAACCTGTGAGGGTGTTGCGGGTATGATGTATGCAAACTTAAAGCAGGTTTTCAAAAAGAATTTTATCTCCAAGCTTGCGGCTACTATGGTTATGTCAGGGCTTAAGGAGTTTAAAAAGAAAATGGATTATACCGAGTACGGCGGAGCACCGCTTATGGGAATTGCAAAGCCTGTTATTAAGGCGCACGGAAGCTCTAATGCAGTAGCGTTTAAAAATGCTCTGCGTCAAGCTATGGAATATCACAACAACAATGTTGTTGAGGCTATACAGACAAGCATATCCGCATTAAAAGAGGGAGAAAAAAATGAAGGGAATTGAAACCCGATTAGGCTATTTCTATAAGAATAAGTCGATTTTAAGCTTAGCGTTGACGCATAGCTCATATGCCAACGAGAATAAAAATTCCAAAGGATATAATGAACGTCTTGAGTTTTTAGGGGATTCTGTTTTATCTATAATTGTTTCAAAATATCTGTTTACAAATTTCCCTAAAATGCCTGAGGGTGAGCTTTCCAAAACCCGTGCTGCATTAGTTTGTGAAAAATCTCTTGCGGCGTTTGCAAGGGAAATTCAGCTTGGCAGCTTCCTTTTGCTTGGTAAAGGTGAGCTTCAGAATGGGGGAAATGACAGAGATTCCATTCTTGCAGATGCTTTTGAAGCTCTTATTGCATCGTTATATCTTGATGGCGGAATAGAGGTTGCAGAAAAATTTGTTCTGAAATTTATTTCTGAGCAGATGGAAGAAAAAAAGATTTTTACTGCTTTTGTTGATTATAAAACCGAGCTTCAGGAAATTATTCAGCAGAATAAAGAGGAAAAGGTTGAGTATGTGGTGGTTGACGAAAGTGGCCCCGCTCACGACAAAAGCTTTACTGTTGAGGTACATTTAAACAGTAATGTTATTGGAAAAGGCATAGGAAAAAGCAAGAAAATTGCTGAACAAATGGCGGCAAAAGAAGCAATGGAGCTGATGGGAGAATGAAGCATGCCAATATTGCTTTTTTCATTCCTCATATAGGCTGTCCCAATAAATGTAGCTTTTGCAATCAGCATACCATTTCGGGAAAAACAGAAAATCCAAAGGCTGAGGATATTTTAAGCGTTCTTTCAGGGGTCACAGAGAGAATGTCGCAAGAGGAGGCTCAAAAAAGCGAGATAGCTTTCTTTGGCGGTAGCTTTACTGCAATAGAGCGCGAGTATATGATTGAACTTTTAAAAGCAGCTGCACTATTTGTTGGTGCAGGAAAAATCAGCGGTATTCGTATTTCAACAAGACCCGATGCAATAGATGATGAGGTTCTTTACACTCTTAAAAAGTATAATGTTACCTCTATAGAGCTTGGCGCTCAGAGTATGCGTGACGAGGTACTTTTAAAAAATATGCGCGGACACACTGCAGAAGATGTTGTGAGAGCTTCGAAACTTATAAAAAAACATGGTTTTTCGCTTGGGCTGCAAATGATGACGGGTCTTTACTGCGATGATGATGCAGGCGCCATAGAAACCGCAAAAAGAATAATTGATCTGCAGCCTGACACCGTCAGAATATACCCAACTGTTGTGCTTGAGGGGACGTATCTTGGTGAGCTTTTTAAAGCAGGTAAATATTCTGTGCCGAGTCTTGATGAAACAGTTTCACTTTGTGCTAAGCTTTTAGATATGTTTGAAGAAAAGGGAATTAAAGTAATTCGAGTTGGACTTCACGATCAGCCTGAAATCAAGAAAAATTTTCTTGCAGGGGCATATCACCCTGCACTTGGAGAACTAATTTCAGGAGAAAGATTTTATAAAAAAACCCTTTCAATTTTCAAGGAAAAGAAAATAAAAAAGGGGAAGGCAATCGTAGCCGTCAATCCTGCGAGCTTATCACAGATGATTGGTCAGAAAAAGAAAAATATATTAAGATTTCAAAATGATGGGTATGATGTAACCGTAAAAGGTGACAAATCTCTTGATATTAGTGAGATAAAATTGATATAACTATTGCACAAAACAATGGCTGTGTGCTATTATATAATGTGAATTTGATATTTTTTAAGTCAATGGAAAGGAATGTTTTCTTTGCGACTGAAATCGTTAGAAATTCAGGGTTTTAAATCATTCCCTGATAAAACGTCGCTTGCTTTTGGAGATGGGCTTACCGCAATAGTGGGTCCTAACGGAAGTGGTAAAAGTAATATCAGCGACTCTGTCAGATGGGTTTTAGGTGAACAATCCACCAAAACACTTCGTGGAGAGCGAATGGAAGATGTTATCTTTTCGGGAACTGAGAGCAGAAAATCTCTCGGTTTTGCTGAGGTTTCGCTTGTTCTTGATAATAGCTCGAGAACTCTTGGATATGATAGTGACGAGGTTGTTATTACAAGAAAATATTACCGTAGTGGCGAAAGTGAGTATATGATTAACCGCCAGCTCGTGCGTCTTAAAGATGTCCGTGAGCTTTTTATGGATACAGGACTTGGGCGAGATGGTTATTCTATTGTGGGTCAGGGTAAAATTGCTGATATAGTTTCGGCAAAGAGCAATGACCGTCGTGAAATATTTGAGGAAGCGGCAGGAATTTCTAAATACAGATACCGCAAAAATGAAGCGGAAAAACGTCTTATGCAGGCACAGGATAATATTCTGCGATTAAAGGATATTCTTTTAGAGCTTGAAGGGCGTGTAGAGCCTCTGCGTGTTCAGTCGGAAAAAGCCAAGAAATATCTTGTTTTAGCCGATGAAAAGCGTAAAATAGAGGTTTCTCTTTGGGTAAAAACTCTGGACCAATCCGGAGATAAATTGCGCGATTTAGAATATAAGCTTACCGCATTAAACACATCAAGAGAAAGTATTATGATCGCTCTTGATGAGGTTGACTCTGCCATTGAGCAAATTGACCGCGATTCGCAGAATTATCTTGCGGAAATTGAGTTGCAGCGCGCTCAGAAACAGTCAAATGAGGAACAGGATGCGCTTCTCAAACAACAAAATGCTGTTTTCGAGAACGATATTCTTCACAACAATGAATCGATTCAGTCTGTGGACGCGGAAATTGCTAAAATTAGCGGCGATACAGAGAGAGTCTCTGCTGAAAATCGCGAAAAGACACAGCTCATTGAAGAGACTAAGGCAAAGTTATCAGAGCTTGAAAATCAAAGTGCCCAAATTGATGAGGAACTCAGTAAGCTAAGCGGCATTACCGAAAATTATAAGAGCGAGCTTGATAGCCTGCAAGCCGAGCTTGTTTCTTATAATATAAATATTACAAGAGATACTGTCGCAATTTCAGCTTTAGGAAATAATAAAACCGAGCTTGGTGAAAGAATTTCAGCTATTGACGAGTCGATAGCTCAAAAAGAGGCTCAGCTTTCTGAGTTTCAGAAAGAAAATCACGCTTGCAGGGCGGTGCTTGAAAAAGCGGATGAAGAATCTGCAAAAATCAACAACACCCTTAAAGGCTATGAGCTTAAATTCCAGTCCATTGTTTCTAAAAAGGAAGAAATTCAAAAGAAAATTGACGAAACAACACTGACTATTCATCAAAAAGAGCAGCGCAAAAAGCTTATGCATGAGCTTGAAAATAACCTTGAAGGATTTTCGGGAAGCGTTAAAAAGGTTATTGCTGATGGCAAGAGGGGTGTTCTTCGCGGAATAGTTGGAACAGTTTCGCAGATATTAACCGTTGACTCAAAGTTTGCTCTTGCTGTTGAAACAGCACTTGGGGCTGCAATGCAAAACGTTGTTGTTGAAACGGAAGAAAATGCAAAACAGGCAATTTATGCCCTGAAAAGAGAAAATTCCGGCAGAGCGACATTTCTTCCGATAAACACCATAAAAGGCAGAGAATTTAGCGAGAAAGGACTTTCTGATTGCGAGGCATTTCTTGGTATTGGCAGTCATATTGTTGGATATCAGGATGCTCACGCAGAGATAATCCGGTGGCTTCTCGGTAGAATAGTATTTGTAGATACCCTTGATAGCGCTACTTCTATTGCCAAAAAATACGGTTACCGTTTTAAAGTGGTTACATTAGATGGTCAGGTTATAAATGCCGGCGGCTCGCTGACGGGCGGTTCTGCTGCTTCAAAAACTGGAATTTTCAGCAGAAAATATGAAATTGAAAAGCTGGATGAGGAGCTATTAAAGCTCGGTAATGACATTAACAAACTAAATGAGCAGCTCTCACAGATAAATGAACAGGTATCATCGGCAGAAGCCTATCTTTCGGGCGCAAAGGCTGAGTTATCTGTGCTTGGTGAGGATAAGATTAAATACAGCGCAGAGCAAAAGCGCCTTGAACTTTCGATTAAGGAAATTGAAACTGCCTTGGACGAGTTAGATGGCGAAAAAATGGAGTGCGCAAGTAAAATTACCGCTATTGATATTCAGGTAAGAGAGCTTGAAGTCGTGCTTTCTGATAGCCGAAAAAATAAGGAAGATATTGAGCTACGTATAACCGAACTTAGTGGCGGACAGAATGATACCTCTGTACGAGCTGAAGAGTTATCTGAGAAGAGCACACAAATTAAATTTGATATTCTTTCGGTACAAAAAGACCTTGAAACCTTGTCGGCAGATGTTGGCAGGCTGTCATTGATTGAGAGTCAGTCCGCTAACAGACTCGCTGAGCTCAAGGCACAGAAGCAGCAGCTTACCTTAAATAACGAGGATCTTTCCCGCAAGATAACTGAGGCAGAGGAAGCGGCAAAGCAGCTTGTTATTCTTAATGCCAAGTGCGATGAAACCATTGCGTTGATGGTGGAAAAACGCGCTGAATGTGAGCAGAAAATCGATGAAATTCGCAGAAACGAGCGTTCTCAGTTTGACGAAAGAGAAAAACTCACAGGTGAAATCACACGCCTTGAAGAACGTAAAATTTCTGTTCAAAAAGAGCTTGATAATATTATCTTTAAACTCTTCACAGAGTATGAGCTTGACAGATCAGGGGCGGAGCAGATTGCAGAGCCTATTGATAATGTTTCCGAGGCACAGTCGAATTTAAGTCAGCTTAAATCAAAAATCAGAGCCTTGGGCGCCATAAATGTGGATGCTATTGAGGAATATAAAGAAGTATCTGAGAGATACGAGTTCCTTAAAGGTCAGCTTGAAGACGTTGAAAAATCAAGAGAAGAAATCTTAAAGCTTGTAAATGAACTTACAGCACAGATGAAAGAAATGTTCCTAAAGAGTTTTTCTGAAATCCGTGATAATTTCTCCAAGATTTTCGTCGAACTTTTTGGTGGCGGTAAGGCAACACTTAATCTCACTGATCCTGAAAATATTCTTGAATCGGGAATTGAAATTTTTGTTCAGCCTCCCGGAAAAATTATTAAAAATCTTGTTGAGCTTTCAGGTGGTGAGCAGTCGTTTATTGCGATTGCGATTTACCTGTCAATTCTTAAGGTAAAGCCCGCTCCGTTCTGTATTCTCGACGAGATTGAGGCTGCTCTCGACGAGGTAAACGTTCAGAAATATGCCAAGTATCTGCGCAAAGTCAGTGATAAGACACAGTTTATTATGATAACTCACAGACGCGGAAGCATGGAAGAAGCCGACCGACTCTATGGTGTAACAATGCAGGAAAAAGGTGTTTCTAAGCTCCTGCAGATGAATCTTAGTGAGGTTGAAAGCAAGCTTGGTATAAAAGATGAAAATTAACATTGTAAAGATATAATACTTTACATAGTATAAGAGGTGATGTTGGTGCGGTTTTTTGAGAAAATTAAAAAAGGTCTTGCTAAGACTCGAGATGGAATGAAAAATAGTATTGATAGCCTTATCAATTCGTTTACGAGAATTGATGATGACCTACTCGATGAATTAGAAGAAATGTTGATACTCTCTGATATTGGCGCAGCAACATCACAAAGCATTATATCTGAGTTGCGTGTTAAAATCAAAGAAAAGGGAATATCTGATCCTCAGCAAATTAAAGCTGAGCTTAAAGCTATTATTTCTCAAATGCTCGGAGATTTTATACCGCTTGATTTCAGCACCAAGCCCGCTGTTGTGCTTGTTATTGGTGTTAATGGTGTTGGAAAAACTACAACAATCGGTAAGCTTGCAACAAATTATGTTAAAGAGGGTAAAAAAGTTCTTGTTGCCGCTGCGGATACATTTCGTGCTGCGGCCGTAGAGCAGCTTAGTATGTGGGCGCAGAGAAGCGGGGCAGATATTGTAACCTCTTTTGAGGGAGCTGATCCTGCATCTGTTGTGTACGATGCGATATGCTCGGCAAAGGCAAAGAATTATGACATAGTTCTGTGTGACACTGCAGGTAGACTGCATAATAAGAAAAATCTTATGGATGAGCTTAGCAAAATTTCTCGTATAATTTCGCGTGAAATGGGCGATGTGCAGACAGAGGTGTTACTTGTTCTTGATGCAACAACAGGACAGAATGCTGTAAATCAGGCAAAGCTTTTTGGAGAGGCTACCGATATTACGGGAATTATTCTTACCAAGCTTGATGGAACGGCAAAGGGTGGAGTTGTTATTAGTATAAAGAATGAACTTGATATTCCTGTCAGATATATCGGTGTCGGAGAACAGGCGGATGATTTACAGGAATTTGATCCCAAAATGTTTGCTGAAGCAATTTTTGAGGTGTAAAAATGACATTTATTATTGCTACTCATAACAGTCATAAGGTTATTGAATTCAGGCGCATATTAGAGCCGCTAGGAATATCTGTAATTTCTCAGGGCGATGCGGGTATAGATGTAGAAATAATTGAGGACGGCATTACTTTTTCCGAAAACGCAGAAAAAAAGGCAAAAACGGTATCAAATGCGGGCAACTGCATTGCCATTGCTGATGATTCGGGAATTTGCATTGATGCATTTGACGGCGCTCCCGGAATATACTCGGCACGTTTTTTAGGGGAGGATACCCTGTATACAGAAAAAAATGCTATCATTCTTGACAGGCTCAAGGATGTTCCCGATGAGAAAAGAACTGCGCGTTATGTTTGCGCAATTTGTTGTGTTTTTCCTAATGGAGATGTTATTTCAACAGAGGGAATATGTGAGGGTAAAATGGGATATGAGCCTAAAGGCGCTAATGGATTTGGCTATGATCCTATTTTCTACTATGGAAACAACTCTCTTGCAGAAATATCTGATGAGGAAAAGGACAAGATAAGCCATCGTGGTATAGCGCTTAGAAAATTTGTTTTGGAGCTTAAAAAATATTTAGATAAAGAGTAAGGATGGTACCTATGCTTACAAGTAAACAAAGAGCCGCTTTGAGAAGCTGTGCGAATGGAATAGATACAATTTTTCAGGTTGGCAAAGGCGGAATTGCCGATACACTTATAAAACAGGTTGACGATGCTCTTAATGCCCGTGAGCTTATTAAATTAAAGGTTTTGGAGAACTGTGAATATACAGCACGTGAAGTAGCAGAAATGCTGGCAGGGGAAACAGGTAGCGAGCCAGTTCAGGTTATCGGAAACAAGCTTGTGCTTTTCCGCAGAAATCCTAAAAAACCGTCTTATGATTATTGCCTGAAATAGGTGAAAATTTATGAATAATAGGCGTAAAATCGGCATTTTTGGCGGAACGTTCAATCCCGTTCACAACGGTCATTTAAGACTTGCAAAGATGTATTACAATGAGCTTTGTCTTGATGAAATTATTGTAATTCCAACCAATATTCCGCCCCATAAGGATGTTGATAACAGTATTTCGTCTGAGGACAGACTACATATGTTAGAGCTTGCATTTAAAGATTTATCATATGTGACTGTTAGTGATATCGAACTGCGTTCAGAGGGCAAAAACTATACTATATTAACCCTTGAAAAGCTATTAAAAATCTATCCTGATGATGAGCTTTTCTTAATTGTAGGCGGAGATATGTTTCTTTGCTTTGAAGAGTGGAAAGAATATAAAAAAATACTTTCCTCGTGTACTGTTTGCACTGCTCCAAGAGAAAAAGGAGAAATACAAAAGCTTTTGGAATATCAAAACAAGATTGACCCTCAAAAGAAGTGTACTATTGTTTTAAATGCTCCTGTTTTAGAGCTTTCCTCTTCAGAGATACGCTCTAAGGCGGCGCAGAAAACGGGTCTTAAAGAACTTGTTCCTGAAGATGTTTTTGAATATATAGTTGAAAAGGGACTGTATAATGATAAGTGATATAAGTAAAATAAAACAGGAGCTTTCCGACATATTATCTGTTAAACGATTTAATCACAGCATAAGTGTGGCAGAGCAGGCGGTGATTTTGGCTGAACTGCACGGATGTAATAAAGAAAAAGCATATATTGCAGGTTTAGTTCACGATGCTTGTAAGGAATTTTCCAAGCAAGAACAGTTGAATATTATAGATAAGTTTGGTATAATACTGACTGATATTGAAAAAAACGAGCCGAATATATGGCACGGATATGCTGCATGCGGATATATAACAGAAAAATGGGGAATAACCGATGAAGAAATTTGCTCTGCTGTTAAATATCACACTTGCGGTAGAGGAAATATGTCGCTTTTAGAAAAGATAATTTTTGTTGCGGATTTAACATCTCTTGACCGAGATTATCCAGATGCGGCTGATATCAGAGAAATTTCAATGCGTAGTCTCGATGAAGCGATTTATAACTGTTATTTATACATTATCCCTTTCATTTTAAACAGAAAAGGTCAGATAACTCAAAATACAATAGACTGCTATAACTGTGCAGTTTTGGATATGTTAAATTCTAAAGTGAGATGAAATAATGAATTCAAAGGAAAAAGCAATAAAAATTGGTGAAATTCTGGATAATAAAAAAGGCGAGGATATAGCGGTTTTGAATGTATCGGGTATAACCTCGATTACCGACTATTATGTTATTGTTACCGCTAAAAATACCGTTCACGCAAAAACCTTATGTGATGAGGTTGAAGAGCAACTTAAAAAGCAGGGGATTTCTCCTCGGAATATTGAGGGATATCAGTCTGCAATGTGGATACTCTTGGATTTTGAAAATGTTATCGTTCATGTGTTTTATGAGGAAACCAGAAAGTTTTATGATCTTGAAAGATTATGGTCCGATGCACAGAGAATTGATATAAATGTAAAGTAAATAATTGGAGGAATTTCAGGTGGATTACAATTTTAAGGAAATTGAAAAAAAGTGGCAGGATATTTGGGATAAAGAAAAAGCCTTTGCTGCAAAAAACGATTACTCAAAGCCTAAATTTTTTGGTCTTGTAGAGTTTCCGTATCCTTCCGGACAGGGACTGCATGTTGGCCATCCCCGTTCATATACTGCACTTGATATAATATCGAGAAAAAAGAGACTTCAGGGTTTTAATGTTCTCTATCCTATGGGATGGGATGCATTTGGATTGCCTACTGAAAACTATGCAATTAAAAATCACATTCATCCCGAGGCTGTTACAAAGATGAATGTTGAAAACTTTAAAAGACAGCTGAAATCTCTCGGTTTTTCTTTTGATTGGGATAGGGAAGTTAATACCACTGATCCGGGTTATTACAAATGGACACAGTGGATATTCCTTCAGTTATTTAAAAAAGGTCTTGCATATAAAAAGAAAATGTCTGTTAACTGGTGTACATCGTGTAAATGCGTCCTTGCAAATGAAGAGGTTGTTAACGGCGTTTGCGAGCGTTGCGGCAGTGAGGTTATACATAAGGATAAGGAGCAGTGGATGCTCAAAATAACTGAGTATGCACAGCGCCTTATTGATGACCTTGCCGATGTAAACTACATAGAGCGAGTAAAGACGTCTCAGATAAATTGGATTGGACGTTCTGTTGGTGCAGAGGTTGACTTTGCAACAAGCGCAGGAGATACTCTTAAAATATATACCACCCGTGCAGATACCCTCTTTGGAGCAACCTATATGGTTATTTCTCCTGAGCACCCATATATTGATAAGTGGAAGAGCCTGCTTTCTAACTATGATGCTGTTATGGATTATCGTAGCGAGGCTGCAAGAAAATCGGATTTTGAGAGAACTGAGCTTGTAAAGGATAAAACTGGTGTAAAGCTTGAGGGCGTTACAGCTATAAATCCCGTCAATAACACAGAAATTCCTATTTTTGTTTCAGATTATGTTCTTATGACATATGGAACAGGCGCGATTATGGCGGTTCCTGCTCACGATACGCGCGATTATGATTTTGCAAAAGCATTTTCTCTGCCTATAATTGAGGTTGTTGCGGGCGGAAATGTTGAGAAAGAAGCCTTTACCGATTGTCAGACAGGTATTTTAGTGAATTCAGGATTTCTTAACGGACTTTCTGTTGAAGAAGCTAAAAAAACAATTATTGAGTGGCTTGAAAAAGAGAAAAAGGGAACACCTAAGGTTAATTTCAAGCTTCGTGACTGGGTATTCTCCCGCCAGAGATATTGGGGAGAGCCTATCCCTATGGTTTATTGTGAAAAGTGCGGTTGGGTTCCTCTGCCCGAGAGTGAGCTTCCTTTAAAGCTTCCTGAGGTTGAGCACTATGAGCCTACCGATAGCGGCGAATCTCCTCTTGCTGCAATAGAGGATTGGGTTAATACTACCTGTCCTCACTGTGGCGGCAGTGCTAAGAGAGAAACCGATACTATGCCTCAATGGGCAGGTTCGTCGTGGTATTTCTTAAGATACTGTGACCCCGATAATGTAAGTGAGCTTGCAGCAAAAGAGGCTCTTAACTATTGGATGCCTGTTGATTGGTACAACGGCGGTATGGAGCACACAACTCTTCATCTGCTTTATTCAAGATTCTGGCACAAATTCCTCTATGATATCGGTGTAGTCAATACCGCTGAGCCTTATTCAAAGAGAACAAGCCACGGAATGATTCTCGGCGAAAACGGCGAAAAGATGAGTAAATCCCGCGGTAATGTTGTTAACCCTGATGAAATCGTAAACGATTACGGCGCCGATACAATGAGAATGTATGAAATGTTTATTGGCGACTTTGAGAAAGCAGCTCCTTGGAGTACTTCCAGCATAAAAGGATGTAAGCGTTTCCTTGATAAAATTTGGAGTCTGCAGGAAGTTTGTGATGGCGAGGGATATCGCCCCGAGCTTGAGTCTTCCATTCATAAGACCATTAAAAAGGTCGGTGACGATATAGAGGCTATGAAGTTTAACACAGCTATTGCCTCTATGATGACTCTTCTTAACCAAATCAATGAGAAACACAGCATTACACGCGATGAATACAAGACGCTGCTTATTCTCTTAAATCCTTTTGCTCCTCATATTACAGAGGAAATATGGAGTAATTTAGGCTGTGAGGGAAGAGTTTATCAGCAGGTCTGGCCCAAATACGATGAAGCAAAATGCAAGGATGAATCGATTGAAATAATCGTTCAGGTCAATGGCAAGCTCAAGGATAAGATTTCTATAGCTCCCGGTAGCAACAGGGAAGATATGCTTTCCTCGGCAATGAATCTTGAAAAGGTTATTTCCGCTATTGAGGGGAAAACAGTAGTTAAAGAAATTGTAGTTCCTGATAAGCTTGTAAACATTGTTGTAAAATAAGTGTTTTTTCACATAAAAAGTATTGACATAAATTTAATAACAATGTATAATATCAAATATGAGTGATTTAATATATTACTTATGAATAACCCCTGCCAAACAGGTAGAGGGGAGGGAAATTCATTATGGCAGAAATTCGTTTAAAGGACAACGAATCTTTAGATAACGCATTAAGACGTTTCAAAAAGCAGTGTGCCCGTTCCGGCGTTTTTGCTGAGGTTCGTAAGCGCGAGCACTATGAAAAACCTTCAGTTAAGCGCAAGAAGAAGTCTGAGGCTGCTCGTAAACGTAAGTTTAAGTAAGTCTCAAAATAACTAGTGGATAAAGCGGGCATTTGTCCCGCTTTTTTCATTATTTAAAGAAAGAGTTAATATTATGGCTATTTTTAAACCAAACTATTTTTATGATAAAATATGGGACATATCCGTAGACTTCCTTACCTGTAACAATATTAAGTGCGTCCTTCTTGATGTTGATAATACACTGACTACCCACGATAACCCGGCTGTACACGAAAAAGCACTTATATGGCTCGATGAAATAAAGGCGGCAGATATCTCCGCTGTGATTATCTCAAACAATATTGAGCCTCGCGTTGCTCCTTTTGCGGATAGTATTGGGGTCAGATATGTTTGTCACGCTCAAAAGCCTCTGTCACGCGGAGTAAATGAGGCTGCCTCTCTTACGGGTATTTCAAAAAATGAGATGCTCGTTATAGGCGACCAGATTTTCACCGATGTTCTTTGCGGCAAGTTTTCGGGAGTAAAAACCGCTCTTGTAGAGCCGTTTGAGCTTGAGGATATGCCATTTTTTAAGGTAAAACGCTTTTTTGAACGTATAATTTTAGGAAAGGTAAAGAGGAAATAACAATGAGTGCTTTTTTTGGGCCTGCAGGCAGAGATGATAGTCTTCTAGCTTACGGATATAAGACATCGCTTGATATTCCAAGATGCGTGTATGAAAAGGGTTTGGACGCATTTGAGTATCAGTGTGGCCGAGGAGTAAATGTTAAGCTTGATGTAGCAAATGAGCTTGGTCGGCTTGCAAAAGAAAAGGGAATTCGTCTGTCTTTGCACGCACCGTATTACATTTCGCTTTCGGGTATTGAAAAAGAGAAGCGTGATAAAAGTATTGATTATATATTAAGCAGTGCTGTAGCAGCAGACGCTATGGGAGCAGACAGAATAATTGTTCACAGCGGCTCTTGCAGTAAAATTTCAAGAGAGGAAGCCTTGGAGCTTGCAAAGGATACAATCGTAAGAGCGAGAAAAACGCTTGATGAAAAGGGTCTTGAACATATTCACATTTGCCCCGAAACAATGGGAAAAATAAATCAGCTTGGCACACTTGCAGAGGTAATGGAGCTTTGCAAATCTGATGAAAGAATGATTCCTTGCATTGATTTTGGACATTTAAATGCAAGAGACTTGGGAGCAATAAAAAACGAGCAGGACTATAAGGTTATTCTTGATAAAATTGAAAATGCTCTTGGGTTTGATCGCCTTAAAAATTTTCATTCACATTTTTCAAAAATTGAATACACGGCAGGTGGTGAAAAGCAGCATTTAACATTTGATGATACTCAGTTTGGGCCTGATTTTGAGCCGCTGCTTAATCAAATTGTAAAGCGCGGATTATCGCCTGTTTTTATATGTGAATCAGCAGGAACTCAGTCCGATGATGCTCTTAAAATGAAAAACTATTATCTTAGTATAAAAAGCGGTGAGTAATTTTGGTAAGTAATTTAGAAAAATTTATAAAGTATTTTCCTGATAATATTGATGCGGCGCTTGTTACTGATAGCTCAAACAGATATTACTTACTTGGTTTTGATACATCGGATGCAGGAACACTTGTTGTAACAAGAAAGAAAGCATATTTTATAATAGATTCAAGATATATTGAACTTGCTAAGCGCAATGAAAACGAGTTTTTAGAGGTTATTTTGCAGAAAGATTTGCTTTCACAGGTAAAAGACATTTGTTTTCAAGAAAATACAAAATGCCTTGGAATAGAAACTCAGACTGTTCCGGTTTCGGAGTTTTATAAACTTAATAAAATTATTGGAGACATTATTGATACAAATGTAGATATAAATAGTATTATTATGGAGTTGCGTGCCATAAAAAACGATGACGAAATTGAAAAAATCAGACAAGCTCAGAAGATTACCGACGGTGCATTTAAATATATCCTCGGGAGAATAAGGGAAGGGAAAACTGAAAAAGAACTTGCCCTTGAGCTCGAATTTTATATGCGAAGTAACGGGGCGCGAGCGACTGCATTTGATATAGTTTTTGTCGGCGGAAAAAACTGTTCGCTTCCACACGGGGTTCCGACTGATTATCGCCTTAAAAAAGGTGATTTTATCACTATTGACTTTGGTGCGGATATTGATGGATACAAGAGTGATATGACACGCACCATTGCCATTGGAAGTGTTTCGGATGAGCAAAAAATGGTGTATGAAACAGTTCTGTTAGCACAGGAAACAGCGCTCGGACAAATAAAAGCAGGTAAATGTTGTAGTGATATAGATAAAATATCCAGAGATATAATTGCAAAGGCAGGGTATGGTGAATGTTTTGGTCATGCCTTGGGGCATGGTGTTGGGCTTGATATTCATGAGGCACCCGCTTTATCGCCTAACTGCAAAACAGTTTTAAAGCCGGGAATGATTATAACTGTTGAGCCCGGTATTTATTTGCCTGAGAAATTTGGTGTCAGAATAGAAGATATGGTTCTTATAACAGAAAATGGCATAGAAAATCTGACAAAAAGCAAGAAATCACTAATTATTATATGAAAATTCAAAAATACTATTGCAAAAAAATGGGTTTTAATATAGAATATATGTATATAATTAAAGTTTATATGGAGGTTAACCTATTATGGTAACAGCAGGAGATTTTAGAAACGGCGTAACATTTGAAATGGACGGTAACGTCTTTCAGATTATTGAATTTCAGCACGTTAAACCTGGTAAGGGCGCAGCATTCGTTAGAACAAAAATTAAAAATGTAATCAGTGGTGCAGTTGTTGAAAAAACCTTCAACCCCACTGAAAAATATCCTACTGCTTTTGTAGAGAGAAAAGATATGCAGTATCTTTACAATGATGGAGAGCTTTACTACTTTATGGATCTTGAATCATATGAGCAGATTCCCATCAATGCAGATACACTCGGCGATAACTTTAAGTTTGTTAAAGAGAATATGGAGTGCAAGGTGCTTTCCTACAAAGGTAATGTTTTTGGCGTTGAGCCTCCTTTCTTTGTTGAACTTGAGGTAACCAAGACTGATCCCGGATTTAAGGGAGATACAGCTACCAACGCTTCTAAACCTGCAACTCTGGAAACAGGCGCAGAAATTCGTGTTCCTCTTTTCATCGACGAGGGAGACATTATCAGAATTGACACCAGAACAGGCGAGTATATGGAAAGAGCATAACTCTTATATGCTATATGGAGGTAATTAAAATGACTTTAACCGAAAAAGCAGCATATTTAAAGGGCCTTGCAAACGGACTTTCTCTTGACGAAAGTAAACCCGAGACAAAGCTTATTAATGCTTTGATTGATCTTGTTGATGATATTGCGCTTACTGTTGCTGATCTTGATGATGAGCTTGCAGTTGTTTCTGAGCAGGTAGATTTAATTGATGAGGATCTTGAGTCGCTCGAAGAGGATTTCTACGAGGATGATGAATACGACGAAGAAGATGACCTCATTAAAGTTACTTGCCCAAATTGCGGCGATGATATCTATATTGATGATGCAATATTAAATGATGGGGAACTGCAGTGTCCTAATTGCGGTGAGACTCTTGAGTTCAATATAGAGTATTGTGATTGCGAAGACGACTGCGATTGTGATTGCGGTTGCTGTGACTGCGAAGAGGAAGATAAATAATTATATCTCGAATATTTATAGTAAAACAACCTTGGAATATTTTTCAAGGTTGTTTTTTATTCTTTAATAAATGACTTTGGGTTACATAACCAATCAATACAAGAAATCGGCAAATAGGAGAGGGGCCTAAAAAACATAGCCTTATGGACAAAATAAATATTTTGTATAACTCAGGGAAGAAAAAAAGCGGATTTTATGTTAAATATGGTGTTTTTCTTGGTTTGTGTTGTTGCGCGATATCAGTTTGTTTAAATATTTTAAAATATATTTATATTTAACCTTTTCCCGAAAAATATTTTAGGTGCATATAATGTAATGTTACTTTATGTACAAAAATTTCAGGAAGGTGTTTTCATGCAAAAAATTTATTTTAATTTCTCTTCTATTACATTTGCAATGAAATCAGAAAAACTTTTAAAATTAAATCATATTAATTGTAAGGTTGTCAAAACCCCCTCTCAATTCAGTAGCTGTGGCTGTGGTTATAGCGTCGCTGTATATAAAACTGATCTTGAAAAGGCAAAAAAAATCATTTTAAATCATAATATTCTATTAAATGATATTAAGGAGCTTGAGGAGTGATATTTTGATTTATTTTGATAACGCTGCAACTACTTTTCCAAAGCCTGTAGAGGTTGCGGAATCTATGTATAGATGTATCACGGAATTTGGCGGAAATCCAGGGCGAAGCGGACATAAAATGTCTTTAAAAGCTGCTAAAATTGTATACAATATGCGGGAAAATGTAGCAGAATTTTTCGGATTAGAGGATGCTGAACGTGTTATATTAACAAAAAATTGCACAGAATCGCTTAATTTAGCCATATTTGGAGTATTAAATAACGGCGGAAATGCGATAATATCACATTTTGAGCACAATTCGGTCATGCGTCCACTTGAATATTTAAAAAAAATAAATAAAATTGATTATAAAGTTGCTAAAGTATCTTTTGAAAATCCAGGATTGACTGTCAGTGCTTTTGAAAAATTAATTGATTCTGAAACAAAAATGATAATCTGTACTCATGCATCTAATGTTACTGGAAAAATTGCTCCAATTAAAGAGTTGTCAGAGCTATGCAGACGCCGAGGTTTGATTTTCTGTGTTGATGCATCACAGACGGCAGGAATAATAAAAATAAATATGGAAAAAGATGGCATAGATATAATGTGCTGCCCGGGACATAAAGCTTTGTTTGGACCGGTTGGAACGGGGCTACTATTGGCTGGAAAAAAAGCAAGACTCTCCCCTTTTATTTATGGCGGTACAGGAAGCACTTCGGTTAGCTTGGATATGCCTGATTTTTATCCTGATATGCTTGAAAGTGGGACGGTTAATGTTGTTGGTGCAGCAGGTATATCTGCGGGAATATCTTTTATAAAAAAAGTTGGAATTGAAGAGATATATAATCATGAGATGTTTTTATCAAAGTTATTTTATAATAAAATCTCAAAAATACCACGAATTCTATTGTATGGTAGCGCTCCTGCTGACAATTGTATGGTAGGAACCATTTCTTTTAATGTAAAGGGCAAAACCTCTACAGCAATTTCTGAGGAGCTTGACAAATATAATATTGCAGTCAGAGGCGGATTGCATTGTTCGCCGATGGCGCACTTATTTTTGGGCACAAGAGATATAGGAACAGTAAGAGCGAGTTTTTCCTATTTTAACACTATAAAAGAGGTAAATTATGCTTGCATGGTTATTGAAAGGCTTTAACATATAAAATATATTGTATTTTCAATAAAAATTGATTGAAATTTTCAAAAAATATGTTAAAATAAAAATATATCTAACATTTTTAGAAGAGGAAAATTAATATGCAGGATTTTTTTGTAAATATCGGGGACTTTTTTGTCAGACTTTTTACCGATTTATTTAACTTTGATAGGTGGTATCTTGACATTATAGATATCGCCCTTGTTGCAGTTATCCTCTATTATATAATTAAATTTGTTCGTGAAACCCGCGCCGCACAGCTTGTTAAAGCCATTATGCTTTTCTTTGTTGTTTTTTTAGTTTCTTCCCTGCTTGAACTTACGACTATTTCATTCCTTTTGCAATATGTATTCCAGTATGGACTTGTAGCGATTGCAATTATCTTTCAGCCGGAAATCAGACGCGGACTTGAAAAAATCGGAAGAAGTAATTTCCATTTGCTTAATGTTATTTCAAAGCAAAGTCAGGACGATAATAATTCTAAGTGGAAATATGCCATTGATCCTATTTGCGAAGCGTGCTACCGTCTATCCGGTGAAAAAACAGGTGCATTAATCGTTATTGAAAAAACTATTCGTTTAGGCGAATCGGTTGAGCGAGCAGTTGTTATAGATTCTGTCCCCTCTGTTTCGCTTATCACAAATATTTTCTTTACCAACTCCCCTCTTCATGATGGCGGACTTATAGTTCGCGATGGAAGACTATATGCTGCAAGCTGTTTTTTTCAGCCTTCAGATAAGGTCGAGAACATTAGTCTTGGTTCCAGACACAGAGCGGCTTTGGGAGTCAGTGAGGTGTCGGATGCAATAGTAATTATTGTTTCAGAAGAAACGGGTATAATTTCAGTTGCGACCGAGGGAAAATTAATTCGTGATTTTACAAAGGAATCCCTCAGAGATTATCTTACTCAGAATTTACTTAAGGATGAGATTGACGAAAACGGTAAACCTATTCAGAAGAAACAAAGTAAAATCAAATCAGTTTTAGGAAGGCGGAAATAAAAATGAAAATAATAAAAAATTCCCGCCTACTTGATAATAAAACATTTTGTAAAATTATTTCTGTTATAGGCGCTATTGCTATTTGGGCAACGATTACCCTTACTGTTAAAACAGACAGTGAGCGTCTTTTAAGAAATGTTCCCATTGATTTTTCAGTGGCAGGAACAGCGGTTGAGGCATTGGGACTTAATTCTTTTGAACGAAGCGATGAAGAAATAAATATAACCCTTTCCGGAAACAGAGGCTCACTAAATGCTGTTTCAAAAGAGGATTTCATTGTTTCTCTTTCTCTTGGCCGCGTTACAAAAGCGGGAAAATATACAGTTCGTGTTGATGTCAGCTTAAAAGAACCTGTTGGTAATGTTGAAATTGTTGACTATTCACCTAAATCCATTCAGGTCAGCTTTGACCGCAGTGCATCAAAAACACTAACAGTTAGTGCGGATATTTCCGATTTGTCCGCAAAAGACGGCTTTATGTTGGACAAGGGTTATCCTTCAAACCAAGAGGTTACCATTATTGGTCCGGAAAGCATTGTGAAAACGGTTACAAGCTGTGTTGCAGATGTTGACTCTAAGAAAAAAGTTTTAGAAGAAACACTGAATATTTCCGAGGTTTCACTTGTGCTTTACGATGAGAATGGAAATGTTGTATCAAATCCATATGTAGTTTTGGATAAAGAAACTGTTGATGTGTCAATACCGGTTCTTAAAATAAAGGATCTTCCGGTTGTTGCTCATTTTATAAATATGCCTTCGACCTTTGTTGCAAAGGATTTTAAGTATTCCTTATCTAATACCGAAATCAGAGTTGCCGGACCTGAGGAAACTATTGATACTATGTCGCAGCTTGATGTTCGTTATGCTGATTTAAAAACTGTTAAACCGGGCGATATTGTTTCTCTTAATGTGGAATTACCCTCTGGTTTTGTAAATGTAGATAATACTAATACGATCGATGTTTCTATCCCCTATCAGAATATGTCTGAAAAAAGCTTTAATGTAAACCAATTTAATGTTATTGGCGTTCCTGATGATAAAAAAGTTACGGTTATTACAAGACGTCTTAATAATATTTTGCTTATAGGAGACGAAGAACTTTTAAAGAGTATTTCATCAAATGATATTGTTGTTGAAATTAATCTGTCTGACACCACTCTCTCCAGTGGAACAACGACTGTTCCTGCAACAATTACTGTTCCGGGAAAATCCGGAGTTTTCTGGGCATATGGTGATTACGAGGTTGTAATTAAAAGTAATTGATTAAAATTAGCCGCTCTCTCGCACAGAGAGCGGTTAATCATTTGAAAGGTAAATTTTTATGATTGTTGTATCGGGTGTTGTAACTAATCTTAATGATGGTATATATGATAATATTGATAAAGCGGTTAAAATGCTTGATATCGATACTAAATATATTACAGAAAGATTTGTTATAAAAACTTCTATTGATGCGCGCCACAGAAAACAGCCGCAGTTTGTTTCGTCTATTGGATTTGTTACAACTATTGATGAGGAAAAAGTTGTAGAGAAATGTAATAATAAAAATATAACATTCCGCAAAACAAATGAGTCGCTTCCAAGCTTTAAGTATGGTGATAAAATTCTAAAAAGCCGTCCGATTGTTGTGGGGTTTGGACCTGCGGGAATGTTTGCAGGCTTAATTTTAGCTCAAAAAGGATATTCCCCTCTTATTATTGAACGCGGTGAGGACGTTGATAAGCGCGTTGAAAGTGTCGAGTTTTTTTGGAAAACAGGAGTATTAAACGCAAAAAGTAATGTTCAATTTGGCGAGGGCGGCGCAGGTACATTTTCTGATGGGAAGCTTACTACACGAATTAACGACCCGCTCTGTGACTATGTACTTAAAGAATTTGTGAGATTTGGGGCGCCTGATGAAATTATTAAAAAGGCAAAACCTCATATTGGTACTGACAATCTCAGAAACATTGTAAAGGAAATCAAAAAAGAAATAATAAGGTTAGGCGGAGAGGTTTTAACTAACACTCAGCTAACAGATGTTTGTATAAAAAACGGAAAGCTTGAAAGTGTTTCGGTAAACGGAAATTCTGTCCCCTGCTCCAGCCTTTTTCTTGCTATTGGTCATAGTGCCAGGGATACATTTGAAATGCTTATGCAGAAATCCTTGCTTTTTGAGGCAAAGTCTTTTTCAATGGGTGTCAGAATAGAGCATTTGCAAAGTGACATAAATGAAGGATTATATGGAAAATACGCAGGACATCCAATGTTATCGCAGGGAGAATATCAGTTATCACTTAGAAAAAACGACCGAGCAGTTTATACATTCTGTATGTGTCCCGGTGGAGTTATTGTGCCATCATCATCTGAATATGATACCGTAGTAACAAATGGAATGAGCGAGTATGCAAGAGATAGAAAAAACGCAAACAGTGCGCTTGTTGTTTCAGTTTCACCTAAGGACTTCGGAGATAATCCGCGTGATGCTATAGAATTTCAGAGAAAATATGAACGTGCTGCCTTTAAGGTCGGTGGCGGAAATTATACTGCTCCCGCTCAAACTGTAGGATGTTTCTTACAGCAAAAAGTAGGATTAGAAATGAAGAGAATTGAGCCTAGTTACTCACTTGGAGTTAAACCGTGCGATTTTAACGCGATATTCCCCTCCTATGTATCTGGTATGTTAAGAGATGGCCTAGTGTCTTTTGGCGGTAAACTTCGAAAATTTGATGCAAACGACGCGGTTTTAACGGGAATAGAAACACGAACATCATCTCCCGTAAGAATATTGCGAGACGATAATCACGAAGCTGTATCAGCAAAAGGAATATATCCTTGCGGTGAAGGTGCAGGATATGCGGGAGGAATAATGAGTGCCGCCGTTGATGGAATAAAAACAGCTATCAAATTTATGCAAAAATTCAAACCAATAAATTAAAGAAACCTGCTCAATAGAGCAGGTTTCTTGTTTTAACCAACCTTATTAGCAATATCAAACAGAAGCTTATCGATATTTTTATTCATGTTAAGAGCTTCGTGAATGTCATAATCCTTAATTTGATTGCTCTTTAATGCGAGAACTCTGTTTCCAATTCCGTTTTTAAGAAGATTTACAGCGTAATCTCCCATTCTTGTTGCAACAATGCGGTCCTTAGCTGAAGGAGAACCGCCGCGCTGAACGTGAGCAAGAATAGCTGCTCTTGATTCAATGCCGGTGACCTTTTCAATCTTTTTTGCGATCTCCTGAGAACCACCAACGCCTTCTGCAACTATAATAATGTAATGATGCTTTCCAAATTGGACAGCATCTTTTATTTTTTCAAGAATGTCTTTTTCAAAATCAAAAGGAATTTCGGGAACGATAATTGCAGTTGCGCCACAAGCAATACCTGCATTCAGCGCAAGGTCTCCGCAATGTCTGCCCATAACCTCAACAACACTGCAACGATTATGGGAATTACAAGTATCGCGAAGTTTATCAACCATTTCAACAACGGTATTCATAGCTGTATCATAACCAATAGTGTATTCTGTACAAGCAATATCATTATCAATGGTTCCAGGAATACCAACACAAGGAATTCCTGCAGCGGAAAGATCTGCAGCTCCTCTGAAGGAACCATCACCTCCGATTACAACAAGACCCTCAATACCAAGTTTTTTACAAGTTTCTACACCCTTTGCAACACCTTCGGGCGTTTTAAATTCTTGACATCTTGCAGTGTATATAACGGTACCGCCGCGATTTATTATTTTAGAAACACTGCCTCTGTTGAGCTCTCTGACATCGCCCTTAATAAGACCATTGTAACCGTCATATATTCCGTAAACTTTTAAATCGTTTGCAATACCGGAACGGACAACAGCTCTGACAGCCGCATTCATACCCGGCGCGTCGCCGCCACTTGTTAAAACACCAATTGTTTTCATTGAGAATTCCCCCGAGAAATTTAGTATACAAGTAAAAGTGTAGTATCCTTTTTAAGCTTTGTCAATGTTTCGCGTTGGCATTTTTATGGACAAATCGCTCATTGTTAGCGCAGTACTACACAATCATCTCCAAGCAAGTTTTTTAAATTTGAAATTATTTTGGGATCTGCCACTGTTGAATATTTCTCGGGAAATTTTATGAGTTCATTTGTATCTGATATGCGGGCGATAACTTGACAGTTACCATTCACTTCGCGAGAAAGTAAATTAAGAATACTGTTATACTCATATGAGTCTTTTGACGGGATTTTTAAGAATAGTTTTCTGTCAGGCTGTTGAGAAATTGAATAGTCTGAAGGAGAAGAAACCTTATCGCAAATAATTTTAACACTTCCCTCATCTTTCATATCAATCGTTCCATGAATAACAACAATGCTTTTCTTATCATCTGTCTTGTATTCATATAACATAGACTCATATCTCATAAGAATGTTGGGAAATACAAGTATCTCCACGGAGCCCTCAAGATCTTCGAGAAGTATATTGGCCATAGATTTGTTTGATTTGGTGTTTTTTACTTTAATTTGAGTGATAACACCCAATATGGAAATTTTTTCCCCATCTGAAAAGTTTTCGGCGCCTTCTGACAACCTTCCTGTAGTAATAAACTTATTTTGTACAATTATTGGTGAATAAGGTAAAACAGGGTGACCTGAAAGGAACATTCCGATAGTTTCTTTTTCAAACCTTAAAACAACATCATTTGAAAACTCGGGAATTTCAGGCAAACTGAAATTATCCTTATATATTTCTTCCCTACTTTCGATGGCAAAAAGATTAGTTTGTCCATATTGTGTCCGACGATTTTCTGCTTCGATTTTATCGAAAATACCCAGATACCCTTCCATCATCTGACGGCGGTTATATCCCATTGAATCAAGCGCCCCGCTTTTAATAAGACTTTCAATAGATTTTTTATTAAAATCCTTGCCATACATTTTTTTGCAGAAATCATAGAAAGAAGTGAAATCCCCATCCCTGTTTCTGATATTTATTATGGATGAAATTACACCTTTTCCAAGATTTTTTATTGCAAGAAGACCAAATCTTATGTTTTCGCCGTCAACTGTGAATCCCATATCGCTATGAGATATATCAGGCGGCAGTACCTTTATTCCGATTTCGCTACAAGCAGAAACATAAGAAATAAGCTTATCTGTATTGTCGAGAACACTTGTCATAAGCGCTGCCATAAATTCAACTGGATAATGACATTTAAGATATGCTGTTTTATATGATACAAAAGCGTATGCCGCAGCGTGAGATTTGTTAAATGCATAGGATGCAAAGCTAAGCATCTGGTCAAAAATCTCATTTGCAGTCTTTTCGTCTACACCACGTTTTATTGCGCCGTCACATTCCTCAGAGCCATAAATAAAATTATGGCGTTCCTTTTCCATAACATCAAATTTTTTCTTCGACATAGCGCGTCGAACAAGATCCGCTCTTCCGAGAGAAAATCCTGCGAGAGAACGAAAAATCTGCATAACCTGTTCCTGATATACTATGCATCCGTAGGTAACCTCAAGAATGGGTTTTAAAAGCGGATGCTTATACGTTATTGCCTCGGGATTATGCCGATTGCGGTTGTACTCAGGGATAGAATCCATCGGGCCGGGACGATAAAGAGAAATAACAGCGATTAAATCCTCTATGCACTGAGGCTTTAATTCCATAAGCTCTTCGCGCATACCTGCCGATTCAAACTGAAAAACACCTTTGGTACTGCCTTTTGATAGCATTTCAAACGTGGCTATATCATTGATATCAATTTCGTTTTCGTCAAAATCGGGATGCTTCTTTTTAATAAGCTTTACAGCATCATCAATAACTGTAAGTGTTCTCAGACCCAAAAAGTCCATTTTTAAAAGACCTAACTCTTCAAGAGTAGTCATAGGAAACTGGGTAACTACAGAGTCGTCATTTTTTTGAAGAGGGACATAGTTTGAAACTGGCTTGTCGGTTATAACAACACCCGCAGCGTGCATAGAACTATGACGCGGCATTCCCTCTAATTTTCGCGCCATATCTATAAGCTCTTTTATTTGCTGACTCTCATTGTACTTTTCTTTTAATTTTTCTGAGGTATTAAGAGCTTTGTCAATGGTAATTTTAAGGTCATTAGGAATGAGTTTGGCAATTTCATCAACAGACTGATAGCTCATTCCAAGCGCTCTTCCAACATCGCGGATAGCCTGTTTTGCTGCCATTGTTCCAAATGTAACTATCTGAGCAACGTGGTCTGATCCGTATTTCTCAATAACATATTCTATTACCTCTTGTCGTCTTTCATAGCAAAAATCGACGTCAAAATCAGGCATACTGATACGCTCGGGGTTTAAAAAACGCCCAAACAGAAGCTGATAACGAATAGGGTCAATGCCTGTTATTCCTATGCAGTATGCGGCAAGACTTCCGGCACCTGAGCCTCTTCCGGGGCCTACAGGTATATTTTTTTCCTTTGCGAAACGGATAAAATCATAGACAATAAGGTAATATGTAATATACCCCATCTTTTCTATAACTGAAAGCTCATAATTCAGCCTATCAACAATAGACTTATCAACATTCTTGCCGAAATTACGATATAATCCCTCAAAGCACAGACGATAGAAATATTCTCTGTTGCTCTCGCCTGTCGGTGCTGTGTAATTAGGAAGCTTGGTGTTTCCGAATTCAAAGGTAACATTGCAACGCTCAGCAATTTTTACTGTGTTTTTTATAGCATTGGGATAAGCGGAAAAAAGATGTTCCATTTCACTTTGGGATTTTATATAAAACTCCTCAGTGGAGAATTCAAGCCCCCCCTCTTCATCAACTGTTTTATTGGTCTGAATACAAATTAAAACGTGCTGCATTCTTGAGTCTTCTTTTTCAATATAATGAGCATCGTTTGTGGCTACAAGACCTACACCGGTTTGCTGTGAAAGCTTAAATAGGTCGCCTAATATTTTTTTCTGTTCAGGAATACCGTGGTCCTGAATTTCTATATAGAAGTTTTCTTTTCCGAATATATCAATATATGTTTGTGCGCATTTTAAAGCGCCATCAAAATCATCGTTTACAAG
>JAZOOR010000032.1:0-21977 GCA_045655125.1 Oscillospiraceae bacterium
TGGCGGAGACGGAGGGATTTGAACCCTCGCACCGGTTTTAGCCAGCCTACTCCCTTAGCAGGGGAGCCTCTTGAGCCACTTGAGTACGTCTCCATAGCTTAAGTTAAATTAAGGATAATATCATAGAAAAAAGGTGTGGCGGAGAGGGTGGGATTCGAACCCACGGTTCCTTGCGGAATCACCGGTTTTCAAGACCGGCTCCTTAAACCACTCGGACACCTCTCCTCGGTGACAAATGATATCATACCATATCCCTTGCCTAAATGTCAAGCAAATATGAGATAATTTTTTCCTGCTGCGCCGCTTTTTATGCGGCGCAGCATATTTACTATTTTACAGAGAGCTTTTGCGAGAGCTCGGGGTCGGGAGTGACGAGTACAGTCTTGTAAAAATCATAGATTACCATGCCCGGTTTAGCGCCCGAGGGCTTTTTTACATTTCTTATAGCAGTGTAATCTACCGCCACTTTACTCGAATTCCTTGCCTTGCTGTTGTATGCGGCAAGGCAGGCGGCTTCAGCAAGAGTAGAGTCGGGAACATCCTTGCCCTCGGTTACAATTATTGTGTGAGAGCCGGGGATTTTCTGTGTATGCAGCCAAATATCGCTTTTTGCCGCCTCACGCAGCGTCAATCTGTCATTTTGGATATTGTTTCTGCCACAAAGAATTGTAAATCCGTCTGAGGAAAAGTATTTAATATAGGGAATAGAGGTCTTCATCTGTTTCTTATCCACTTTTTTGTGGATATAGCGTTGCTCATACAGTTCCTCACGAATTGCAGCAAGCTCAGTTTCAGATGAAGCGCGTGAAAGGCTATCAAAAACCGAATCAATATAAAGAAGCTCTGCTTCGCCGCTTTTTATAAGCTCGGTAAGCATTTTTTCGGCGGTATCTGCCTTGCGGTACTCGTTGTAGTATTTCTGCGCGTTGGCCGCAGGGGTAAGACGGGTATCGAGAGCTATCTCGATTTCGTTTTGTGCCTCATCATAGAAATCAACAAGTCGCACCGAGGGCTGACCCTTTTGTATGGCGCTCAGATTGGCGTAAAGTATATCACCTTTACGGCGCAAAATGTCCTTGTCTCTGCACTTTTCAAGGTCGCCTCTCTGATTTGCAAGTTTTCTTGCAATACGGTCGGAGATATTAACAACAGTTTTGAGTAAATCTCCGCTTTTTTGGCGCACGCGCTCTAACCTGTCGCGCTCGGTGTAGAAATTATCAAGCAGACTGTCAAGACTGTCGAAGGAGCGGAGTGTCATAGTATGCCCGTACTGATGAATAGGGAAGAATGAGAAATCCTTGGGGGTTCTGTTTTGATCATAAATTGCAGTGGGCACAGGGTCTGCAAGATACTTTTTAAGCTGTGAAATAAAAAAGAAAAGTTTGTCAAACATATCTGAGGTAAGCTCTTCGCAGCCAATGTCAGTGTTTCTCGCGGCATAAAAGGAAATTTCGCGGCAGATAATAGGCGAAAGGCCGCTGTAAAGATTAAGGAGCGCGCGGCTTAAAGGCGCCTCTTTGCAGCCATCAATATCCGACCTGATTTCCTCATTTGAAATCTCAAATATATTCTTTTTATCCTGCGGCGGCGGGAGCTCGTATTTTGCGGCAGGCAGAACAAAGCGAAAGCTCGAAACATCGGCATTTACCCTGCGGATAGCATCAATTATTGTTCCGTTTTCATTTATCAGAATAATGTTGCTGTTATGTCCCATTATTTCAATGCAAAGGGTGATTGTAACGGGGTCTGCAAGCTCATTCAAAACCTCAAAGTCAATAAACAGCACGCGGTCAAGCCCAAGCTGACGCACCCCAAGTAATTTACCGCCCGAAAGGTGCTTTCTTAGTAGCATACAAAACATAGGCGGAACAGACGGGTTTTCGGGCTGATTCTGGGTAAAATGAATTCGCGCGCCCATAGCACCTGCCGAAAGAAGCAGCTTGCCGTTGCCGTTTTTATGGCGCAACGAAAGAATAATAGAATCTCGCGCAGGCTGTGAAACCTTTTCAATTCTCGCGCCCACATAGTCGCGGCTTAGCTTATTTGCAATTATAGATAAACAAACTCCGTCAAGCGCCATTTAGCCCGCCCTCCTTTACATTTTTTATTATCATACCACAAACTGCCTCATTTTTCAATGCCGAATAAGGTTTTTTTGAATTGACATTATGCCTTAGAAAAGATATAATGATATATAAGAATAAAATGGGGAGGAATCGGTATGCATAAGGCGCTTTACCGTAAATGGCGTCCGCAGATTTTTGAGGATGTTATCGGTCAGGATTATATCGTAACCGTTTTGAAAAATCAGGTCGCAACGGGAAAAGTGGGGCATGCCTATCTGTTTACGGGCTCCCGCGGAACAGGTAAAACCACCTGTGCTAAAATATTTTCAAAGGCGGTAAACTGTGAGCAGAACCTCTGCGGAAATCCCTGCCTTGAATGCTCTGTTTGCAAAAGCATTGGAAATAACTCGGCTATTGATGTTGTTGAAATAGATGCCGCCAGCCATACGGGTGTTGATAATATAAGAGATATTATCGAGGAGTCGGCTTTTCTTCCTGCCGTTTGTAAGTACAGGGTTTATATCATAGACGAGGCGCATATGCTCAGCACAAGCGCATTTAACGCTCTGCTTAAGATAATGGAAGAGCCGCCTGCTCACGTTATTTTTATTCTTGCAACAACCGAGGTTCATCAGGTCCCCGTAACTATAATTTCCCGTTGCCAGCGATTTGATTTTCAAAGAATTGAGGACTCTCTTATCGTTTCTCAGCTCTTAAAGGTGGCACAGGGCGAGGGAATACAGCTTGATGAGGACGGCGCAGAGATAATCGCCCGCCTCTCTGACGGTGGTATGCGCGATGCGCTTTCGCTCTTTGACCAGTGCGCCTCTTTCGATAACCACGTTACAAGCAGCGTTGTTTCTAAGGTTTCAGGTCAGGCAGACCGCTCTTTTATTCTTGAAATGGCAAGGGCTGCCATAGAGGAAAATGCAGCAGCAGCCTTAAAGCTCACAAGGAAAGCCCATAGCGGCTCGCTTTCGTTTAGCTTCATTACCTCAGAACTTATTTCGTTCTACCGCGATGTTATGATTGCAAAATCGGTAGGATGTGGTGATAGTGAGCTGTTCTTGGCGGGAACAGATTTAGAGGAGCTTGCCGTCTATGCCGATAAAATGTCGCTTGCGCAGATAATGTTCTGCCTTGACACACTTTCCGAAACACTTAATACCCTCGGAAAATCAGCATACCAGAGTGTGCTTTTTGAGCAGTGTATGATAAAGCTTTGCTCTCCGTTTTTAAGTAGTGACCCCGAGGCAATCTTAGCCCGCCTTGAAAAATTAGAGCGCCGCTTAAATTCTGTCCCTGCCGATTTTTCACCATTTGCCGCGCCTATAAAATCGGAAAACAAGCCTCAGACAAAGCCTGAACCCTCTCTGTCCAAACAGCCTCAGAGCACTGCACCAAAAGCACCCGCCACACCCTCTGCTCCCATAGCTCCCGCTCCCTCGTCTGAAGTAGCAGGGAAACAGCCCTTTGAGCTTTGGGAACAGGTGCTCAATACTCTGTCCCTTAGCAATCCTCCGCTTTACGGTGCTCTGCGTCAATCAAAGGCTTATATAGAAAACGATATAGTTTATATTGATACCAATGATTTTTCGTTTGCAATACTCAAAGGCAGCGAGCAAAACAGACAGGCTCTGAAATCTGCCGTTGCCAGTGCTTCGGGAAAGCCACTTAAGATTGCGCAGTATAAAGAAAAAAATCAGACAACCTCGGCAGATAGCAGCGCTATGGCAGAAATTCTAAAGCGCGCTGCACGCAACGGAGTGGATATTCATAAAGACTAAGGAGCTTTAAGATGAATGAATTATCATCGCTTTTAGATAAATATAAAAGCATAGTTGTATTTGACACAGAAACCACGGGGCTTGATTTCAGTTCTGATCAGATAATAGAGCTTGCCGCTGTAAAAATCATAAAAAACGAGCGTGACAAGATTGTAATCTGCGACGAAATGGATGAGTTTATTTCTTTGCCCGAGGGTGAAAAGCTTGACCCATTTGTTGTAAACCTTACGGGAATTACCGACGAGATGCTCAGAGAAAAGGGAATAAGTATGACCTTGGCAGCAAAGCGGTTTTTTGATATGTCCTGTGACGGACCAACTCTGCTTGTCGCACACAACGCGCAGTTTGATTTGATGTTCACAAGAAACCTGCTTCGCGGCTGCAAATATAGCTGCAAACTTGATTTTCTTGATACTCTGACGGTGTATAAGGACAGAAGACCTTACCCACACAAGCTAAAGGATGCTATAACTGCGTACGGGCTTGACGGAAAGGTGCAAAACAGCCACCGCGCCATTGACGATGTAAAGGCACTGGTCGAGGTGCTTATGGCAATGGATGCCGAGCGCCCCGATTTAGAGCAGTACATAAATCTTTTTGGGTTTAACCAAAAATACGGCATCAGCGGAGAAAAAATCCGCGGTGTCAGATATGTTCCGCAAAATTTTCACGATAAAAAAACTCTCGTTGAGGAAACTCTTTATTCCTATTTAAGAAAAGTTCCCTCGGCAGCGGTTTAAAAACAGAAAGGATAGATCAAAATGAAAGCAAGACTTCCTCAGGGCTACGGCTCTAATGGTATGAACCCCAACAATATGATGAAACAGGTGCAGAAGATGCAGGCCGATATGCAGGCAGCACAAGAAGAGCTTGAGCAAAAGGAATATACCTCTATTGTAGGGGGTGGCGCTGTTGAGATAACTATGACAGGTAAAAAGAATGTTACCTCTGTCAAAATCAAGCCCGAGGTTGTTGACCCCGACGATGTAGAAATGCTTGAAGACCTTGTTGTAGCAGCAGTTAACGATGTTATTTCAAAGGTTGAAAACGATTCTTCTGAAACTATGCAGCAGATAACAGGCTCTATGCCCAATATCCCCGGTCTTTTCTAAACCTTAATTTGAAAGGAACTATCTCTTATGAGCTCAACCGTTCCCAGCCTTGTAAAGCTAATAGAACAGTTTGAAAAGCTGCCTGGTATCGGCAGAAAATCTGCGCAGAGAATGGCATTTTTTATGCTCTCTCAGCCGATAGAGAAGGCAGAAGAGTTTGCAAACGCAGTTGTAACTGCGCATAAATCCATTCGCCGCTGTAGCGTATGCTGTAACCTTTCAGAGCAGGAAATATGCCCTGTGTGCAGCAACCCTATGCGTGACAGAACAACTGTTTGTATAGTAGAAAGCCCGCGTGATGTTATGAGCTTTGAGCGGGTAGGAGAATACCGCGGACTTTATCACGTTCTGCACGGTCTTATTTCTCCCCTTGATAATATCGGTCCCGATGCTATCTGCATAGATGAGCTGATAAAAAGGCTTGACGAAGGAGAAATTAAAGAGGCTATTATGGCAACAGGCGCCACCACCGAGGGTGAGGCGACCGCAATTTATATTTCAAATAAAATTTTAAAACCGAGAGGTATTAAGGTTACAAGATTATCCTATGGTATTCCCATCGGCAGTAACTTAGAGTATGCCGATGAAATGACTCTGCTCAGAGCCTTAAAGGACAGAAACGAATTTTAATTCTAACTTAATAGAAAGTGAGGTGAACAAATGGCAGAGGATAAAAACCGCAATATAACCCAAAACCGTAAGGCATTTCACGATTATTTTATCGATGAAAGCTTTGAGGCGGGTATAGAGCTTTTCGGAACAGAGGTTAAATCTATCCGTATGGGCACCGTTAATTTAAAGGACTCCTATTGTGAGATAGATAAAGGCGAGCTGTTTGTTCACGGAATGCATATAAGCCCCTACGAAAAGGGAAATATATTTAATAGAGACCCGCTGCGCCCCAAAAAGCTTCTGATGCACAAAAGGGAAATAAACCGCCTTTTTGGTCTTGTAAAGCGTGATGGCTTTACACTTATTCCGCTCTCTCTTTATTTTAAAGGTAGCCGCGTGAAGATGTCACTCGGACTTTGCCGAGGAAAAAAGCTTTATGATAAACGCGAGGATGCCGCAAAGAGAGATGCAAAACGCGAAATTGAAAGAAATTTAAAATCAAGACAACGAGGTGAAGACTAATGATAAACGATAAATTTGAACTTAAAGTAAAAACCAGTGGTCAGGACGCCGACTATACCGCAACCCTTACCTGCTTTATCCCGGATAAGGGTGTTGCAGAGGTCGAGGGGGGGAGAAGAGCTGTTGTTGTCTGTCCCGGCGGCGGATATAGATATCGTGAGGTTCACGAAGCCGACCCTATCGCCCTTGCTTTTGCTGCAGCAGGAATTGCAGCATTTATTTTAGATTACAGTGTTGCTCCCGCCCGTTTTCCTCAGGCGGTCTGTGAGGCGGCAGAGGCAGTAAAGCTTGTTCGCGACAATGCAGAAAAATGGGATATCAATCCTGATAGAATTATAATTAGCGGATTTTCAGCAGGTGGACATCTTGCCGCAAGCCTCGGCGTTTTCTATGATAAACCCGAAGTGCTCGAAAATTTAGGCTGCACTGCCGATGAATGTAAGCCTAACGGTATGATTTTGGGTTACCCCGTTATCAGCGGCGGCGAGTATGCCCATAAAGGCTCTTTTGAAAGACTTACAGGCTGTGAGTATGACACTGAAAAGGCGGAAAAACTTTCCATTGAAAAGCTTGTTTCTAAATCAACTCCGCCCGCATTTGTATGGCACACCTTTGAGGATACAACCGTTCCCGTTCAGAATAGCCTGCTTTTTGCAAAAGCTCTTGCCGATAATAATGTAAACTGCGAGCTTCATATCTATCCTCACAGTGAACACGGCTCCTGCCTTGCAAATGGTGTTACAGGCAGATTTGTTTTAGAGGCAAAGGATTGGAGTAAGAATGCCATTCGATGGGTAAATAATTTATAATAAAATCCACTCGCACTTTTCGCCCGATTGTGATATAATAATAGGGCAGAAATGCGAGAAACTCGGGGGCGTAAAGGCTTCGACGGGGGTTTTGAGTCACGATAAGCGAGTAGAGGCTCGGACACTCTTTAAAATCCGAAACTTAAATTTAAACGCTAACAATAATAAATTAGCTTACGCTGCCTAAAATGGCGGCCGTTTGACCTGAGAGTACCACGGCTTAGGCTCAAGCGTCACATTAGTGGTGAACGCACAAGACAGGCACCTCGGGGTCTTGTGTGTATGAGAGGTTACCTTTGCAGATAGCTTGTTTACCGGCGCTCTGCACGGGGAATTAAAAAGATAAACTACACTCGTAGAAAGTTGTGATAAAAGGCTTTCGGACGGGGGTTCGATTCCCCCCGCCTCCACCAAAAAAACGGCAAGGATCTTTGAGACTTGCCGATTTTTATTTTAAATTAAACCTGAATAATTCCCCAAAAACAGCATAAACTTTTTATACAAATTATAACAGTCTTGTTATAGAAAAATCTTGTTGACAAAAGCAATATTTTTGCTATAATGATAAAGGAGACTCGGCTTTTGTGGAAAGTCTGTCAGGGAGAATGCGTCACCGACTGAGAGCGCGTTTGAGATGAGTAGTAAGCTTGGGAACACTCCGCGGGTTGTCTAAAACTTAATACTAAAAGAGGATACATTTTTATGTATCAATGCGGGTGGCACCGCGGGCTTAAATTTTGTTTGCTCGTCCCGGGAATATTCTTATATTCCTCGGGGCTTTTTTATTTTGGAAATTATTAGGAGGTTATATTATGTATAGAACACAATTCTGTAACGATATTCGTGACGAGCATATCGGTCAGAGAGTTGAGCTTGCTGGCTGGGTAGATGTTGTTCGTGACCACGGCGGTGTTATTTTTATCGACCTGAGAGACTTTACAGGTGTAACGCAGGTGGTTGTTCACGATGAGGCTCTGCTTAAAAATGTAAACCGCGAAACTGTTATCAGCGTCAGTGGAATTGTTGAAAAGAGAAACCCCGAAACCGTTAATGAGAAAATCGACACGGGTTATGTCGAGCTTGTTGCAGACACTCTTAAGGTTCTGGGAAAGAGCAAGAATATGCTTCCTTTTGATGTCGGAGCGTCAAGAGCGAGCAAGGATGAGCTTCGCTTAAAATACCGTTTTCTTGACCTTCGTAACCCCGTAAACCACGAAAATCTTGTTGTGCGTTCAATGATAATCCGCCATCTTCGCAAGAAAATGGAAGAAAAGAATTTCCTTGAGATGCAAACTCCAATACTTACCGCATCATCTCCCGAGGGCGCTCGTGACTTCCTTGTTCCAAGCCGTAAGCACCCCGGAAAGTTCTATGCGCTTCCTCAGGCTCCTCAGCAGTTTAAGCAGCTTCTGATGGTATCAGGCTTTGACAGATACTTCCAGATAGCCCCCTGCTTCAGAGATGAGGACGCCCGTGCCGACCGTTCTCCAGGAGAATTCTATCAGCTTGACTTTGAGATGGCTTTCGCTACTCAGGACGAGGTTCTTGAGGTGTGCGAGGATGTTATTCACGACACATTCAAAACCTTCGCTAAGGGTAAAAAGGTGTCGGATAAGCCTTTCAGACGCATCACCTATGCCGACGCAATGATGAAATACGGTTCTGACAAGCCCGACCTTCGCAATCCCCTTATAATCTGTGACCTTACCGAGTTTTTTGCAAATGTTGATTTCCCTGCATTTAAGGGCAGACCAGTGCGCGGTATAGTTGCCGACTGCACAGGCAAATCCAACAAATTCTTTGAGGACTCTCTCAAGTTTGCAACCTCTATGGAGGTTGGACTCGGCGGACTTGGTTATATCACTCTTAAAAACGGCGCATTTATCGGTCCTATCGCAAAATTTTTAACCGATGCCAAAAAAGCCGAGATAATTGAAATCACAGGCGTAAAGGAGGGCGAAACCCTATTCTTTATCTGTGATGATAAGAAAAACGATACAGAGAAAAAAGCAGGTCTTATCCGCACATGGCTTGCTAAAAAGCCTCAGCTCGACCTTATAAAAGACGATGCTTTTGAATTCTGCTTTGTAGTAGATTTCCCGATGTATGAGATTGAGGAAGAAACGGGTAACACTATCTTTACCCACAACCCATTCTCAATGCCGCAGGGCGGTCTTGATGCGCTCTTAAATAAGGAGCCTACAGAAATTCTTGCCTATCAATATGACCTTGTATGTAACGGCATAGAGCTTGCATCTGGCGCTGTCAGAAACCACGACACCGATATAATGAAAAAAGCATTTGAGATTGCAGGCTACTCAGAGGATGAGCTGAAACTGCGATTCAGCGCTCTTTACAATGCGTTCCAGTACGGAGCACCGCCTCACGCAGGTATGGCTCCGGGTGTTGACAGAATGGTAATGCTTCTTACAGACGAGGAAAAAATCCTCGATGTTATTGCATTCCCGCTTAATGGTAACGCACAGGATCTTATGCTTGGTGCGCCGAGTGAGGTTACAAATCAGCAGCTTGAGGATGTTCATCTGCTTGGAAATACAAGCGTACTTGCAGGCAGAGGAGCTGCATCGGGCGGTGCAAGAAAAGCAGTCACTAAGCGCTCGACCTTCTCTAATGCTCAGCAATTAAATCAGCTTTCTCTTACTGAAGAGGAAGAGGTTAAAATGCAGGAAATTTTCAAAACAATGAACGAAAATGAAAAGAGCCTTAACGCTGTTGAGACTGAGAATGTTGAGGAAATGATATATGTAATGCCTATGACCAACGTACTTCGCGAGGATGAGCGCAAGCAGCCGTTTAGCCGCGAAAGTCTTCTTGAGGGCGCGCCTGAGCGCAGCGAGGATAGCTGGCAGGTACCCAGAGTTGTAAAGTGAGGTGTGTGAAATGAAATACTATAGAGCTAAGATAAATGATAAAGGAAACATCGCCGTTGATGACACAATTCTTGTAAAGGATGCTCCTTTAGCGGCAGGATCGCGCATATTAGAGGGTTTTAAACCTCTTTTCAGTGCAGAGGCAGTTGTCCGCCTTGAAAATAAGGGGTATTGCGTTTCGGGAAAAACTCATGTCGGTGAGTTTGGCTTAGACCTTGTAGGTGAATTTTCACACTACGCAGAAAAAGAAAAGTCCCTTAAAGGCGCAGCAGCAGAGCTTGTTTCAAAGGGAGAGGTAAAGGCAGCGCTTGCAGTTGATATGAGCGGCGCTCCCAGAAGAGCAGCAGCCCTTTCGGGTGTTGACTTTTTAAAGCCAACCTACGGAACTGTTTCGCGTTACGGAATCGTTTCCTGCGCAGCATCGGGAGAGCAGCTTGGCGTTTATGCTAAGGGCGCTCAGGGAATAAAAGAAATTATGGAAACGATCGCAGGTCACGATGAAAAGGACGGCACCAGCCTTAAAAACGAGAGATATGACTATACTATAGATGCAAATGTGTCTGGCAAGCGAGTATGCGTTATAAAGGAACTGCTTGAAAAAGCCGATAGCGAAACAAATGCAAAGGTAAAAGCCTTTACAGATGCACTTTCGGCAAACGGCGTTATTGTGGAGGAGGTTTCATTTGATATCCTTGATGCCGCAAACACAGCCTGGCAGATTATTATGACCGCCGAAACCTGCAATAACATTTCCCGTTATGACGGTGTCAAATTTGGCTATCGCGCAGAAGAATACCGAAACATTGATGAGCTTTATGTAAATACAAGAACACAAGGCTTTAACTTTCTCACCAAGGCAGTTATTCTTTATGGCTCTGATGTGCTTTCAAAAAATCGTTATAATGACTGTTTTAGCAAATCTCTTAAGGTGCGCCGAGTAGTTAAAGAGAAATTTGAAAAACTTATGCAAAGCTACGATGCAGTTATCGCTCCCGTATGCAGCAAAACCGCATATGAGGAATATGATATCCACGATGCATTCTATAAGGTATATGACGAGAGTATATTTACATCGGTTGCAAACCTTATCGGAACTCCCGCACTTGTAAGCTGCGGAGTACAGCTTGTAGGCAAGCATTTTTCAGAGAGCAGACTTCTCAGCCTTGCAGATAGTGTTGAAAGGAAGGGTGAATGAGCGTGAGTACAAATATGAAATATGAAATTGTTATCGGTCTTGAAACTCACGTTGAGCTGAGCACCGAATCAAAAATTTTCTGCTCCTGCGGTGGACACTCTTCTCCCAAAGAGGCAAATGACTGTGTCTGCCCTGCTTGCAGCGGAATGCCGGGTATGCTTCCCATAATGAATAAGAGGGTAGTAGAGCTTGCTGTAACAGCAGGTCTTATGCTTAACTGTAATATCAATAGATACACCACCTTTGATAAGAAAAACTACTATTATCCCGACCTGCCCTGTGCTTATCAGATAACACAGCTAAACCACCCCATATGCACCGACGGATGTGTTACCATTAAAACCTCAGAGGGTAGCCGTGATATCCGTATAAAGCAAATTCATATGGAAGAGGACGCAGGAAAGCTTGTCCACGGTGGAAAGTATTCGTATGTGGACTTTAACCGCACAAGCGTTCCGCTTATAGAAATTGTAACTCAGCCCGATTTTCGTAGCGCCGAAGAGGTTGTTACCTATCTTAACAAGCTTAAATCTATGTTCCGCTCAGGCAGAATTTCCGAATGTGAAGAGGGCGCTATGCGTTGCGACGTAAACATCTCTGTTCGTCCTCAGGGCAGCGAGCAGTTTGGTGTTCGAACCGAAATTAAGAATATGAGTTCGTTTGAGGCTATCGAGCGTGCTATACGCTATGAGGCTCAGCGCCATATGGATGCGCTTGAGTTTGAAACAGAGGAGCTTGTTCAGGAAACAAGACGTTTTGATGATGTAAGCGGAAAAACCTTTGCAATGCGTAACAAGGAAACCGAGGCGGATTACCGCTATTTCCCAGACGCAAACCTAATGCCTATTATCATTGACGATGAGTGGCTTGAGAAAATCAAGGCAGATAAACCCGTCGAGCTTGATGAAAGGGCAGAGCAGTATCGTGAGGCAGGAATTTCCGATAAAGAAATTGATATGCTAATTGCAAATCCCAAGGTAAGTGGGCTTCTTGATGATATGGTTTCAAGAGGAGTTAACCCCAAGGATGCTGCAGGCTGGATTCTTACAGACTGTGCAGGAATTTTAAGAAAGGACGGAAAGTCTCTCAGTGAGCTCCAGATTTCTGCCGACAAGCTGTTTGCAGTTATAAAAATGGTAAATGACGGAAATATTAACCGTAATGCAGGTAAAAAAGCACTTATCGCGGTTGTTGAAGAAGATGTTGACCCTGTAGCCTACTGTAAAGAGAATGGCCTTGACAGAAAAATTGACACTTCCACAATCGAGAAAACCATTGATAGAGTGCTTGAAAACAATCAGCAGGCTCTCGAAGACTTCAGAAATGGAAAAGAAAAGGCGAAGCAGGCTCTGTTTGGCGCTTGTATGAAAGAGCTAAAGGGAGCGGGCGATCCCTCAATGATTAAAGAGCTGCTTGATAAAAAGTTAAAATAAAAAGCTTTGGCAGCGGGAGTAAAAATATTACTCCCGCTGTGTTATAGGAGAAAGTATGAAAAAGATTTTGCTGATTTTGGTTGGAGGCACCATCTGTACTCACAAAAATGAAAAGGGAATGCTCTCTGTAACAGAAAAGGCAGGAGCGCTGCTCAAATCAAATTTTGAAAATTCTGGCTCGGTATTTTCTGATAAGGTAGAGATTGTGCTGAGTGATAACCTTTACATTCTCAGCGAAAATATGACCGTCAATAAATGGAATACAATTATTGAAACCTACCGCGCTCTTACAAAAAAAGAGAAATACGATGGAGTTATATTTGCCCACGGAACAGACACTCTGGCATATTCCGCCGCTCTTTTTTCAATGCTGTTGTCTTCCACCGATATTCCCGTTTTCTTTGTATCCTCTAATGAGCGTTTAGTGTCGCCTCGTTCTAACGGCGATGCTAATTTTAAGTTTGCCGTTGAATGTATCTGCAGAGGAATTTCTCCTAATGTTTATGTCACATATAGAAATCTGTCAGACGGACAGATGTATCTGCATCTTGCTTCAAGACTTAGACAATGCGAAAATTATTCAGAGGATTTTCATAGCGTAGGCAGAGTAAATATCACCGATATTTCCGACTTAAATTATAAGGATTATTTTGAAAAAATAGATAATATGTACCCGCAAAGCAAGAGGAAATCACTTATTAACATTTACGATGATTTTAATCTACTTGATTGCGTACTGATAATTTGGCCGTATACAGGCATAAATTATGATAGCTTTAAATATGATAGGTATTCGGCAGTGCTTCACGGCACCTACCATTCGGGAACTGCGTGCTCGGAAAAAACTGAGCACAATAGCGAGTATTCAAGCAGCTCTATACTGCATATGATTGATTTATGCGCAAACTTGGATCCTAATGTGGACACATATCTGTCACCCTCGTGGACTACGGGCGATATTTATGAAACTGTCGGCATAATAGCGGGCCACAGCGCAAATAATCAGAAAATCAATTTTCTTTACGGCTACACCACCGAAACAGCATATGCAAAGCTGCTGATAGCTTACTCTGTTTTTAAAAGCAAAAAAGAAAGAATGGATTTTATAAATACCGAGTGTAATTTTGAAAAGATAGACTGCACAAAAGGGGAATGAAAATATGACTGAAAAGCTATACGAGCAGGATTCCTACTGCCGAGAATTTAAGGCTACTGTTATTTCCTGTGAGCAAAAAGACGATTTTTATAATATAATACTTGATAAAACAGCCTTTTTCCCCGAGGGAGGTGGACAGGCAGCAGACTTGGGCGCCATAAATGATATAGAGGTGCTCGATGTTCAGATTAAAGACGGTGAAATTTTTCATAAACTTAAGTTACCGCTGACTGTCGGACAAGAGGTCACCTGCAAAATTGATTGGGAGCTTAGATTTTCCCGTATGCAAAGCCACGCAGGTGAACATATAGTTTCGGGAGTTATAAACTCACTTTTTGGCTATTCTAATGTCGGCTTTCATATGGGAGAGTCTATAATGGCGGTGGATTTCAGCGGCACACTTTCCGCAGAGGATATTGCCAAGGTAGAACTTATGTCCAACAAAGCAATCTATGCTAACGCCGATATTAAAGCCGAGTACCCGTCAGAAGAAGAGCTTAAAGAGATTTCGTACAGGAGCAAAACGGAGCATAAAGAGGGTACAAGACTAGTCACAATCGGGGATGTAGACTGCTGCGCCTGCTGCGCTCCTCACCCCGCTAAAACGGGCGAGATAGGTCTAATTAAGATTATAAATTTCTATCCTCACAAGCAGGGTACTCGAATTGAAATGCTTGCTGGAATAAATGCTTTTAACGATTACGCAGCATTAAATGACTCAAATAAAAGCATTATGGGAATGCTGTCTGCCCCAAGGCAGGGAGTAAAAGAGGCGGTGCTTAAGCAAAATGAGCTTTTAGGCGCAGTGCGAAGTGAAAACCAAAAGCTTTCAAGAGAGCTTGCACTTTGTAAACTAAACCCCACAAAGATAGGAAATTCAGTATACTCAATAACCGAGGGACTTTCTTTTGATGACTTAAGGTTTTGCGCCAATAAGCTTACTGAGGACGGGGTAGAGGTCTGCGTTCTTCTCTCACTCTCCGAGGAAATGAGTTATAATTATGTTGTCAACAGCAAGACTACTGATATCAGAGATATTGCCGCGACCTTAAATAGTGCCTTTAACGGTAAAGGCGGCGGCAAGCCTGACTACGTGCAGGGGAAACTTTCACAGGCAAACTGCGAAGAGCTTAAAAAGACAGTTGAAAAAATGCTGTAAAATGAAAAAAGATGCACACTTCATTATGAAGTGTGCATCTTTTTTCACCTAAAACCTAATCTACATTTACGCCTTTTTTGAAAAGACGGATGTTTACATAACAGATAAGTACCGATACCAAGGTGTATGAGGAAATCGCTATAAATAGTATGCTCTTTATTGTTTGAATGTCAGGGGCACTATTAGTTACAAAAAGATTCATAAAATCTTTATTAAAAATTGCTATACCAAACAGCGCTACAATTATTATAGCCTGACTTGAAATAAATGCAATAGCACCAAATAATACCGAAAAACCGATTTTTGCATTATTCTTCATATGTCCTAATATGATTCCCGTAAATCCGCACTGTAAAATATTTATGAATTCTAAGAAAAGTGCAAACACAAACAAAGCAATAATTCCTAATACCGTGCTATCATAAATTTCTGCCAGAGGCAGTAAAAGGTTTTTAATAAACAGCAGGTTTTCCTTTGAGTAATAAGCCGTAAACAACACAAGGCAAATCAGCGCAAAGCTTACAAAAAGAGTTATAATTGTTGTTAAAATTTTTGATAGATAATGAGTTGCTTTTTCTACCGGCAGAGTGTGCGTAAGATATGACTCATCTCCATAAAAATGACTTTTAAATCTTACCCACATACGCAGTATATTATTTATTAGTGTACTGCATATCATAGAAATTGCAGCGCCTTGTGTAATCTGGCCTAAAATCTCCAGTATTAGAGAATTTTCAAAGCTGAAAAAAATCCTTGTCAGCAACCCAAAAAACATAGCTAATATATAAAAAATTATAAGTACCTTAAAAATGCTTTTAAGGTCATATTTAAGTAATTTCTTTAGCATTTAAACGTCCTCCTGAAAATCTCATCAATAGAAGCGTCCTCGCGGTTTCTGAGCTCATCCGCTTCGGCGGTTAATACAATTTCGCCATTATCGATAAAAATAACATTATCCAATATGCGTTCAATATCGCTTATAAGATGGGTAGAAATAATTACACTCGCGCCCTCATTAAAATTAGTAAGAATTGTATCTAAAATATAATCTCTGGTAGCAGGGTCCACGCCGCCTAAGGGTTCATCAAGAATATAAAGGTCAGCCTTTCGGCTCATAACCAGCACTAACTGCACCTTTTCCTGCATACCTTTGCTCATTTTCGCAAGCTTTTGACTAACATCAAGTCCTAAATCCATTAGAAGATTATAAGCCTTCTCGCTATCGAAATTTTCATAGAACTCCGCAAAATACTTTATGGTTTTGTCTACTGTCATACCCTTATCAAGATATGTGCGCTCGGGCAGATAGGAAATAATTTTTTTGCTTTCGACTCCAATAGGTTTGCTGTTTATAAGAATTTGTCCCGAACTTATGGTTAAAAGACCGTTTATAAGCTTTATAAGTGTGGATTTACCCGTACCATTTTTACCTAAAAGACCGATTATCTTTCCACGCGGTATAGTTAAATTTATGCTTTTAAGTATTTGCTTTTCGCCAAAGCTTTTATTTAGGTCAATGCATTGCAATAATTCCATCATCTGCTTCCTCCATATTTTTTAATAAGCAATAATACATCATCTTTATCAAGACCAATTTTTCCCATAGTTTCCATATACTTTTGCGTAACCATATCGGCATATTCTTGCTTGTACTTTTCAATAAGCAATCTGTCTTCTGTAACAAACTTTCCGTTAGTGCGTTCGGTAAATACAAGCCCTATATCCTCGAGTTCTACAAGTGCTTTTTGCACAGTGTTAGGATTTACCTTTAATTTTAGCGCCAAATCCCTTACAGAAGGTAGACGCTCTCCCGCAGAAAGCTTACCAGAAATAATATCTTTTTTAAGACTCTCTACGAGCTGAAGATAAATCGGAATATTATTATCAAAACCAAAATCCATTTTTTCACCACGCACTGTATTATTGTTTTAATACAATAATACATACAAATTTTAATTTTGTCAAGTGTTATTTTAGAGGTTTTGAATTTTCTTAGAAATAATAGAGGCACGCTCGAGAGTGGAGCGTGCCTCTATTTTATTTTTCTACAATATGAAGCTTCTTTACCAAAAAAATCCTCAAGCGCTTTAAGATATTTTTCGGGGGCAACGGGGTAGCATAGCCCGTGTCCTGCATACTTAATAGTAACTAGCATTTTCCTGCTCGCGCAGGCATTATAATTTATTTTGCTCATTTCACAAGGCACATAATCGTCATTTTCACCGTGAAAAAATATTACAGGCAGTGTGCATTTCTTGAGCTCCTCTACTGCAGATGTTTCCTCTAAATCAAACCGCCCGTAGATTTTTGCCCCAAGCTTTACAAAAAAATATCCTAAATCCTCGGGCAGCCCCATCTGCCGAATAACCTTTTTTATAATGTCCTTGGCACTGCTAAATCCGCAGTCTGCAAGAACTCCTATAACATTGGGAGGAAGGTCTTTTCCCGATGTTATTAAAACTGTAGATGCGCCCATAGAAATTCCGCAGAGGAGAATTTTAACATCTTGCCCAAAATGCTTTACCATAAAATCCACCCAGGCAAGACAGTCGCGATGCTCCTTAATGCCAAAGGTGATAACATTGCCGCCGCTTTTTCCGCTTGTGCGCTGGTCTACTATGAGTGCGCTTCTTTTTAGCTTAAAACAGCGCTGAACGCCGCCTGCAAGGTCGCGCTGAGCGGTACCTCGGTATCCGTGAAACATAAGCTCAATAGGAGCATCGGGCGCATATTCGTAGTATTTGCCATATAGGGTTAGCCCGTCAAAAGAAGTGATTGAAAACTGCTTACAAGGCATATTCATAGTTTCAATCGACCATTTTTCTATTTTTTCCCTGAACGGCTCGTAAATATCACCCTCGGGTATCTCTATTTTATTCTCGCAGTAGTCATTTTTGCGGCGCGGCACATAAAATGCCATTCTGAAGCATATGTAGCTTATCAGTAAAAAAAGAATAGAGAGCACTATCAAAAAAACTAATGCTATCCACAAAAATACCATAATATCATCTCCGATTTAATTCACAAGCTCAGCAAGTGCAGAAACACATTCCTCAATAGAAAGCTGAGAGCAGTTTAGGGTAATATCCGCGTATTTTTCGTAAAGAGGGGCGCGCTCAGAAAAGAGCTTAGCTATCGTGTCCCCCTTTTCCATAACAATGCCGCGGGTTTTTATATTTTTAATCCTTTTTTCAATCTCGTCAGGAGAAAGCTTTAAATAAACTGTTTTTGAATTTTTCTTTAAATTTTTCATCCCCAATTCAGAGTAAACTGCACTGCCGCCCGTTGCTATAACAGTACTGTCACAGCAAAGCTCACTGAGAACAAGACTTTCCTTTTGTTTAAAGACCTCAAGTCCCTCGCTATTAATGATTTCGGATAACTTTTTATTAAACCTATTTTGAATAAGCAGGTCGGTGTCGACAAAATCAAGCATCAGCGCCTTTGCAAGCAAAACACCAATGGTACTTTTTCCACACCCCGGCATACCTATAAGCACAATATTCATTTTGATTTCTCCCAAAGCCTTAGTATCATAGATTTATATATTTAGATTATCACAACAAAATAACGCTGTCAATTAAGGGCATTAAACTTGTTGACTTTTTGTTATGGTAGTGAGATAATTAAAAATATTGAGGTGGATAATATGAATAAGATAAAGAAATATTTCAGGGATTTTGTGTGGATAACCTTTGCATCAGCACTTACAGCAATAGGAATTTATTTTTTTAAATTCCCCAACAACTTTAGCACAGGCGGAGTAACGGGCTTAGCTGTTATTTTGGCAAGATTATTTCCCGACTTTACAGCCGCCAATTACTCAACGGTATTTAATCTTCTTCTCCTTGCCCTCGGCTTTGCCATTTTAGGAAAGGAGTTTGGTGTGAAAACTCTTTATGCCACTCTTATTCAAACAGTTTTAGTGCAGGGGTTTGAGTTTATATGCCCCCTTAGCAAACCGCTCACAAACCAGCCAATGCTTGAGCTTTTGTTTGTAATTCTTTTAGCTGCTATAGGCTCAGCTATTCTCTTTGATTTTGATGGCTCAACGGGCGGTACTGATATTATCGCAATGGTAATAAAGAAATATAGCAGCATAAATATTTCAAAGGCGCTGTTTTGTGTTGATGCCCTCATAGTTATGGTTAATTTCTTTGTTTTCGGTATAGAAAACTGGCTTTTCTCACTTATCGCTTTTGCTGCAAAAATATTTGTTCTTAACAATGTTATAAAGAGCATACACCTATCAAAGTTCTGCACAGTTGTTATAAAACCCGAGTTCTTAAAGCAAGTCTGCGAATATATAACACACGAGCTAAAAAGAACTGCAACCGTCAGCGAGCACTTTAAAGGTGCGTTTGGACACGAGGAAAGAAGTGTTCTTTTTATCGCCCTTTCTGCAAGACAGACAATGCAACTTAAGAAATATGTAAAATCGCTTGACGCTCAAGGATTTGTTGTTGCAACAGATACAAGCGAAATAAGCGGAAAAGGTTTTAGAGATATGATTTAACAAAACTGCCCTGCCCGAAAACTCGGGCAGGGCAGAACTGTTTTAAGAAAATTTATTTAAAAAAAGTGGAAATATTGAAACGAATGTAGTATAATGACATTATATATCATTTAAAAGAGGAAAATTATTTATGAAAATTGTAGTTGCAGGATGCGGCAAAATCGGAACCACCATCATCGAAAGCCTTGTTTCAGAGGGACACGATATTGTTGCAGTCGATAGCGACAGTGCAGTTATATCCGAAATCAGCAATATTTATGATGTTATGTGTGTTAACGGCGGTGCAACCGATGTTAGCACTCTTGCCGAGGCTGATGCTCAGAAAGCTGAACTTTTTGTTGCAGTCACAGGCTCGGACGAAATGAATATGTTAGCTTGCTTTCTTGCTAAGAGAATGGGCGCACAGAACACTATTGCAAGAATAAGAAGTCCTTTTTATAATGAACACAATTTAGGCTTCTTAAAGCATCAGCTTAACCTTAATGTTTCTATAAACCCTGAGCAGATTATTGCAAAAGAGCTTTATAATATTCTAAAATTTCCAAGCGCAGACAGTATTGAAACCTTTTCAAGAGGTCAGCTTGAGCTTATTCATCACCGCCTTAAACCCGATTCAATTCTTGATGGACTCACTCTTATTGAAATGCGTAAAAAGTATCAGGGTAACTATCTTGTCGGAACTGTTGAACGCGATGATGAGGTATTTATTCCCGATGGAAATTTTGTTTTAAAATCGGGAGATAAGGTTGGATTTACAGCATCTCCCTCAGAAATTCAAAAGCTCTTTAAAAGCCTTGGAATTCTTCAAAAGAAAGCAAAAAGTGTTATGATTCTCGGTGCAAGTCGAACATCCTATTATCTTGCAAAGCTGCTGCTTGCCAGCGGCAACCCTGTTAAGATAATTGAGAGAGACAGAGAGAAGTGCGAGCAGTTTGCCGAGGCTCTCTCAGGCGCAATCATTATACAGGGTGACGGTGCTCAACAGGAACTTCTTTTAGAAGAGGGGATAACTTCAACCGACGCATTCGTTGCCCTAACGGGTATTGACGAGGAAAATATACTTATTTCTTTCTTTGCCAAGGCGCAGAATGTTCCAAAGGTTATTTCAAAGGTAAACCGAGGCGAGCTTGCCTCAATGGCAGAAAAGCTGGGACTTGATACAATTGTTTCTCCCAAAACTGTGGTCAGTGACCTTCTTTCGCGCTACGCAAGAGCTCTTGAGAATTCGCTTGGCAGTAATGTTGAAACCCTTTACAAGCTTGTGGAGGGTAAGGCGGAAGCCATTGAATTTATTGTAAAAGACGATTTTATTCACCAGAATATTCCCTTGCGTTCATTAAAGATCAAAAAGAATGTTCTTGTTGCGGGTATAATCCGTAATAGAAAGGCGATTATTCCTGGCGGTAATGATTTCATATTAGCAGGCGACCATGTTGTTGTGCTTGCCGCGGACCATCAGATGAACGACCTGTCTGATATTTTAGATTAAAGGCGGAAATGTAAAAAAATGAATTATAAAATGATATTCAGTACGCTTGGCAGGGTGTTTATAGCATTAGCGGCATTGCTTTTGCTGCCCGCGGCTGTCGCACTGTATTATAAAGAGGAATGTCTGTCTGCTTTTCTTATCTCGGCGGCAATTTCCTTTGTTATAGGCTTTGCGTTAACTCATATTTTTCGCACAAAAAATCATGTGATATATGCACGCGAGGGCTTTGCCATAGTGGCTCTTGTCTGGCTCGGGTTTTCAACCGTCGGAGCGCTTCCATTTGTAATTGGAAACGAAATTCATTCGTTTGTTGATGCGCTTTTTGAAACAGTCAGCGGATTTACTACAACTGGTTCATCTATACTTGTGGATGTAGAGAGCATGAGCCACGGACTTCTTTTTTGGCGTAGCTTTACACATTGGATAGGCGGTATGGGGGTGCTTGTGTTCGTTATGGCGCTGCTTCCCAATGTTACCGAACGCTCTGTTCACCTGATGCGCGCCGAAATGCCGGGACCTATTTTTGGAAAGCTTGTTCCAAGAGCTAAGGATACCGCAAGAGTTCTCTATCTTATCTACATCGCATTGACTGTTATTCAAATAGTTCTGCTTCTCTGCGGCGGAATGCCCATTTTTGACAGTATTGTTCACACATTCGGAACGGCGGGAACGGGCGGATTTGGAATAAAGGCAGATAGTATCGGCGGATATAGCCCTTATGTTCAATGGGTAATTGCGATATTTATGCTCATATTCGGCGTTAACTTTAACCTTTATTATATGCTTCTTATCCGCAAATTTAAAGTAGCTTTAAAAAGCACAGAAATGTGGAGTTATTTAGCAATAGTGGCAGCCTCTGTGGGAGTAATATGTCTTAATATTTACCCTATGTACGAAAACTTCTCTGATGTTTTAAGACAGTCGGTATTTCAGGTTTCGTCTATAATAACAACAACAGGCTATGCTACAACAGACTTTAACCTATGGCCCTCGCTTTCAAAGACTGTGCTTGTTGTGCTGATGTTTATAGGTGCTTGCGCAGGCTCAACAGCGGGCGGACTTAAGGTTTCGCGTGTTGTTATTCTTTTCAAAACAATCGGCAGAGAACTGAGAAAGCTTTTGCATCCCCGCTCGGTAAACTCTATAAAATTTGAGGGCAAGAGCCTTGATAATGCGGTTGTCTCAACTGTTACAACCTATTTCGCAACCTATGTGTTCTGCTTTATCGCA
>JAZOOR010000033.1:0-25396 GCA_045655125.1 Oscillospiraceae bacterium
TATTGTTATGCTGCCGGCTTTGTGCCTTTGCTTTTATGCTGTTGAGCGTGTTGTAAACCACTATGTTCAGAAGAATAAGAGAAAAGAAAAAATGCGTATTATAAGAAGTAAGAGAAAAGAGCTTGCTATTGAGCTTGCAAAGTGTGCATAAGAAAAAATATCCTCACTCGCGTTTTGCGAGGGAGGATATTTTTTATATAACCTCGGATGGCTCTTTTTCGCTTTCTGAGAGAAAAACCTCTGTATCGGGGAAACTCTGAATGAGTAGTTCGGTTAAGTTTTTCATGGCAGGCTTTTCCATTTGGTAGTGGGTGGGGCAGAATAGGGCAGTGCCTGCGTTAACCGCTTCTGTAAAGTGGTTGTGCTTTACATCGGAAGTTATATATGCATCATAACCCTCTGTTATCGCTTTTTCGAAATATTCACCGCCGCCCCCGCAGCAGAATGCAATTTTGCGAATAGACCTACTTGTCTTTGTATATCTCAGACAGTCACAGCCAAGCGCATTTTTAAGGGAGAGAGCAAACTCCTTGCTATCCATGGTGCGATTTAGATGCCCCGTTCTGCCAAATCCGTGTGGGTGAGGCTCAGTGCAGGTAACATCTAAAATACCGCTTTCTCTAAAGCCCATAGTGTCCGATAACAGCTTTGATAAATATGCGTCGGCGCTCAGATATCCCACATCAAAATTGGTGTGAGCTGAAATAATTCCAATGTCGCATTTAAGAGCATAAACCGATGGAGATGAAAGGGAAAGGCTTTTTAAGGGACTGAATATAACGGGGTGATGGGTGACAATAAGCTGCGCCCCTTTTTCCTTTGCCTCGTTTATTACGGGAATGGTTGCATCAAGTGCCACGATGATTTTGGACACACTACTGTCCATATCAACTAAAATTCCTGCATTGTCCCAGCTTTCAGCCTCGCAAAATGGAAATGCCGCATTGATACGGCTATATACTTCCTTTATCTTATACATATTTTTTTCTCCTGTTATTTTAAATTTAATCTTCGCTCTATTTCCGATATAAGCTTGCAAAAATATTCTGCTCGGTCCTTTGAGTCTTGTGATTTAAGTAGCCCCTCTCTTGTTTTAATGGCGGTTTCCCTGCGCCATACAAGATAGCCAGTAGCATCCTCGCCGCTTTCGGCGGTAATGCCGCCAAGCTCGTATATAAGCTCAGCCGAAATGTCGCAGTTTTTAAAATAATGCAGCTGTTTTTTGATATACTTAGCCGCAATGATAACATAAAAATGATGCTGCTCTTTGATAACTGTTTCAGAAAGTATAGAGAAACCGCTTTCTATAAGATACTTTCGCAGAAGCTCAGTGTGTGTCATGGGCTGCAGAATAAAATAGGGAACACCACTAACAGAATAGTCACAGGCGGAAATAATATCGCGAATTGTTTCGCCGCCCATCCCTGCAATAACAATGGTTTTAGGTGCAAAGGGACAAACCTTTACAAGCCCATCGGACTTGATAATACTGATTTTTTCCTCTAAACCGTGCGCGGCTATGTTCTTTTTAGCGCTACAGAGAGGCCCGTCAACTATATCAGAGGCAATAACCCTTTCGGTAATGCCGTTTTCTATAAGATATATAGGCAAAAGAGCATGGTCGGTGCCTATATCGGCAACAAGACTGCCGCTCGGCACAAGTGCGGCTATAGCTGATAGCCTCGGTGTAAGAGAAACTGACGACATGGCAATGAATTCCTTTTAAAATTTTTAGAAATAAAGCCCGCACAAAAGGCGGGCTTTCCCTTTTTTTATTTAATGCTTGCATTAAGCTTTGAAACAATTTCGTCAGCATTAACGCCGTGAACAGCGCAAGCCTGTGCAATAGTTTCACTTCTTGCTGAGGGGCAACCGAGGCAGTGCATTCCCATTTCAAGAAAAATAGGAGCGGTCTCGGGAGCGTTGTCTAAAACATCACCGATAATGGTGTCCTTAGTAACAGTAAAAGCCATTTTATTTTCTCCTTTATTTTATTTACTATTTTATTATAATACCCTCTAAAATAAAAATCAATACCGCGGCAAATAAAAATTGACATTATCTTGTCTGTTTTGTTTCTTTGTGATACAATATAATAAATTATAAAAAACGGAGAAGGCAAATGCAGGAATTTTTGACTTTAAGAAAACAGATACTTGACAATACTTTTTCAAAACTTAACGATATGCAGAAAAGCGCGGTCTATAAAGTGGATGGACCTGTGCTTATTTTGGCAGGCGCAGGTAGCGGAAAAACAACTGTGCTTGTAAATCGAATTGCCAATATGATAAGATTCGGAAACGCTTATAATAGCTCAGATGTCGGCACTATTATAGGTGAGGACGAGCTTTCACTACTGCGCCGAGCTGCAGAAGATATTGATAACCTTTCTGATGAGGAAAAGGAGAGGGTATATGAGCTTTTGGCTGTAAACCCCATAAACCCTTGGAATATTCTGACTATTACATTTACCAATAAAGCGGCAGGCGAGCTTAAAGAACGCTTAGAAAAAATGCTCGGTGAAAAGGGAACAGAGGTAAACGCAGGAACCTTCCATTCGGCTTGCGTCCGTATTCTGCGTCGCGATATAGAAAAGATAGGGTATCAGAAAAACTTCACAATCTACGATACTGATGATAGCAAACGCGTTGTAAAGGAATGTTTAAACAGCCTTTCACTTGATGAAAAGCGTTTTCCCGTAAAACAAATGCTCTCAGAAATAAGTCGCGCCAAGGATAAGCTCCAAAGCCCAAAAGAGTACGGGGCAGAGGGAATGGGCGATTTTTACAGACAAAGTGTTTTCAGAGTTTACAGTCTGTATCAGCAGCGCCTTAAAAACGCAAATGCAGTTGACTTTGATGATATAATTCTTTTAACTGTGCGTCTCTTTAAAGAGTGTCCCGAGGTTTTAGAGTTTTACCGCCATCGCTACCGCTATATTATGGTTGACGAGTATCAGGATACCAATATGGCGCAGTACGAACTAGTAAGTCTTTTGTCGGGCGAGCATCAAAATTTATGTGTTGTTGGTGACGATGACCAGAGTATTTACAAATTCCGCGGAGCGACTATTGAGAATATCCTAAACTTTGAAAATCAGTTTGAGAATGCCTATGTTATTCGCCTTGAGCAAAACTATCGCAGCACACAAAATATTCTTGATGCTGCAAACTCAATAATAAAAAACAATACCGAGCGCAAGGGTAAAAACTTGTGGACCTCAGCGGGCGCAGGCGAAAAAATCGTGCAGTACAGATGCGATGATGAGCGCGGTGAGGCGGATTTTGTAACAAATGAAATTCTTGATTATGCTGCACAGGGCGGAAAATACGGTGACTGCGCAATACTTTACCGCACAAACTCCCAGTCAAATAATTTTGAGCGCAGCTTTGTTAAAAGCGGCGTGCCTTACAGAATTATTGGTGGTCACAGGTTCTATGAGCGTATGGAAATCAAGGATATTGTTTCATATCTCAGCGTTATAAATAACCCAAATGACGAGCTTCGTTTAGAGAGAATTATAAACCAGCCCAAGCGCGGCATTGGCGATTCGAGTATTGCCGCTGCGCGCGAAATTTCAGAGGCTTTAGGTCAAAGCCTTTTTGAAACCATCTGTAATGCTGACCAGTATGCCGCATTAAGACGCAGTGCAAATGCTATGTGTGCCTTTGGTAAAATGATTCTTAAGCTTTCAGATAAGGCGGCAGAGTGCGTAGAGCTGGGCGAATTTGTTTGCGATGTAATAAAAATGAGCGGCTATGACAGCTATCTTACCTCTCTCGGAGATGAAGGGCTTACTCGCGCAGACAACGTTCAGGAACTTGTAAACACCCTTACTCGTTTCAGCGAGGAGAACCCCGAATCAACACTCTCTGACTATCTTGAAGAGGTTGCGCTCCTTTCGGATATCGATAACTACGATGCCGACGCAGACGCGGTAGTGCTTATGACTGTTCACTCAGCAAAAGGACTTGAATTTGACAGAGTTTTCCTAGTTGGAATGGAAGACGGTATATTCCCCGGAGTGATGAGCCTAAATGACCGCGGTGAAATGGAAGAGGAGCGCCGACTTGCATATGTGGGTGTTACACGCGCGAGAAAAAAGCTTTACCTCACAGGCTGCGCTCAAAGAATGATGTATGGAAGAACACAGCGCAATATGACCTCTCGGTTTGTCCGCGAAATCCCCGATTCTTATAAGGAAATAATAGATCGCTGCTACACCGAGAGTTTTTCTGATGACATTGATTTCTCGGGAGGCTTCGGCGGTTATCAGAAAAGGTTAGAGAATACCTATGACAGCTTTTCTAAAAACCGTAGCCGCCCGACCTTTAAAACGGCGGCAGTAAGCAGCACTCCAACGGCAGCCGCAGTTTTAGATTACAAGGTGGGCGATACAGTTTCCCACAGAGTATTCGGTCAGGGCCTTGTTGTGTCTATGACACCTATGGCAAACGATACACTTATCGAAGTGAGTTTTGATAAGGTTGGAACTAAAAAGATAATGGCAAACTTTGCCAAGCTTAAAAAGATGTAAAGGAACGAAAATTATGGGAGCCAGCGTTATAATAGCCGCGGCAGGCAGTGCGCAGAGAATGAAAGGAAAGGAAAAAATTCTTTGCAAAATCTGCGGCAGAGAGGTTTTGTGCTATTCAATTCTTGCATTTGCAAAAGCAAAATGTACCGATAAAATCGTTGTGGTAACCTCAAAAGAAAAAATCAGTGCGGTTAATGAAATTGTGAGTGCTTTGAACCTTTCTGTACCGTTCGATGTTGTAGAGGGAGGCAATGAGCGCCAGCAGTCTGTAATGCGCGGCCTTAAGCACTGTGATGAGAATTCAGACTGCGTAATGATTCACGATGCCGCCCGCCCGATGATAGAGAGCGATAAAATTGAGCTTTTGTATAAAAAGGTCATAGGCGAAAATCTGAAAGCTGCCGCATTAGGCGTTGCAGTTAAGGATACCATAAAGATAATAGACGAGAAAGGACGGGTTGTTTCAACCCCGCCACGCCAAAGTCTTTTCGCTGTTCAGACTCCGCAAGCCTTTGAAATGAGCCTTTACCGCTCCGCAGTAAAAAAGGCTATAGCAGATAATAAAAGTTATACAGATGACTGTCAGCTTGTTGAGGCTATGAGTGTGCCTGTTTATATGATAGAGGGCAGTTACGAAAATATAAAAATTACAACTCCCGAAGACATTAAAGTAGCAGAAAACTTTTTAAAGGAGAGACAGAAATGATGCGCATTGGTAACGGATATGACGTGCATAAGCTGTGCGAGGGCAGAAACCTTATCCTCGGCGGTGTAAAAATAGAGCACACTATGGGACTTGACGGTCACTCGGATGCCGATGTACTTGTGCATGCTATAATGGATAGCCTTATCGGCGCCGCGGCACTCGGTGATATCGGAAAGCTTTTTCCCGACACCGATGCAGCATATAAAAATGCCGACAGTATAAAGCTTCTTGAAAAGGTAATCGGTATTTTGTCGCAAAAAGGTTATCGCGTAGTAAATATTGATAGCATTGTTGTAGCTCAAAAGCCTAAAATTTCACCTTATATTCAAGAAATGTGTCAGAATATTGCAAAGGTCTGCAATGTCGATGTTGATTTGGTCAGTGTAAAGGCAACAACCGAGGAAAAACTCGGATTTACGGGTAGAGAGGAGGGCATTTCGGCTCACGCCGTCTGCCTTATTACTAAAGTTTAGTTAGGAGGAAATCTAGAATGGCTGTTTTTGGAATAATTGCCGAATACAACCCTTTTCATAACGGCCACGCTTATCAGATAGATTCCATTCGTAAGAGCGGCGAGCATACTGTTGTGGTTGTTATGAGCCCCAATGTAGTACAAAGGGGAGGTTTTGCCATTTTGGATAAATGGACAAGAACAGAGGCTGCTCTCTCCTCTGGAGTAGACCTTGTTTTAGAGTTGCCATCGCCCTTTGCACTAGGGGGCGCCGAGCATTTTGCTCTTGGTGCTGTAAAAACCTTAGATGCTTTAGGGTGTGTGGATTTTCTCTGTTTTGGGAGTGAAAGCGGCGATTTGCAAAGCATTAAAACCGCCTCTAGACTTGTAGATGATGATGGAGTATCGGCGTACACAAAAGAACTTCTGAAAGAGGGAATGACCTATGCGAAGGCAAGGAGCCTCGCAGTAGAAGAAATAGATAATAGCGCTGCCACAGTTCTAAACACCCCTAATGATATTCTGGGAGTAGAGTATATAAGACAGATAAACAAAGCAGGCTCAAAAATGAGCCCTTATCCCGTTTTGAGAAAAGGCAGCGAGCATAACAGCGCAGTTACCTGTGAGGGATTTGCCTCAGCAAGTTTTTTAAGAGAAAACTTTGATGATAAAAACCTTAAGGAATATGTTCCTGAGTCTGCATTTGAAATTTATGAAAAGGCGCTTTCGGAGCAAAACTATTCACAAGGCATTAAGGAACTTGAAAATGCTCTTTTATTAAAATTGCGCCTTATGAGTGCAGAGGATATTGCTCGCCTGCCCGATGTTTCTGAGGGGCTTGAAAATCGAATTGTTCGAGCTGCAAAGGATGCTAAATCACTAACCGAGCTTTGTGAGCTTATAAAAACTCGGCGATATACAATGGCTCGAATTCGTAGAATTTTAATGTATGCGCTTCTTGATTTTTTAAATGAGATAATGGATATAGAGCCTTGTTATATAAGAGTGCTCGGTCACAATAAAAAGGGACTTGAGCTTTTATCTAAAAAGACAGCAAAACTTCCTATAATTACCTCCCTTGCACGCGCCCGAGATATCTCGGATGATGCAAGAAGGCTTTCTGAAATAGAAGAAAAATGCACCGCCGCATTTGAGCTGACTTTAAAAAATAAATCTTCAAAAAATGAATTTACCACCCAAATAATAAGAACATAAAAGGAAAAACCGTCTTTGGAAAGCCTTCCAAAGACGGTTTTATTTTTAGTATACAAATGCCGTTAAATAGAGTTATTTAACAGAGCTCTCGTAAGCCTCGATCATCTTCTTAACCATCTGGCCGCCGACAGAACCTGCCTGCTTAGAAGTAAGATCGCCATTGTATCCCTGCTTTAAGTTAACGCCAACCTCATTGGCAGCTTCCATCTTGAAGCGGTCAAGAGCCTCGCGAGCCTCAGGAACAACAATCTTCTTGCTCATTTATTTACAACTCCTTGCTTTTAAATCTAACAAACACGACTATTTGCGTTTGCAATTATATTGTTCGACACATACTTTCAGATATCAATGGTAAATTCAAGTAAAATAAACAATTAATATCTTTTATACTAATTGACATCTATATAAAAAAATATTATAATTTTTTTGTATATATTGTTTAAAATATTTATTCAATTATTTCAAAGGTTAGTGAATCTAATAATTAAAAAATATTTATGACTATGATAATTGAGAGGGCTGAAATGAAAAAAAGAGTTGTGTTATTAAGATCAAATCCCGTGGATCCCGATCCTCCTGTTGAAAAAGTGGCAGATACATTGCTTTCTCAGAATTATGAAGTTACTATTGTAGGATGGGATCGTGGTAGCAAACAGTCTAAAAAGGTTGAAGAAATATTATTAAAACATGGGAAGGCAACGGTTGTAAGATTTGGTATTTCTGCGGTTTTTGGTGGAGGTATTGTGAAGAACCTTATACCTTTGTCTAAGTTTCAAATTATGTTGGTTAAATGGTTGAAGCGCAACAGAAAAGAGTATGATGTGATTCATTCCTTTGATTTCGATACAGGATTCGTTGCAAATAGGATAGCTCGAAAATATAATAAAAGGCTTATATATCATATACTCGATTTTTACACTGATTCACATACATTGCCTAGTTCATATTTAATTAAAAAAATAAAAAAAGCAGAGATTTCTGTTATAAACAACGCTGATGCAACGATTATTTGTACTGAAAAACGCCGTGAGCAGATAGCGGGAAGTTTGCCTAAGAAGCTGGAAATAATACATAATACACCTGATGAAATTGCTATTACAGATAATTTTATTGCTAAGAATGTTGCGAGTGAACGATGCAAAATTGTTTATGTTGGTATATTGGCGGGATCGAGATTTTTAAGGGAAATAATAAAATTTGTCGAGGACGATGACCGTTTTGAATTTCACATAGGTGGTTTCGGAACGATGGAATCGGAAATTTCAGATGCTGCAAGAAAAAGTGATCGTATATTATTTTATGGTAAACTTCCATATGAAAAGACATTGTCATTGGAAAAGTCTTGTGATATAATGACGGCTATTTATGATCCAAAAGTTCCAAATCACAAGTTTTCTGCGCCTAATAAGTTTTATGAGTCGTTAATGCTCGGTAAACCTATAGTTATGGCAAAAAACACGGGTTTTGATGAAATTATAGAGAAAAATAATATTGGTTGTACTATCGAGTTTAATGAGAAAGGGCTCTCTGATGGCCTAAATGAATTGATATCTAAAAGAGATAATTGGCATTTAATGAGCGAGCGGATGAAAAAAATGTATAAAGAACAGTATAGTTGGAATGAGATGGCGAAACGTCTTGTTCAACTTTATGCGGGATTGAATGATGAAAAAAGTACTGATTGTAAATAACAATTTGGATATGGGCGGGATTCAAAAATCACTAATAAACCTGCTTAGAGAAATACATAGTAAGTATGATGTTACGCTATTACTTTTCAGTAAAAGCGGCTCATTATTAGATGATATTCCAAATGATGTCAAGGTTATTACATTGGGTAAATGTTATCGGATTCTTGGTTTATCAAAAGCAGAGCTAAAGAAATATCCTGCATTATTTATATTAAAGGCTTTCCTTGTTAAGTATGCTTTGTTGTTTTCAAGAAGAAATGCGATGAAGCTTTTGGGGTTCTTTCAAAAAAAGATTAAGGGATATGATGTGGTTATATCCTATTCGCATTTACCTAATAACAAATATTTCAGCAATGGTTGCGGAGATTTTGTGTTAGATTGTACCCAATGTGACAAAAAGATTTGCCTTGTCCATTGCGATTATTTGAATTCAGGGTATATGTCAGAGCAAAACAACGCTGAGTATGCGGAGTTTGATAAAATTGCCTGCTGTTCTGATTCTGTTAGAGAACGATTTATTCAAGGATCAAAAATAGACGAAAAAAAAGTGTGCACTTTAAGAAATTTCTATGATCTGAGAATAGGTGAATTAGCTGTAGAAAATCCATATTGCTATGATGATAGCTTTATCAACATAGTTACAGTTGCCAGATTATCCGTCGAAAAAGGTGTAGATCGTGCCATTGATGCCCTATATAACATTGGGAGAACTGACATAAGATATTATATTATCGGAGATGGTCCTCTAAAATACGAATTGATTAACAAAATAAAAGAATATGGTATGGAAGAGCAGGTATTTCTTCTCGGTGAACAACGCAATCCTTACACATATATGATTAATGCTGATTTCCTGTTAGTGCCTTCCCTACATGAAGCCGCACCGATTGTTTTTGATGAAGCAAATATTTTGGGACTTACGGTTATATCCACTAATACAACGTCTGCTATGGAAATGCTTGAGGATGTAAATGGTAGGATATGTGACAATAATATAGAGGGTATAGAGTCAGTGATGACAGCACTTCAAAAGAGTACTAATAAAAATAACATTGTAAAAGTCAATCTACTTCAAAGTAAACAGTTTGATGATATAATAAATTGCTGACTTAAGGCGGCTTTATTAAGCATATAAGGAGAAATGCAATGAAAACGGTGATGCTTGTCTTCGGTACACGTCCTGAAGCTATAAAAATGTGTCCGCTTGTAAATGAACTAAAAACAAGAGAAAACATTAAAACGGTGGTATGCGTAACAGGGCAACATCGTCAGATGCTTGATATGGTGCTTGAAACATTCAAAGTTGTACCGGACTATGATCTTTCAATTATGAAAAGCGGACAGACTTTGCTTGATATTACCACCAATATTCTAACTAAAATCGGAGAAGTTCTCGATGAAGTAAAACCTGATGTGGTTTTGGTTCACGGTGATACATCGACTACATTTGTTGCTGCACTTGCTTGTTTTTACAAACAGATTTCAATTGGGCATGTGGAAGCAGGATTACGAACATATAATATCTACAGCCCGTATCCTGAGGAATTTAACCGTCAGGCAGTATCAATCATTTCCAAATACAATTTTTCGCCCACTAAACTTTCAAAACAAAACCTGCTTAGAGAAGGTAGGGATGAAAATAGTATTTACATAACAGGTAATACAGCGATCGATGCGCTGAAAACCACTGTTCGAGAAGATTATACACATCCAGAGCTTGAATGGGCAAAGGGCAGCCGCTTGATTATGATTACAGCGCATCGTCGTGAAAATTTAGGCGAACCTATGCATAATATGTTTCGTGCGATTCGTCGTGTTATGGAGGAACATCCCGATGTTAAGGCAATATATCCTATCCATATGAATCCTGTTGTACGTAAGGCGGCGGATGAAGAGCTTGGAGATTGCGAACGTATTCATATTATTGAACCTCTTGAGGTGTTGGATTTTCACAATTTTCTTGCGCGTAGTTTTATGATTTTGACAGATAGTGGTGGAATTCAGGAGGAAGCTCCGTCTCTTGGTAAACCCGTTCTTGTTATGCGTGATACAACAGAGCGTCCGGAGGGTATTGAAGCAGGAACCTTGAAATTGGTTGGTACCAACGAGCAGAATATTTATGAGAATTTTAAACTGCTTCTTGAAGATCAAAATGCCTACGATGCGATGTCTAAGGCGAGTAATCCATATGGTGATGGTTTTGCATCTAGGAGAATTGCAAATGTTTTAGAGTTTGGCAAGCTGGAAGTATAGTTGCGTAATTAAAGAAAATATATAATAATTTAAAACGAGGGTAAAATTTTTGTTTTACCCTCGTTTGTTTTTTCTTATGATTAGAGATACTATTAGTAATACACTATCTTGACACATATGACATAATCATTGACTTTTCGCCTTAAAAAGACTATAATAGTATGTAAGTTTATATTATGGAGTGGTATGTCAGATTGAAATAAAGCTCTGATGTTTGGTTTTTAATTGTATTTTTTACGGAGGGAATATTATGAAATGCATTAGCTGCGGAGCTGTTTTGGATGATGAAAACGCAATTTTTTGTGAAAAATGTTATAAAGAAAATGTTGCAAAAAATGCAGGAGATGTAAAGCCTGAAAATAGAAGAAACGGCGGCAAAAAGCCCGAGGATAATAAGAAAAAGAAAATCATTTTAGCGGTAATAGCTGTTGTTGTTGCGGTTGTTCTGGCCATTGTGGTATGGGCTGTTTCGTGGGGAATTTCTGTTTTAAATAATATAGACAGAGATAACCTTTCGGGTGATCTTGGAATTGCTTCGGATGCAGACCTTCCTTTTGATGACAATGTAAAAAATATTGCCCTTTTTGGGCTTGATAGCCGTCAGGATAACGATGTCGGCAGATCGGACGCTATCATTATTCTGTCCATTGATAAGGTTAATAAAGCCATTAAAATGACCTCTGTCGCAAGAGACACATATATAGAATTTGAAAACGGAAAGCACGACAAGATAACACACGCATGGGCTTACGGAAAGGCTAATCTTGCCGTAAAAACCATAAATCATAACTTTAAACTTGATATAACCGATTACGTCAGCGTGAACTTCTACCAGTTTTCCGAAATAATTGATTATATTGGCGGCGTAACCATTGATGTCAGCGAGGCAGAGATGAAGGTTATGAACACCCACTATATTCCCTATCTTAGAGATATGGGAATCGACTGCGACTATATAAAAGAAGCGGGAGTTCAGCATTTAAATGGTGGACAGGCTCTTGCTTACTCAAGAAACCGATATACAGGAAGCGACATTGACAGAGGCAACCGTCAGCGCGAGGTGCTTTCCGCAATGTTTGATACTGTTAAAAAGATGAACCCTTTAAAATTCCCTAAATTAGTAGAAATGATTTTAGGTGAGTGTACCACCTCGCTTAACAATAGTGAGATGCTCGGTATTGGTATGTGGGCACTTGCAAACTCACCTAAGATAGAATCCTTTGGACTTCCTAATGACGAATGTAAGGGCAAAGGACAGTCGATAAACGGCACAAGCTATATGGTTTATGACCTTGAGCATGCATCACAGATGCTGCACGATTTTATTTATCTCCCACCCAAAACAGAAGAAAATTCCTCGATGATACCTGTGTCATCTGAAAAATAATCCTTAGCAGCGAGGTTATTATGAAAAAGAACAAAATGAAAAACAGGTCGGTCAACAACTTTGTGTTTGTTGAGAAAAAAGGCTATGACTTTGTAAAGCGCATCTTTGACTTTGTCGCGGCGCTTATTTTGCTCATAGTCTTGTTTCCGCTACTCTTAATTGTTGCGCTTTTAGTTATGACAGACGGCGGCCCCCCGATTTTTGTTCAGACCCGCGTTGGAAAAGGCGGTAAGCTGTTTAAAATGTACAAGTTTCGCACAATGGTTGTCGGGGCAGACTCTCCCGAATTTTTGGAAAAGCTTCAAAAAATGAACGAAATGGACGGACCCGCTTTCAAAATGAAGCGCGACCCAAGAGTTACAAAAATAGGTGCAATACTCAGAAAAACAAGCATTGATGAGCTTCCTCAGCTTGTAAATATCCTTATCGGCGATATGACCTTTGTAGGTCCGCGCCCACCGATTATTATTGAAGTAGAGAAGTATAAGCCTTATCAGTTTAACCGCCTTTTAGTAAAGCAGGGGCTTACTTGCTACTGGCAGTGCAGTGGCAGAAATAATATTAAATTTAAGGAATGGGTAAGACTTGACCTTAAATATATTATGGAACGTAGCCTTTGGACCGATTTTAAGATCTTACTCAAAACAATCCCCGCAGTCTTTTCGGGAAAAGGCGCGCAGTAAAGAGGCGAGCGTATGAAAAAGTATGATTATCTGATAGTCGGAGCGGGACTTTTCGGCAGCGTTTTCGCATATGAGGCGTCAGCACGAGGAAAAAAATGCCTTGTTATTGATAAGCGCGAGCATATCGGCGGAAATATATACACCCAGAGTGTAGACGGTATAAACGTCCATAAGTACGGAGCTCACATTTTTCATACCGATAACAGAGAGGTATGGGAGTATATAAATAAGTTTGCCGATTTTAATAACTTTGTAAACACTCCTATTGCAAATTATAAGGGCGAGCTTTATAACCTGCCCTTTAATATGCACACCTTTTATCAGATGTGGGGAACTGCAACTCCCAAAGATGCCAGCGCTAAAATAGAGGCGCAGCGCTCACAAATAAAAGGCGAGCCTAAAAACTTAGAGGAGCAGGCAATTTCTCTTGTCGGCACAGATATTTATGAAAAACTTGTAAAGCATTACACCGAAAAACAGTGGGGCAGACCCTGTAGCGAACTTCCAAGCTTTATAATTAAGCGCCTGCCTGTGCGCTTTACATTCAATAATAACTATTTTAACGACCGCTATCAAGGCATTCCGATAGGAGGATATACGGCTATTATCAACAAAATGCTCGAGGGCTGTGAGGTAAGACTCTGCACCGATTATTTTGAGCATAAAAAAGAGCTTGATTTTTTGGCAGAGCGCACAGTTTACACAGGCTGTATCGATATGTATTTTAATTACTGCTTCGGAAAGCTTGAATATAGAAGTCTTGATTTTGAAAATGAGCTTCTTAATTGTGAAAATTATCAGGGCGTTGCGGTTGTAAATTACACCGATGCCGAGCATAAATTCACAAGAATTATTGAACACAAGCATTTTGAGGGCTCTGACAGTCCAAAGACCATCATAACAAGAGAATATCCTGCCGAGTGGACAGAGGAAAAAGAACCATACTATCCCGTAAACGACGAGAAAAATCAGGCGCTCTATAAACAGTATGCGAGCCTCGCAGAAAAAGAGGAAAATGTTATATTCGGCGGCCGCCTCGGCGGTTACCGTTATTATGATATGGATGATACCATAGAGGCGGCCTTGGAGCTTGCAGAGAAGGAGCTTTAAAGTGAAAGCAAAAATCATAATTGCCGCGCATAAGCCTTACAGAATGCCAGAGGATAGCATTTATCTTCCTCTGCATGTCGGAAAAAGGGGCAAAGATGGCATAGGCTTTGCGGGAGATGACACAGGCGATAATATTTCTGAAAAAAACTCCCGCTTTTGTGAGCTGACGGGGATATATTGGGCTATTAAAAATGTAGATGCCGATTATATAGGTCTTGCCCATTACCGCCGTCATTTTTCCTTAAAACCTAAAAAAGACAAATTTGCGGCAGTGTTGTCACAAAATGAGCTTGAAAAGCTTCTTGAAACCACCGATGTTGTGCTTCCAAAAAAGCAAAATTATTACATTGAAAATCTTTATGACCACTATTCGCATACACATAAAGAAGAGCATCTTTTAGTATTAAAAGAGGTGCTTTCTGAGAGGTCACCTGAGTACTTAGATGAATTTGAGCTTCTTAAAAAGAGGACCTCTGCGCATATGTTTAATATGTTTATTATGAAACGCGAGATAGCTGAGAATTATCTTAACTGGATGTTTGATATTCTGTTTGAGCTTGAAAAAAGGATGGACTTTTCAAAAATGTCCTCGTTTGAGGAGAGGATGATGGGCAGACTCAGCGAACTTATGCTGGATATGTGGATAAATAAGAATAAGATTTCTTATAAGGAAATTCCGTGCATATATATGGAAAGGATAAACTTTGCTGCTAAGGTAACAGGTTTTTTAAAGGCTAAATTTTTCGGCAAAAGCTATGATAAAAGTTTTTAAGTGGGGGAGAAAGACAAAATGCGTCCGCAGATTTCTTATATTATACCTGCGCATAATGGGGAAAGATATCTTTCGGCATGTGTCGGCAGTATAACCTGCCAGAAAAAACTGTCTTTTGAAATTATTATAGTTGAAAACGGCTCAAAGGATAACACCTACGAGCTTGCCCTGGAGCTTTCGGAGAAAGATGACCGTATCCGCGTTTTTCAAAGCGAAAAGGGAGTTTCCATAGCGAGAAATGTCGGCATTGAAAATGCAAGGGGCGAGTATCTCTGTTTTGTAGATCAGGATGATACTATGCTCCCTGATGCAGATGCGGTTTTTGCTCGCGGCTTTAAGCAGTTTGCGGGCTCTGATGTTTATTTTGCTTTCAGCGATAGCCAGACAAGCGCAAAACAGGATAATTGGCACCTTGTGCCAAAATCCTCAATGCAAAGGCTTCTTGTTGAAAGTCTAAAGCGCCCAACCAAGACACTTTGCGCGTGGGGAAAGCTTTTTTCTACCGACCTCGTGAGAGAAAAGAATATCCGCTTTGACCCTAAAATTACACACTCAGAGGATAGCGACTTTGTTATTTCGGTGATTATGCAAAGCAGCTTTGCCGCAACGATAGACCGAGCGGTTTATCATTATACGGTAAATGACCCGTTTTCTGTGCGCCGCACAAATAGAAATCTCCGCGATAAATATGCCGATGCAATGCTTAGAACCAGCCGCCGACTTTCAAAGGCTCCAAAAGAGATAAAATCCGCATTTCTTTTGTATGTTCTTGACCATCTGCTTATAGTATGTGTCCACGATTTATTTAGAGCTGAGAGGGGAAGCGTAAAGGAGCAGATTTCCGCCGCTCGCGCGGTAGTGAGGGACAGTGTTTACGCTCAGGCACTTAAAGAGGCTCCGCTCAGAAAAACTTCGTTTGTAAAGTCGGTATTGTTTTTCTTTGCAAGATATAAAATGGTTATGCCTCTGTATATTGCCTGCAAGGTAAGACAGATACAAAATAAAACTAAATATAAGGTTAAAAACCCCGTACGATAGTATGGGGTTTTATATTTTTCCGAGTAGTATCAGTAGGAGATTTGCGCATAAAAGCCCGTAGCAGTCATCATCAGGCTTGCGTCTGCAAGGAAATTCAAAAGGCTCCACCTTGCTCCCGTCAAAGCGCCTTAATGAGCGCTGAACATTTATTACACAGCTCTCATAAGTAAAGCTTGAAAAGGTAACGCTGTCGCGAAGCGACATTCCGCAGGTTATAACCTCTCCGCAGCTTTTTTTTGCAAGCTTTAGGTCACCCTCGGTTGCGCTGTTGCATATAAAATAGCGTTCAGAACCGATTTTTACTCTGCTATTGAGCCGATTTAAAATGACAGCGCAGCCACAAAGCTGTAAATGCTCAGGCTCGCGCATAAAAACGGCGGTAAGCTGCCCACTCTGAGAGCTGCTGAGTATACTGCTTTGTGTAATCTCTGTAATGTCAATGTGGTCTCTCAGTATTCTCTCCACCGTTTTTCTAAAAGAGCAGGTTACACCGTCTCCTAAAAAAGCCGCAACCATAAAATCCTCCTAAATTGCCGTTTGCACAGCGCCTATGCAATTAAAATTCCACAGTTTTTTTAAATAATTCTTGCTATTTGTGATTTTTTTTGATATACTACTATTTGCTGATATATGCACAGTTTGTATGAGTGGGCTGGCCCTGTGCGACGGCATGCCGTGAACCATGTCAGGCGGGGAACCGAGCAGCATTAAGCGGATTTTGCTGTGTGCCGCAGTCAAGCCGGCCCTCTCATAGAGACTGTGCAATTTTTAAGCCTAAAAACACAAAAACTTTTGTTTTTTACTATTGACACAGAGAGCAATTTTGTGTATAATAATTAAGCATTTTAATAGTGCAAACGGAGAGGTGGCTGAGCTGGCCTAAGGCGCACGATTGGAAATCGTGTAACGGTTAACCCCGTTCGGGGGTTCGAATCCCCCTCTCTCCGCCAAAAAGAGCATTACCTTTTAAGGTAATGCTCTTTTTTTGTACGCACAAGTGTAGGAGGGGGATTCGAACTGACGAGGGAGCAAGGCGGCGCCTTGCGGAAGAAAACAGTCCGGTGGACTGTTTTCGCCGAAGTGGGCAACGAGCGAAGCGAGGCGATAGGCGCGGTAGCGCCGGAAAAATCCCCCTCTCTCCGCCACAAAATCCCCGTTCTTATGAACGGGGATTTTTACTTTTTACCTCTTACTTCTTCACTCCTTGCTTTTTTTGTGAGAAAAAATCCCCTTGTCTTAATTCAAGACAAGGGGAAATTTTTATTCCTGAGTTTCAAATCTTTCGCAGCAGGGGTCTGCCTTTTGTGCTTTGGGAGGTTCGGGAGCCTCTTTGGTTGTGTCGCCAAGACCTGTTGTTTCAGAGAAAAGAACATTCTGGCGTGTGGCATTAACGGCATCGGTGGGGATGATAATTTTTGCAGCCTTTCCGTTTGCCATTTTGATAAGCGCCTCATACTTTTTAAGCTCTAAAACTGCGGCATCAGCACCCGCTTCTTTAAGGGCTAAAAGTCCGTCTGCTTCCGCTTTTTTGGAGAGATAAATGGCGCGTGCCTCACCCTCTGCTCTTGCTATTCTGGCATCTCGCTCACCTTCGGCGGCAAGAATCATGGCCTGTTTGTCACCTTCGGCGCGTGTAACAGCGGCTGCCTTGTGACCTTCGGCTTGCAGCAGGGTTTCGCGGCGGTCGCGCTCAGCCTTCATCTGCTTTTCCATAGCATTTTGTATTTCAGCAGGCGGAATAATGTTTTTCAGCTCAACGCGGCTGACCTTGATTCCCCATTGGTCTGTAGCCTCATCGAGAATAGCAGTCATTTTGCCGTTGATTGTATCACGCGATGTGAGAGTAGAATCAAGCTCAAGCTCACCAACAATGTTACGAAGAGTGGTAGCGGTGAGATTTTCAAGCGCGGAAATAGGGTTAACCGCACCGTAAGCATAGAGCTTTGCATTGTAAATTCTAAAGAAAACAACGGTGTCTATCTGCATAGTAACGTTATCCTTGGTTATAACAGGCTGCGGCGGCGAATCCATAACCTGCTCCTTAAGGGTAATGCGCTTTGCAATTCTTTCTAATAACGGAATTTTAACATGAATTCCTGCACCCCAGGTGGTTTTGTATTTTCCTAAAAACTCAATAACATACTCAGTTGCCTGAGGGACGATGCGGATATTAGCAAAAATAATCGCTAATATTACGATCGCAAGAATGATTAAAAAGATATCCATAATATTTGCTCCTTTCTTCATACATAATTTATGTATGTTGCAGTTTTAATATACCACAATTCGACACAGCGGTCAAGAAAAGAGATAAAAATCAAAATGTAGTTGTGTTACCGATATAATTTTGGTATAATGTGCTAAAAGGAAGGTGTAAATAATGTATAATTTCTTTGCAGAGGAAAAAGACGGTGAGCGCTTTCTTATCGGCGGCGCTGACTTTAATCATATAAAAAATGTCCTTCGTATGAAAGAGGGAGACACCTTTCTTGTAAGTTATGAGGGAAAAAGCCACCTTTGCAGACTTTCCCAAATCCTCACCGACTGCGTTGCTGCGGATATCATAGAGGAAAACTACAGAGAAACCGAGCTTCCTGTGAAAATACATCTTTTTCAGGGCCTTCCTAAAGGCGATAAAATGGAACTGATTATTCAGAAATGCACAGAGCTTGGTATTTATGAAATTATTCCAACTGAAATGAGCCGCTGCGTAGTTAAGCTCGACCAAAAGAAAAAGAAATCAAAGGTAGAGCGCTGGCAGGCTATTTCCGAGGGCGCGGCAAAGCAAAGCAAACGCAATATTGTGCCCAAGGTTTGCGAGGTTTTGTCCTTTAATGCGGCACTCGAAAGGGCAAAAGAGCTTGATTTACTTATAGTGCCTTACGAAAATGAGGACGGAATGAAGGCTACAAAGGATGCGCTTTTAAAAATAAAGAGCGGAATGTCGGTTGGAATTATGATTGGCCCTGAGGGTGGATTTGATGAAACCGAAATAGAAAAGGCAAGGGAAATGGGCGCAATTTGCGTTTCTCTCGGAAAAAGAATCCTGAGAACAGAAACTGCCGCTGTAACGGCCGCCTCTATGTGCATGCTTTATGCTGAAATGAATTTAAGCGGAGAAGATAAATGAAAAAACTACCCGTAGAATATGAAAACAGAATGAAAAAACTATTGGGTTGTGACTTTGAAAAGTACCTAAAATCACTGTCACAACCGCCCGTGAGAGCGTTCAGAGTAAATACCGATAAGATTTCCCTTGATGAGTTTGTAAAGGCGAGTAACTTTACAAACGAGAAGATTCCTTATGTTGAAAATGGATTTTATCTTGAAGAGGAAAAGATAGGTGAACACCCATTTCACCACGCAGGAATTATCTATGTTCAGGAGCCGGGGGCAATGGCGCCTGCCGAATGTGTCGACATAAAGCCGGATTGGAAAATCCTTGATATGTGCGCGGCGCCGGGAGGCAAGAGCACCCAGCTTAGAAATAAGCTCGGTGAAAGAGGAGTGCTTGTTTCAAATGAGATAGTCCCGTCGCGATGCAAAATACTGACAGGAAATATCGAGCGCCTCGGTCTTAAAAACACCGTTACCACCTGCCTCGATACAAAGAGGATTGCAGAGCTTTATCCCGGAGCCTTTGATCTTATTATGGTCGATGCGCCTTGCTCGGGTGAGGGAATGTTCAGAAAAGAGCAAATTGCCATAGACGAGTGGAGCCCTCAAAATGTTATAGTGTGCGCTAAAAGGCAGAGAGAAATCCTGGAAAATGCCGCAAAATGCGTAAAAGGCGGCGGATATATAGTTTACGCAACCTGCACCTTTTCGTTGGAAGAAAATGAAATGACGGTAGACGCATTTTTAAATGGCCACCCCGAATTTGAGATAGTTCCTGTTGCGAAAGCGGTGCAAAAGGCAACAGAGGATGGTATTTTGTACGATGGGTGTATGTGTAAAGATATAAACCTTTGCAGAAGATTTTATCCTCATAAGTCACGCGGTGAGGGACAGTTTATGGCAGTGCTTCACAATAAGAGCAAGAACTGTGAAATTTCGCGCAAATCAAATAAAGTTCCAAATAAAATCGATAGCATTGTAACAGATTTTCTTGACGATGTTCTGGTTTCCTATCAAAAAGAAAATGTTATAATGTATAATGATAATCCTGTTTATTTTACTCCTGATTTCGAAGTAAAAAAAGGCACTGCGTTCTCTTGCGGGGTGACCATTGGAGAGGTACGAAAAAATTATATTCAGCCGCATCATCAGTTTTTTATGGCTATGGGCAGTAGTTTTAAAAGAAAATTAGAGCTTTCTCCTGAGAGCGCTGAATTAAAAAAATATCTGCGCGGAGAAGAGCTTAATTGCGAGCTTGAAAACGGCTGGGCAGTTGTAACAGTCTGTGGCTGCGCAGTTGGCGGTATTAAGGTAAGTGGCGGCAGAGCCAAAAACCATTACCCCAAGGGGTTGAGGCTTAAATAAAATGCAGTTGCATTTTTGCCTTACTTGTTTTATAATTATTTTAAGCAAAAAGCTTTAGGAGGAAAAAATTATGAAAGATCAGAACTGCGGTTATTGCATGGGCGGAGAGCTGCTCTCTAAATTCGGTATTCCAATTTGCGACCTTGAGGTCAGCCAACTTATTTTGTTTAAGGAACAGTCCAAACCCGGTCGTGTTATCGTAGCCTATAAGGACCACGTCAGCGAGATTGTTAATATTAGCGAAGAAGAGAGAAATCTTTTTATGGCAGATGTTTGCCGTGCTGCAAATGCGCTACACAAGGCATTTAAGCCTAACAAGATAAACTACGGAGCATATGGCGACACAGGATGTCATTTACATATGCACCTCGTACCCAAATACGAGGGTGGTCACGAATGGGGCGGAGTTTTCCAGATGAACCCCGATAAAATATATCTTTCAGATGCCGAATATGAAGAAATGATTAAAAAAATTAAAGAAAATCTTTAAAAAATAAAATTTCCTTGCAAATGAGTTTGCAGGGAAATTTTTTTGTGATTTTATAGGAAAATTTAAGTAAAAAACAGCACGAAAAAACTCGACAAAGGATATGAAATATGCTATAATAATTTTTAAGTTTATTATCTTTGTTCTACAATCCGCAGAAAGAAGGAAAACAAATGCCAATTACCGACTTTTTGGAAAGAAATGCAAAGATTTATCCCAATGATATAGCCATTGTTGAGATAAATCCCGAAAAGCAGCCTGAAAAGAATATAACATGGAGAGAGTATAACCTAATTGATACTGCTCAGGAGGGTGCAAAATACCGCCGAGAGATAAGCTGGAAGGAATTTGATGTAAAAGCAAACCGCTTTGCCAATCTCCTTTTTACTAAGGGTATAAAAAGAGGGGACAAGGTTGCAATTCTGCTTATGAACTGCCTCGAGTGGCTGCCTATCTATTTCGGTATTCTCAAAACAGGTGCGCTTGTTGTTCCTATGAACTACCGTTATTCTGCAGATGAAATTAAATATTGCCTTGACCTTGCAGATGTCAGAATGCTTGTGTTCGGTCCCGAATTTGTTGAGCGGATTGACAGCGTTGTTAAAGACATAACCGATGTAGACAACTATTTTTTTGTAGGAAACAGAGAGGATACCCCTGAGTACTGTGATAACTATAACGAAATGACATATTACTGCTCTACAACTGTACCCCCCGTCGAGCTTCGCGACAGTGATGATGCCGCTATTTATTTTTCGTCGGGTACAACAGGCTTCCCCAAGGCGATACTGCATCGTCACGAGGCACTTGTTTCCGCCTGTCTTACCGAGCAGAAACATCACAGCCAGACAAAGAATGATGTATTTCTTTGCATACCGCCTCTTTACCATACGGGCGCTAAAATGCACTGGTTTGGCTCACTGCTTTCAGGCAGCCGCGCTGTTCTTCTTCGCGGTGTCAAGCCTGAGTGGGTGCTTCAGACGGCTTCTGATGAAAAGGCAACTATCGTATGGCTTTTAGTTCCCTGGATGCAGGACATTCTCGATAGTATTGATAGAGGTGAGCTTGATTTAGATGACTACGAGTTTTCTCCCTGGCGCCTTACCCACGTAGGCGCTCAGCCTGTTCCACCCTCACTTATAAAGCGCTGGAAAGAGCGATTTCCCACACACGAATATGATACCAACTACGGACTTTCCGAGTCTATCGGTCCGGGATGTGTCCATCTTGGTGTTGAGAATATACATAAGGTTGGTGCCATTGGCAAGGCAGGCTATAAATGGGAAACCAAGATAGTTGATGAAAACGGAAATGAAGTTAAAAGGGGAGAGGTCGGAGAGCTTGCTGTCAAGGGAGCGGGCGTTATGAAATGCTATTATAAAAATCCCGAGGCAACCGAAGAAATTCTTAAAGGTGACTGGCTTCTTACGGGTGACATGGCAAAAGAGGATGAGGATGGATTTATATTCCTTGTTGACCGTAAAAAAGATGTTATCATAAGCGGCGGCGAGAATATCTATCCCGTTCAGATTGAAGACCATCTTCGCGCTCACGATAAAATTAAGGATGTCGCGGTAATAGGCCTTCCCGATAAACGTCTCGGCGAAATATCGGCAGCAATTATTGAAGTTAAGGAGGGCGCCGCTTTAACAGAAGCAGAGGTAAATGAATTCTGCCTTACTCTGCCTAAATATAAGCGCCCGAGAAGGATAATATTTGCAGATGTTCCAAGAAACCCGACAGGGAAAATAGAAAAGCCTCGCCTTCGCAGCATTTATTGCGGCGGAAGTCTTGTTGAGGCTCAGATAACAGGCTAAATAGTTTGAGTTTAGGAGTTTTATAATGACAACACAAACATTTACAATCATTCTTGTTGTATGTTTTTTTGCACTTATGATAGGCGTAGGCATTTATTGCAGCCGCCACGCCACAGATGTGAATGGATTTGTTTTAGGCGGCAGATCAGTAGGCCCGTGGCTTACAGCATTTGCCTATGGAACCTCGTATTTTTCGGCAGTTATATTTGTCGGCTACGCAGGTCAGTTTGGATGGAATTTCGGTATTGCATCTACATGGATAGGATTAGGAAATGCCTTTATCGGCTCGCTGCTTGCCTGGAATATTTTAGGGCGTCGCACCCGTATTATGACGCAGCACTTAGACTCCAAAACAATGCCCGACTTTTTCCAGAAACGTTATAACTCAAAAGCGCTTAAAATTGCGGCATCAATTATAGTTTTTGTTTTCCTTATTCCTTACACTGCCTCGCTTTATAACGGGCTTTCAAGCCTTTTCGCCATAGCCTTTGATGTGCCTTACTGGGCTTGCATATCTGCTATGGCGGTGCTGACAGGTATATATGTTATATTCGGCGGCTATATGGCAACAGCCATAAACGATTTTATTCAGGGAATTATTATGCTCGTCGGTATTGTTGCAGTTATCCTTGCTGTTTTGAATAAAAATGGCGGACTTATGGGGTCAACACAGCTTCTTGCAGAAACAAGCGGCTGGGAGTATACCTCTTTCTTCGGCCCACAGCCTCTGTTTCTTATAGTTGTTGTTCTACTCACCTCGCTTGGAACTTGGGGACTTCCTCAGATGATAGGAAAATTCTATGCTATTTCAAACGAGGCAGCAATCAAAAAGGGAACACTTATCTCAACAATCTTTGCAGTTATTGTTGCGGGCGGTTGCTATTTCTTAGGCGGCTTCGGAAGACTATTTGTAACACCCGAAACCGTAGCTCAAAAAGGCTTTGACTCAGTTATTCCCACAATGCTTGAGAGCCTTTCGCCATATATAATCGGAATTGTTATTGTGCTCGTTTTATCAGCCTCAATGTCAACCCTTTCTTCGCTTGTCTTAACCTCAGCCTCGACCTTAACACTTGATGTTATAGTGCCTGAAAACAAAAAAGAGCAAAGCGAAAAGAAAAAGCTTTTAATAATGAGACTACTCATAGTTTTCTTTATTGTACTTTCCGCAGTTATCGCAATCTTAAAGGATACAATTTGGTCAGGCTTTGTTTTCATCGCGCAGATGATGGGAGTTTCGTGGGGAGCGCTTGCAGGATCATTCCTTGCCCCGTTTTTGTATGGACTTTACTTTAAGAAAACAACCAGAGCTTCTGTATGGTCATCCTTTGCATTCGGCGTTGGTATGATGATAGTTCAGCTTCTGATATCCATGAAAGTACTTAGCGTAGCTGAAATCCCCGTTCTTAATGTCGTGTTTAGTAATTCACTCTATTCGGGAGTTTTTGCAATGATAGGCGGGCTTGTAATTGTTCCTGTAGTTAGCCTGCTTACACAAAAGGGAAAGCCTGAGAATGTCGATGAAATGTTTGAATGCTACAACACTGAAATTACAGTTCCCGCAAGAAGTTCTCTTGAACATAAATAAGAAGTTTAAGGTGGTAAATATTTATGAAAAAACTTATGTTAGGAAATGAGGCTGTCGCCCGCGGCCTTATGGAAGCAGGGTGCTCTGTCATTTCCAGTTACCCCGGCACTCCCTCAACCGAGATTACCGAGTATGCCGCAAATTATGAGCAAGTATACTGCGAGTGGGCGCCTAATGAGAAGGTTGCCTGCGAGGTTGCCTTTGGCGCATCTCTTGCAGGTGCGAGAAGTGCCTGCTGTATGAAACACGTCGGACTCAATGTTGCAGCAGACCCTCTCTTTACAATGTCGTATACAGGTGTAAACGGCGGTATTGTTATCTGCGTAGCCGATGACCCGGGAATGCACTCCAGCCAGAACGAGCAGGATTCGCGCCATTACGCAGTCGCCGCAAAATTACCTATGCTTGAGCCTGCCGACTCGCAGGAAGCCAAGGAGTTTGCAAAGCTTGCCTTTGAGCTTTCTGAAGAGTACGATACTCCCGTTCTGCTGCGTATGTGCACAAGAATTGCACATTCTCAGTCGATAGTAGAGCTTTCTGATAGGGTAGAGGCTAAAAAGGAATATGTTAAAAATCCTCAGAAATACATAATGGCGCCTGCCAATGCTATCCGCAGACACCCTGTTGTAGAGGATAGATGCGAGCGACTTGCAGAGTATGCTGAAACCTCACCTCTTAACTCCTGCTTTATCGCAGAGGATAAATCCTTAGGTATTATCACCTCGGGAACCTGTTATGATTATGTTAAAGAGGTATTTGGGGATAGTGTTTCTGTCTTAAAGCTTGGTCTTGTAAATCCTCTGCCTACAAAGCTTATTTGCGATTTTGCCGATAAAGTTGACAGATTAGTGGTTGTTGAAGAGCTTGACGGCGTTATTGAAAATCACTGCAAAGCATTGGGACTTAAAGTAGATGGCAAAAATCTTTTCCCCATCTGCGGAGAGTTTTCTCAGAAACTTATTGCAGAGGCTCTCGGCGCTCCCGTGCCTGAGTTTGCAGAGCCCCTTGAAAATATCCCCGTCAGACCTCCTGTTATGTGTGCGGGTTGCCCTCACAGAGGTCTGTTCTATGTTCTTTCCAAAAATAAGATCACCGTTCTCGGTGATATCGGCTGCTACACATTAGGCTCTGCCGCCCCCTTAAATGCAATCGACTCTGTTCTTTGTATGGGCGCCAGTG
>JAZOOR010000034.1:0-7274 GCA_045655125.1 Oscillospiraceae bacterium
AATATAAAAAAGGTAGAACCAGTTAAAAAAAAAAAACCCCCCCGCGCCCCTCCCGCGGGGGATTTGTTTTTACTATTTATTCCTCGTCTTCGGGAACTTCTCTTTTTGCGAGAATTACATTTAAGATGATGCCGAGGATAAGAGCGGTAGCGATTGAAGTGATTGTGATAAGTGCGCCGCCCTGACCGTTAGAGCCAAAATTCAGGGTAAGACCGCCGATACCGGTAATCAGGATTGATGATGCAACGAACAGGTTTCTGTTGTCGTTGAGGTCAACGGTTTGAACCATTTTAAGTCCGCTGACTGCGATAAATCCGTAAAGTGCAACGCAGACACCGCCCATAACGCAGGGAGGAATGGAGTTAACGAATGCAACAAAGGGAGAGAGCAGAGAAATGAGGATTGCGCCAACTGCTGCTGCGATGATTGTGAGAACAGAAGCATTTCTTGTGATAGCAACGCAGCCTACAGACTCACCATAAGTGGTGTTGGGACAACCGCCGAATAATGCGCCAACCATGGAGCCGACACCGTCACCCAAAAGGGTTCTGGAAAGACCGGGCTCGGTGAGGAGGTCACGCTCTATAATGGAAGAAATGTTTTTGTGGTCAGCGATGTGCTCAGCAAAAACAACGAATGCAACGGGGATATAAGCTGCTGCAATAGTTCCGATATATGCGGGGGTAACTTCACTAATGCCCTTAATTGCGGTAGGGAATGTGAAATCGGGAATCTTTACAAATGTAGAAAGGGTAACTCCGTTCTCCCACAGAGCTGTGAAGGTTCCGAAATTGATAAGACGGATAGCATCAATGTCTGCAAGATTGCCGATAATAGTGAGAATAGCGGCAAAAGCATAACCTGCTAAAATTCCGAAAATAAAGGGGATAAGACGAAGAGTCTTTTTCTTAGAGGTAGAGCAAAGAGTGATAACAATAAGTGTAACAAGTCCGCAAAGGATTGCAACCAGAGGAGAAGCAACCGAAACGTTATCAACCTTAAAGCCGGACTGGAGATCGCCTACAGCATTTCCCGCAAGGGAAAGACCGATGATAGCAACGGTAGGTCCGATAACAACTGCGGGCATAAGTTTGTTAATCCAGTTAACACCTGAAATTTTAACAATAATTGCGATGACAACATAAACAAGGCCTGCAAAGATTGCACCGATAATAAGACCTAAATAACCGAGAGCCATTGAAACACTGCCTGCAAAAGCGGCAAACATCGAGCCGATGAATGCGAAGGATGAACCAAGGAATACAGGGCTCTTTTTCTGGGTGAACATAACATATACAAGTGTGCCGACACCTGCACCGAAGAGAGCTGCTGCAGGGCTCATGTTGTTGCCGATTATAACGGGAACTACCAGAGTAGCTGTCATAATGGCGAGTAGCTGCTGAATTGCAAAAACAACCAGCTGACCAAACTTGGGCTTGCTTTCTACATCATAGTAAAGCTTCATAATTTACACTCCTTTTTATTTTTGCAAAATAACCCCTAACCCCAAAAAGAAAAACATCCTGCCGTGTGGCAAGATGTTAGCATTTTCGCAAAAAAGCAAAATTATGATAAAATCTTGCCGACTCCGCACAGTCGGTGGGTTAAAGACTTTACTTTGCTCTAATCGAAATTATAACACAATATATAAAACACTGTCAAGAAAAATCGACAAAATATGGTATAAAACCACAAAAAAAGAGCAAACCTGCAAGGCTTGCTCTTTTCTATCTTAATTTTAAATTTAGTCCTCGTCCTCTTCGGTGACGGGCGGTAAAACCTGCGCTTTTAATCGGATAATTCTGTGATTGTCAACCTCTAAAACTGTAAAAATGATATTTTCATAGGTGACAGTATCGTCTTTTTCTGCATATCTTCCCAAAAGCTCGGTTACAAAACCGCCGACGGTTGCGTTGTCATCATCAAAATCCTTGTCATTAAAGTCAACTTCATCAAAAAAGTCCTCAATGCGCATATCACCGTCTATTTCAAAACAGCCATCACAAATCTCAACGATTTCGGGCTCTATTATGTCACTTTCGTCCCATATGTCTCCGACAAGCTGCTCTAAGACATCTTCCATAGTGAGAATACCCATAACACCGCCGTACTCGTCGGTAACAATAGCGATGTGGGTTTTGTTAAGACGCATAGTATTCAGAACGTCGTCTAGCGGCATGGTTTTGTGAACGTAAACTGCAGGCATAAGAAGCTTTGTAATGTCTGCGTCAGGGTTTTCGAGCAGCTCCCTGAGAACCATATTTACGTGAAGAATACCCACAATGGTGTCGGGAGTATCCTTGTAAACAGGAATTCTTGAATAGATGGAATTGAATATGATATCAAGCATTTCCTCGCGACTGTCTTCAATATCAATAGAAAGCATATCGACTCTCGGAGTAATGATTTCGTATGCCTGAACATCGCCAAAATCAAAAACACTCTGAATAAGCTCGCATTTATCTTCGTCGATAACACCCTCGTCTTCGACTGTGTCGATGATAGTTTCAAGCTCCTCTTCGGTAACTGAGGGGGAGGTGTCAACACGGCTTTTCCAAAGCAGAGATATTCCTTTAAGCAGGAACTCTACTACAACTACAATAGGCTTAGTAATAATAGAAAGCACATAGAGCGGAATTGCAAACAGTGTTGCAAATGTTTCTGGAATGGTTTTAGCAACAACCTTCGGAAGTATCTCGCCGAATATAAGAACTATCACAGTCATAATGATTGTGGCAATCCAAGCGTTAGACTCACCCAAAAGGGTAATTATAATAACTGTTGCAACAGATTCGGAAGCAATGTTAACAAGGTTGTTTCCGATAAGAATAGTTGCAAGTGCGCTTTCGTAGTTATTATGAATTTTAAGCGCAAGCTTGGGGGCAAGCCCCTTCTTTTCCTCAGCGCCTCTTTTTAACCTGACCTCGCTTGAAGCGGCATATGAAATCTCGGAGGCGGAGAAAAATGCCGAGCCTATAAGGCAGATTACAATAATAATATAATTAAGCATTTACCGCACCTCCAATACTCTCTTCCTCGTCGTAAATCTCGCCGACAAGCTCTTCGAGAATATCTTCCACGGTAATAATGCCGAGAATTTTTTTACCTGAACGGACATACGCAACGTGCGTGCGTTTTGCCGAAAGTACATTAAGCAGATCGTCAACAGGGGTTTTGTCGCCAATGTAGACAGGGGTAGTTATAATTTCCTTGATAGAGAAATTCTTATCCTTAAGATAACGCTTTAAGAATGTCCTCATACTGAGAGTTCCCATAACAGTGCCATTCTTGTTTACAACGGGAAGACGTGTAAAGGTGCATCCCTTTATAGCGGTGACGATGGTTTTGTTGTCATCATCAATGGATACTTTTACAACCTTATCCCATGGGGTCATAACATCTTTAACACTTGATTCTGAAAATTCTATTGCGTTCTGAACAAGCTCCTCTGTTTCCTTGTCGATATCATTTTCCTCAACATAGGTTTCAATGATATCGTAAAGCTCATCCTCAGTAACGGTAGGAGTTTCTCCCGCCTTTTTCTTGAAAGGGCGGCTGACCAAATCTGAAAATACCGAGAAGAAAAGGGAAATGGGGGTAAGAAGCTTCATAAGCAGAACAAGCGGACCTGCCGCAACAAGAGCAAAAGACTCGTTGCAAGCCTTTGCAAATGCCTTGGGCACCATTTCTCCTGCAAAGAAAACAACTATTGTTGTAATAATGGTTGACAAGGTTACTGCATAGTCAGGCATCGCTTCAATACTGCTGAAAAGCGAATATGTAAACAATGTTGCAATAGTAGCAATTCCCGCGTGGGTAACATTGTTTCCGATAAGCAGAGTAGTGAGCGCCTTGTCAAAATGGTCAAGAACATAAACAACTGTTTTTGCCTTTCTGTCACCGTTTTCGGCTCGGTTAGCCATACGGATTTTGTTCGTTGAGGCAAGAGCAATTTCTGTTCCTGCAAAGTATGCCGCCAAGATAAGCAGCACTATGATTGCGATTAAATATTGTATCGCAGGACTGTCGTCCACTTAAAACCAACTCCTTTTGAAGTAAAAATACTTTTTTAGTATACCATATAAGAAAGTGATTTTCAATACCTTATATTAAAATAAAGAAAATATAATGTCGATATTGCAAAATTACACATAATTTAGTATAATAAAAGAAATTTCAGTAAATCGGAGAGATATTATGCGTATTGTAATTAAAGTCGGCACCTCGACGCTTGCTCATAAAACAGGCAGAATGAATATTTTCTTGGTCGAGGAGCTTTGTAAGATTATCAGCGACCTTAAGAATATCGGGCACGAGGTTATTTTAGTTTCATCGGGCGCGATTGGAATGGGAATGGGAAAGCTTAACTTAAAAGACCGTCCCTCTGATATCCCAACCAAGCAGGCTTGTGCCGCAGTTGGTCAGTGCGAGCTGATGTATACATATGACAGGCTTTTTTCAAAGTATAATCATACAACCGCTCAGGTTCTCATTACCGGCTCTGATTTAAAGAGCGAGGAACGCCATCAGAATTTTGAAAACACCCTTGCCCGCCTTTTAGAGCTTGGCGCTCTGCCGATAATAAACGAGAACGATACAGTTGCCACAGAGGAAATTGTTATTGGAGATAACGATACACTCGGTGCTATCGTTTCTGTTAGCGTAAAGGCAGACCTGCTCGTTCTTCTCTCTGATATTGACGGGCTTTACACCGCAGATCCCCGAAAGGACAAAAATGCAAAGCTGCTCTCGCGGGTAGAGGAGATTACTCCCGAAATTATGGCTCTCGGAGAAGGTAGGGGCAGCGAGCTTGGAACAGGCGGAATGAAAACCAAGCTGCACGCCGCCCAGATTGCAACCGAGGCAGGCATTGATATGGTAATAGCCAATGGCGCTGAGCCTATGCACCTTTATGATATTATAAAGGGCGAGAGCGTCGGCACCCGATTTGTTGGAAAGAAGTGATTTTGTGATTACTACAAAAGAAATATTAGAGGTGGCAAAGGCTGCTAAAAAAACACTTGCCACTCTCACAGAGCAGCAGAAAACCGATGCGGTTATTGCTATGGCTGATGCGCTCGAAAATTCGGCGGAGGAAATCCTTAAAGAAAATCAGATTGACCTTGAAAATGCCAAGGGCAAGATTTCCGATGTAATGCTCGACCGCCTGCGCCTTACCCCTCAGAGAATAGCCGATATGGCGGCATCTATGCGCAAGGTAGCAAGCCTTCCCGACCCCGTCGGCAGAACCCTTAAAGAAACTACCCGCGAGGATGGACTTCTGATAAAAAAGGTGTCTGTCCCTGTTGGTGTTGTTGCAATTATATATGAGAGCCGCCCCAATGTAACATCTGATGTTGCGGCTATCTGCCTTAAAAGCGGAAATGTCAGCGTTTTAAGAGGCGGAAAAGAGGCGTTTTGCTCGGCAAATGCCATAGTGGGCGCTCTAAGGCGCGGTCTTGAAAAAGCGGGGCTTCCAGTGACTCTTGTAAATCTTATTCAGGACACCTCGCGCGACAGCGCAACCGAGCTTATGACAGCAAATAGGTATGTGGATATTCTTATTCCACGCGGCGGCAGGGGTCTTATTGATGCCTGCGTTAAAAATGCAACTGTTCCCTGTATTCAGACAGGAACGGGAATATGCCATATATATGTCGATAAATCCGCTGATATAGAAACCGCTCTCAGCATTGTAAACAATGCAAAAACCTCTCGCCCGTCGGTTTGCAATGCGGCTGAGGTCTGCCTTGTTCACAAGGATATCGCAAATGAGTTTCTGCCTCGCTTAAAAGAGCTGCTCACAGAACAAAGAGAAAAAGAGGGCAAAACTCCCGTTGAGCTTCGCCTTTGTGAAAATGCCGCAAAAATAATTGCGGGCAAGGCGGCAGGAGCAGATGATTTTGACACCGAATTTTTAGATTATATCCTTGCAGTAAAGGTAGTTAGTGGTATTGAAGATGCAATAGAGCATATCTCGGAGCATTCAACGACTCATAGTGAGGCTATAATCGCAGAGGACATAGAGGCTCAAAAGCTTTTTGCTCAAAAGGTTGACAGCTCCTCTGTTTACATAAACGCATCCACAAGATTTACAGACGGCGGTGAGTTCGGCCTTGGTTGTGAAATGGGAATTTCTACCCAAAAGCTGCACGCAAGAGGACCTATGGGTATAGAGGAGCTTACCACATATAAATATGTCATTGAAGGAAAAGGACATATAAGATAAGGAAGTGTAAATATGAAACTTGCAGGTTTTGTAGGAACAGGAAAAATGGGCGGAGCGCTCGCCTCTGCCGTTATTAAAAAGGTTGGCGGCGAAAATGTATTGCTCGCTGATGCAATGATAGAAAAAGCAGCGGCTCTTGCAAAAGAGTATGGCTGCGAGTGCGCTACCTCAAATGAGGTGGTTGCAAACTGTAAGTTTGCGTTTTTAGGTGTAAAGCCTCAAGTAATGAGCGCTGTGGCCGATAGCATTAAAGCTGATGTTTCGGATAAAACCATACTCGTTTCAATGGCGGCAGGCATTTCTATAAGCCGCATTGAGGATATGTTTGGAAAGCGCCCTATAATCAGAATTATGCCCAACACTCCTGCTTCGGTATGTGAAGGTATGATACTTTACACCGCGAATGAGCTTGTAAATAAAGAGGATTTAGAGGAGTTTTGCGATATTCTATCTCTTTCAGGCAAGCTCGACGCACTTGACGAAAAGCTTATCGACGCGGCAAGCGCAGTTTCGGGCTGCGGTCCTGCCTTTGTTTATCTCTTTATTCAGGCAATGGCAGATGGCGGCGTTAAATGCGGTCTTCCCAGAGATAAGGCTCTCGCCTACGCCGAGCAGACAGTGCTTGGAGCAGCAAGGCTTGCCATAGAATCGGGAGAGCACCCCGAAAAACTCAAAGACGATGTTTGCAGCCCCGGCGGCACCACCATTGAGGGCGTTCGCGCTATGGAAGAGGGAAGCGTGCGCGCCGCAATGATAAACGCGGTCACCGCCGCATTTGAAAAATCCAAAAAACTTTAATAAAAACAAAATGGCGGCAGGAATTTTCCTGCCGCCATTTTTTAATTAGAACAACACGCACAATGATTATTCAAATATGTTTAAGATCTTTTTTGGAGTTAGCTTGTATATAGCATATCCTATTATTCCGCCAATAGTATTTAAAATCAGATCGTCTATATCAACATTTCTGTATTTGTATCCAATGCCTATGCCAATTATATGCTGAGCAAGTTCTATCGCAAAAGAAAAAGCAACGACGAATATT
>JAZOOR010000035.1:0-1651 GCA_045655125.1 Oscillospiraceae bacterium
AATGGTGAGAAAGGCGTCACTGAATAAGGTGGGGCGTTTTACCAAACAGGATATCAGAGAACTCTGTCCGTCACTCAGCATAAGCTCCGTTGAAGGGGCACTTCGTAAAATGGTAAGCGAAGGAGAGCTAAAGCGTGAAGGTTCGGGCAAGTCTATTTGCTATTATAGAATAAAATAAGAAAGTTTTGAATAACGGAGGTGTAAAAATGAAAATAGTTATTATTGGAGGAGTTGCAGGCGGTGCTACGGCTGCGGCAAGAATCAGAAGACTTGATGAAAATGCGGAGATAATCATTTTTGAGCGAAGCGGATATGTTTCTTACGCAAACTGCGGACTCCCTTACTATATCGGTGGAGAAATCTCTGACAAAGAAGATTTGTTTTTACAGACTCCCGAAGGATTTTGGTCGAGATTTAAAATTGATGTAAGAACGCTCCATGAGGTAACTAAAATAAACCGCGAAAGAAAAACTGTTACGGTTTTGGATAAAATGAGCGGAAACGTGTTTGAAGAAAGCTATGACAAACTCATTTTGTCTCCCGGTGCAAAGCCTGTTATGCCTGATTTTTGTAAGGGTAATTTCAGTAATATTTTCACACTTCGCACGGTAGAAGATACGCTTAAAATTCGTGAGTTTACAGACAACAATCCTACTCGGACAGCCGTTATCATCGGCGGTGGTTTTATAGGACTTGAGATGGCGGAAAATCTTAAAAACCGAGGAATAGATATTACTGTCATCCAAAAAGGCGACCACCTTTTAAACACAGTAGATAGTGACATTGCATCATTTGTCCACACAAATTTAAGGACAAAGGGCATCAACATTCTTTTAAATGCCAATGTAAAAAGTATTGAGAATAATATGGTTGTTACCGATTGTCAGGAGAATCTAGCCGATATGGTCATTGTATCTGTTGGTGTTTCTCCTGAAAACGCGCTTGCAAAAGATGCAGGACTCGCATTGGGCGTAAAGGGGGCAATTGCAGTTTCTGACAATATGCAAACCTCGGACGAGGACATTTATGCAGTTGGTGATGCGGTAGAGGTGGAAAACTTTATTTCAAATGATAAGGCAGTTATAACATTAGCGGGCCCTGCCAATAAAGAGGGGCGAATTGCGGCAGACAATATTTGCGGGATTAACAGCACTTATAAAGGCACGCAAGGAGCATCGGTTATTAAGCTCTTTGATATGACAGTCGCATCAACAGGAATGACTGAAACTCAGCTTAAATTAAGCAATATTGCTTATGAAAAAGTTATTCTTTCACCCCTTTCTCATGCAGGATACTACCCGGGGGCAACAGTTATGACACTAAAGGTTATATTTGAAAAGGAAACATATAAAATCCTTGGCGCTCAAGCGGTAGGTTATGAGGGTATTGAAAAAAGAATTGATGTAATTGCCACTGCAATTTTTGCAGGACTTACAGCGGACAAGCTAAAAGACCTTGAGCTTTCCTATGCACCGCCGTATTCATCTGCAAAAGACCCTGTGAATATGGCAGGCTTTATCATTGAAAACATGAAAAATGGTATTGTAGGGCAGTTCTATTATGAGGATATTCCATCACTTCAAAAAAGAGATGATATCACGCTTTTAGATACAAGAACCGTTTATGAATATATGCGCGGTCATGCAGAGGG
>JAZOOR010000036.1:0-2737 GCA_045655125.1 Oscillospiraceae bacterium
GGGACGTGTGATGGACCTGATTCTGCCTGTTTTGGTGCTCGTTGCGATATGTGTTATCGGTCTTATCTACGTTGGTGGCTTCTTTGATGGGGCAAGCTTCATTGATGCCTTCGGTAATACGGATGCAACCGTGGGTCTTCCGTGGGGTGCGCTTGTGGCGCTTGTTATTACCATTATTTATCTTATGGCAAGACGCATCGTTACCTTTAAGGAAGCTATGGAATGTATTCCAAAAGGCTTTATTGCAATGGTGCCTGCAATTTTAATTCTGACCTTTGCAACAGCACTTAAAAACATGACCGGGCTTTTGGGTGCGGCTGACTTTGTAGGGGCTTTGATGGATTCTGCGGCTGCAGGCCTTGCGAACTTCCTGCCCGCAATTATCTTCCTTGTAGCCTGTGTGCTTGCATTTGCAACCGGTACGTCCTGGGGTACCTTTGGTATTCTTATCCCGATTGTAACTGCGATTTTTGAACCGGGAAGTGAGCTTCTTATTATTGGTATGTCGGCATGTCTTGCAGGCGCTGTTTGCGGTGACCATTGCTCGCCCATTTCCGATACGACCATTATGTCCTCCGCCGGTGCGCAGTGCAATCACTTAAACCATGTTTCCACGCAGATGCCCTATTCCATTACGGTGGCGGCGGTTTCCTTCGTGATGTATCTTTTGGCAGCGTTTATTCAGAATGCATATGTGCTTCTGCCGGTAGGCGTTGTGCTGATGGTTGCAACATTGTTTGTAATTAAAGCAGTAACGAAAAAACCGATAGAACAGTAAAAATTACATCTAAAACCGCGAAAGTGAGTGCTTTCGCGGTTTTTTATAGCATGCTTTGTAAAATTTCCTAATAAGTGTATAATGGTTGCGTGGAAGAATGTACGATGCCGCTCTGCGATTTTAGCACTATTGTCCGCTGTTTTTGCCAATAGAGTAAATAAACATGCACTTTGAAAGACAAGTTCTTTCAAAGTGCATGTTGCTTTTTTCTCCGCCTTTCGTTCTCTGTCTAAATTGTATATTTCTATTGTTATTTTTTGACTTCTGTGGTATAATGATTTCAAGCTTCGCTTGAAATCGTCGATATGAATTCCAACGAATTCTCGATATGTCATAAATGACTCGATATGTGCTTCGCACTCGATATGTCGCTAACGCGACGAGAATTCATATCATATCGAGTTTGAGCGAAGCGAGAACACATCGATTTTACGTAGTAAAAATATCGAGCAAACGAAGTTTGCATATCGACAAAAAATGAGTGGCATCTAAATCGTTCACTGATTTTATAATGAGTTTGAAAAGCAAACTCAATGAATTGCCTGACGGCATGAATTAAAATAGAATGTCATCTGATTTTCACACTAATTCTATAAGGAATGAAGAAAGGATGCATATATAATGAAAAAGAGTTTAGTAATTATTTTAGTTGTGCTTTTTGTTTTTGCGCTTATTAGAATTACAACATCTACATATGAAAATAAAGAACGCGGGAATAATGTACAAGTATTACCTATGCACGAATACAGTATATTGACCAATTTTTTGGTCCACTCTTGACACGAGTAGGAAATTTGACGAATGTTATTGAAAGAGGTGGAAAAATGCAAAAATTTATACCACAGAATCACAAAGAAATTGATAAAACGGTAAAATTGTACTTGATAGTATTTGCTATTATTGTGCTTGTTTTTCTTTGGTTTGACTGGAAAGTTTTTATAATTGCAACATTGATAAGTTTGCCATTGTTTTTTATGGGTTTGTTTCCCTTATTAAGAAAATTTGGATTATACATAGAAAACGATAAAATTGTCTTTAAAAGATTTTTACGAAAACAAATTGATGTAAAAGATGTTGCAGGGTTGTTGATATTAAAATCAGAGTACAAAACTAGATATTCTTATCATTATATGAAAAACAAAGATAAAAGTTTTAAGTATTCGATTATATATCTTAAAGAAGTTGATTCCAGATTTGCGGATTTCAATTTGGGTGATATACACTTTATGTCAAATCATAGTGAGGATGCATATTTCTACACAGTATATGATGAAGAAGTTATAGAACTTTTCAAAGGTAAGATACCAATAATTGTATGTAAATAAATGTAGATATAATTTCTATAGTGTTTTGTGCTTATGCAGTATCAAAATTTAATACTTTAGTTTGCCGATTTTGATATTTACATATACTATCGGAAGCGAGAAAATCCAGTATTCTCGCGGGTTCTGAAGAAAAGTGTTTAAGAAAAATGCAGTGAAAAAATTAAGGATAAAATAGTAGGTCCTATTATTCACTGTTCTCCAGTCTTGACACAAACAGTCGCAGAAAACGGTGATATCTAAAATGAATAATCTTTACAAACTACGGGCACAAGGAAAAGGAGGAAGGGACATGTTAGTAGTCGCTACAGGCAATATGGGAAAAATGCGGGAGTTTCAGCGGATTTTACCGTCTTATGAAATTCAATCTATGCATGAAGCAGGTTTTTCGGGCGAAATTGAGGAAAACGGAGAAACGTTTGAGGAAAATGCTTTAATAAAAGCACGTGCGGTATGGGAGGCTACGGGGAAGGCGGCAATCGCAGACGATTCGGGACTTACGGTAGATGCACTCGGCGGTGCGCCCGGTATTTATTCCGCGCGTTATGCAGGCGAAAACGCGAGCGATGAAGAACGCGTTGAGAAGCTCCTTTTCGAGCTTCGGGATGTACCGGAAGAAAAGCGGGGCGCGGCATTT
>JAZOOR010000037.1:0-4264 GCA_045655125.1 Oscillospiraceae bacterium
CGTAAGTGGGCGGGATTTTACTTATTACTTCTTACCTCTTCACTCTTACCTCAAAATAAAATTCACACGGGATTTTTGGGAAGTAATAAGTAATAGGTAAGAGGTAATAAGTATTGCCCCTCCGCCGCTTTTATGCTATAATACAAGGGAGGCGGTGATTTTTATGAAATGTCCCTATTGTCAAAACGAGATGGAAGTAGGGTATATACCTTTTAATTCACCCTTTATTTTGAAATGGGTTTCAATGGCTGATAAGAAAAAGTTGCGAATTTCAGACAAGGTTAAATGGTCTGAGGTGGCAAAAATAAAAAATATACACTACTGCAAAGAGTGTAATGTTTTTATTAAGAAAATCTAAGGTTTTAACCTGGTTTCTTTTCGCACAAGAGTGATAGAAAAAGGAAGGCACGCTATAGCGTGTCCTTCTTTTTTTACAAAATAAATTCCTTGAGGGATTTATGAAATATGCTTCGCACATTAAGTAACGAAGTTTGTTTCACTTTCTGAACCTCTGTTACATAGTAAATATGAATGACAAGAGGGCTGCCGCGAATTCCTCTGCAGCCTCAAAAATAAAAAGGCTGATGTATTTATAGGCGGCTATGTGTGGAATAATAATACATATGAATTCGGAAGGCTGCTTATTGAAACGGGCGAAAACAGGTTCTTAGACGCACAGCTTTGGCAGAGAGTTATCCTTCGTTGTCAAAACGGAATTGACGGACTTATCGAAAAAGAAGCAAACCAATAAGTGCCTAGCCTGCCCGTAAATTATGGGCGGAGAGGATGTTTAAAATGGAAAAAATGCTCGAGAGCATATTGAATGAATGTCGCGGCTACACGCAGCAGGGTGAGGTTGCAAGCTATATTCCTGAGCTTGCAAAGGCGGACAGAAACGAATTTGCAATATGCGTTGTGTCCGGAGACGGACAAATCCATTCTGCAGGCGACTTTAACAAGAGCTTTACAATGCAAAGCGTTGTCAAGCCGATTATACTTTTGGCGGCGCTTATGTACAAGGGGGCTGACCGCGTCCGCAACCTCGTCGGAGCAGAGGCAACGGGCAAGCCGTTTGACGCTTTTAATTACAGCGACCGCGCTCTGAGAAGAGAACACATTAACCCTATGATAAACACAGGCGCAATAGCGCTGTGTACCCTGCTTTGCGGAAAAGATTACAGGGAAAAGTTTGAGAATTTGCTTGATTTAACAAGGAAAATGGCGGGCAACGAAAGGCTCGAAATAGACGAGCAGGTGTATTTGTCTGAAAAGGCGACAGGCAACAAAAACAGGGCTCTTGCATATATGCTTAAGGCATACTCGATGATTGACGATGACATAGAAGAGGTTCTTGACTGCTATTTCAGAGCCTGCTCTATAAACGTGACAGTCAAGGAGCTTTCGAGGATTGCTTTTGTTCTTGCAAATTCGGGTATAGAGCCGAAAAGTCAGCAAAGGCTTTTTAAAAAGGAATATGCCACATACACCAACGCGGTGCTTATGACTTGCGGAATGTATGATGGCTCGGGCGAGTTTGCCATAAATGTCGGAATTCCTGCAAAAAGCGGTGTCGGCGGTGGAATTATGGCGGTAGTCCCAGACAAAATGGGGATTGGAATTTATTCGCCCGCACTAGACAAAAAAGGTAACAGCGTTGCAGGAATCAAAGCTCTTGAGATGCTGAGCAAAAGGCTTAAATTGAGTATATTTTAATGGGGGATTAAACAGAAGGCTTTAGCATTGTCAATGCAAAAGTGAACTCGTCTATATATACGGTGGGAAAATCAAATAATTTGGTACTCGGTTGTCCGTAGGATTTTACCTGCGGACCATTTTTGTGTTGCTCAGATAGTAAAAGTGTGGTATAATACAAAAAAATAAGAAAGGGGGGCGACTTTAGGTGGTAGAGGGGAAAAACAAAAATGACTCAAATCTTCATAAAGGGCATAGAGAAAGAGTCAGAAATAAGTATCTTAAGGTGGGGCTTGATGGCTTTTCTGACCACGAGGTATTGGAATTTCTGCTATATTATTGCAATGCGCAGCAGGACACCAACGAGGTTGCCCACAGACTCATAAATCAGTTTGGTACATTAGGCGCCGTGTTCTCTGCACCGATAGAGGAGCTTGTCAAGGTTAAGGGTGTTGGTAAGCAGACCGCCTTTCTTATAAGATTTGTTTCGGACTTAATGAAAGCGCAAATGAGCGATTTTGATAATCGCGAGGTCTTTGATACGAGTGATAGACTTGCGGCACTCATTATGCCGTTCTATAAAGGGGTAAATATTGAAACCACCTTTGTTTTGGCGCTTGATGACAAGAAAAAGCTCATTCGGGTTATAAAGGTGGGTGAGGGCAGCTTTGACAGCGTTGCCATTTCTGTTCCCAAAATAACAAGGCAGCTTATAGGATGCGGAGCGGTAAGCGCAGTGGTTTCTCACAACCACCCGATAGGACTTGCGTTGCCGTCGGTAAATGATGTAAGGGTTACAAAAAGGCTTCAGACTGCGCTTGAAAGCGTCGGAATATCGCTTGTTGACCACATTATTTATTCAAACGAGCACAATGATTATATCTCCATGAGTGATAGCGGCGACAGGCTTTATACAGTTGCAAATAATATGTAGAAAGCCTTAAAATTTGTTTGTGAAAATGCTTGACAACCGTCATTAACTGTGATAATATAAATGAGCGCTGAAAAGCGTTTGTTTATTTTGCGCTGTTAGCTCAGCTGGATAGAGTGTTTGGCTACGAACCAAAAGGTCGGGGGTTCGAGTCCCTCACAGCGCGCCAAATCGGCAGTCCTTGAGAAAGAGGATTGCCGTTTTGTTTTATACACTTAAAAGGGAGAAGACTTATGGGAGAAAAAAGAAGCAGCTTTACAGGTAAAATCGGTTTTGTTCTCGCAGCAGCGGGGTCGGCGGTAGGACTGGGAAATATTTGGAGATTCCCCTATCTTGCAGCAAAATACGGTGGAGGAATTTTTCTTTTAGTTTATGTTGTTCTTGCGCTAACCTTTGGCTTTACTCTTATGTGCGCCGAAATTGCTCTGGGAAGAAAAACAGGCCAGAGCGCCATTAAAGCGTTTGGAAGTCTGAATAAAAAGTATGGATTTATCGGAGTGGGAGCTTCAATAATCCCTATTCTCATTTTGCCGTACTATTCGGTTATCGGGGGGTGGGTAACAAAATATCTTGCTGTGTTTGCTTCGGGAAGAACTGCAGCGGCAGCGCAGGACGGATTTTTTGATAATTTTATCTCAAAGCCCTTTGAGCCTATTGGATGGTTTTTAATCTTCATGGCGCTGACTGCCCTGATAGTTCTTTTTGGGGTTGAAAAGGGCGTTGAGAAGGTAAGCAAATTTATGATGCCCATTCTTGTTGTGCTCTCGGTAGGTATTGCCGTGTATTCAGCGTGTATGCCGGGCGCGTGGCAAGGTGTTCTTTACTACATAACCCCCGATTTCAGCAAATTTTCGGCAACAACTGTGCTTGCGGCTATGGGTCAGCTTTTTTATTCGATGTCGCTTTCGATGGGAATTATGATAACCTATGGCTCTTATATGAAAAGAGATGTGGGTATCGAAAGCGCTACCCACCAGATTGAGCTGTTTGACACGGGGATAGCCTTCTTTGCGGGACTTATGATAATCCCTGCAGTCTTTTCCTTCTCTGGAGGCGACGAGGCGGCGCTTGGAAAGGGCCCGGGACTTATGTTTGTAACTCTGCCCAAGGTGTTTGGTAGCATAGGAGGTGTTGGCGGTACTATTATAGGTGTGCTGTTCTTCCTGCTGGTGCTTTTTGCGGCGCTCACATCTTCCATTTCTCTTATGGAAACTGTCGTTTCGATATTGAAAGATAAATTCGGATGGAGCAGAAGATTTACCTGTGTTATTGTATTTGTCGGCAGTGTGCTATTGGGACTTCCCTCGTCCCTTGGTTTTGGAGTTCTTTCGGATATTTCTATTGCAGGTCTTTCTATTCTTGATATGTTTGACTTTATAACAAACAGTGTTCTGATGCCTATTATCGCACTGCTTACCTGCATCTTTATCGGCTATGTTATTGGACCTGAGAGTCTTATCGGCGAAATGGAGAGAGAGGGCAAGAAATATAAGAGCAAAAAAATGTTTGTCATTATGATAAAATATATAGCTCCTGTTTTTATTGTTCTGATTCTTATTTCTTCTATTCTCGATGTTCTTGGAATAGTCAAGATATAAAAAATCCCCGCTTGCTTTGAGGAAGTCGGATCGTAGCCATGTC
>JAZOOR010000038.1:0-17429 GCA_045655125.1 Oscillospiraceae bacterium
TGGAATAAGCTCCATCCTTTTCCATACGAACAAGTGCCAGAAAGCATAATTCTCTTGCGTTTTTCATTCTCTGTTTCTTCCTCTTGCAATCAGTACAAATCTGAGCAGGTTTGCCACAGAAGTTAGCAGTGCCGCAACATAAGTAAGCGCCGCTGCTGATAGCACTTTTTTAGCGCCTTTCTTCTCGGTATCGTCCAAAATCTGCATATCGGAAAGGGTTTTGAGTGCTCTGCCGCTTGCGTTAAATTCTACGGGAAGGGTTACTAACTGAAATATTGCAATAGAGCTGTAAAGTATTATACCTATCCAGGTGAGTCCCTCAAATGAAAGCAGAATACCCATAATAATGAGAAGCGGAGCAATATTGCTACCGAAACTTGCTATTGGAACAAGGCTGTTTCGCAGTTTTATAGGGACATAATGAGTGGCATGCTGAACAGCGTGTCCTGCTTCGTGAGCGGCAACACCTATAGCCGCGATAGATGTGCTGTTATATACCGAATCCGAAAGCCTTATTACATTATTTTTAGGATCAAAATGGTCGGTAAGCTTTCCGCCCGTACGCTGTACTGCAATATTAGAAAGTCCGTTTTCATTTAAAATCTGCCTTGTAACCTCGGCGGCAGTAATTCCGATATTGCTTTTATACATACTATAGGTTTTAAAAGCAGAGTTTACCCTAAGCTGTGCAACAAGGGCAATAATTATAGTTGGAACAACTAAAATCAGATACCAATAATCCATATAGAAAAACGGCATAGAAATTTCCTTTCTTATTTAAGCTGTGTGCCGACAGGCAGTCTTCTGCCTCGCATAAACTCCTGTCCGCTCTGCGCCTTAGCGCCCTCGAGCTGAACCTCTAAAAGCTCTATGGCACCGTCGCCGCAGGCGACGATAAATCTCTTATCATCAATAAGGGTGCCTGAAGTTCCCTTCCCATCAATGACGCGCGCTCTGAAAACCTTAAGGCGCTTGCCATCTAATCCTGTGTAGGCTACAGGCCAAGGATTAAGACCGCAGATAAGGCTGCATAGTTCTTTTGAGTTCTTACTGAAATCGAGCACAGCCATTTCCTTACTGAGCATCGGGGCATATGTTGCTTTAGAGTTATCCTGAGGTATGCGCTCGGCTTTCCCCTCGGACAGCAGCTTTACAGTTTTTAAAAGAAGCTGTGCACCCATAGGTGCTAAGCGCTCAAAAAGCTCGCCCGAGGTTTCACCCTCTTTTATTTCGGTTTTATCACTTAAAATAATATCCCCCGTATCAAGCCCTTTATCCATATACATAGTAGTAACGCCTGCATATTTTTCGCCTTTTATTACAGACCATTGTATAGGTGCAGCTCCGCGAAGGGCGGGAAGCAGTGAGCCATGAACATTGATGCAGCCAAGCGGCGCAATACGCAAAATCTCCTCGGGGATAAGCTTTCCATAGGCTACCACCGCAATAATATCGGGAGAAAGGCTTTTAAGTATCTCTTCTGCCTTACCGTCTCTTAATGTTTCAGGCTGATAGACCTCAATATTGTGTTTTAAAGCAAGCTCTTTTACGGGTGGAGCAGTAAGCACCCTATGTCTTCCGACAGGTTTATCAGGCTGTGTAAAAACGGCAGAAATTGTATGTCCTGCCTCTATAAGCGCAGAAAGCGAAGCCGCGGCAAAGTCGGGAGTGCCCATAAAAACGATGTTCATTTTTACCTCCAAAGGTTATCTCTCAATATGCAAATCTACTGCCAAATCTACAAACACCTTGCCTGAAAGGTGGTCTATTTCGTGGCAAAAGGCACGCGCCAGAAGCTCCTCACCCGTGAGTGTGAACTCTTTTCCGAATCTGTCCTGAGCTTTGACTGTTACAATGCGAGGGCGCTTTACATCGCCAAATTTGCGAGGGAAGGAAAGGCAGCCCTCCTGCCCATTCTGAGTGCCAGAAGTCTCAATAATTTCGGGGTTTATAAGCTCGATAAGTCCGTTTTCATCATCTATATCAATAACAACTACCTGACGCAATACGCCCACCTGATTCGCCGCAAGTCCTACTCCGTTGGCGGCATACATAGACTCTGCCATATCATCTAAGAGTGTCCACAGCTTTTCATCAAAGCTTTCTACCTTTTTACATTTTTTTCTTAAAAATTCTTCATCTGTTACTATTTGCCTTATTGCCACATCTATTCTCCTATCTACATATTACCGACGTCATTTAAATCGGCATAAGCTGTTACATCTTTATTTATTTTATCAGACATAAATTCCTTCAAAAGTGTTGTGAGCATTGTTCTGAACGCTTTATCGTTGCGGCATTTTATTATAAGTCTATAACGGTATTTACCGCCAATCTTAACAACATTCATAGGCGACGGTCCGAGGACTCTGAGCGGAATACCTGCTTCTTCGGGATTTTTGGATTTTATCATTTCGACAAAGCGCTCTGCTCCCTCTTTTGCCTTTAAATGAGAGACCGACACAAATCCCACAACGCACAAATCGCAAAAAGGAGGATATAACATCGCCTTTCTTGCAGAAATCTCTTGTCTGAAAAATTCGGGGTAATTCTGCTGAGCCGCAAGTGAGATTACGGGGTTTTGGGGAGTCATGGTCTGAATTATGGCTCTACCCTTTTTCTCACCTCTTCCGCTACGTCCAACAACCTGAGTTATCAGAGAAAAAGCACGTTCATAGGCTCTGAAATCGTTTGAATAGAGAGTTTGGTCGGCATTTAAAACGCCGACAAGGGTTACATTTTGAAAATTTAGCCCCTTTGCGACCATCTGAGTGCCTACAAGGATATCATATTCACCGCGCCCAAATGCATCAAACTGTTTTTGGTGTGCCGCCTTGCCGCTTGTATTATCCATATCCATTCGCATTATGCGGGCATCGGGAAACAGAAGCGAAAGCTCATCCTCTACCCTTTGCGTCCCCTGTCCGCGATAAAACAGGCGGCTGCTGCCACAAGAGGAGCAGACTGTTTCAAGAGGGGTACTGTATCCACAGTAATGGCACATCATTCTGTTGTTTTTCTTATGATAAGTAAGCGCAATGCTGCAGTTCGGGCAGGATATAACCTGCTTGCAGTCTGCGCAAGACGCGATCGTATGGTATCCTCTGCGGTTATAAAGCATAATTGACTGCTCACCGCGTAAAAGGTTATTCTGAATTTCTTCTAAAAGCGCACTGCTGAAAGCGCTATCGCGAAGCGCTAAGTCGCGCTCTGACATATCAACTATTGTTACCTCGGGAAGCTCTGCCGCTCCAAAGCGCTTTTCCATACTGAAAAGATGGTATCTTCCGCTCTGTGCATGGTGGTAGCTATCCACAGAGGGCGTAGCAGAGGCAAGCAGCAAAAGTGCATTATTCTTTTTGCAGCGGAACTTTGCCGCTTCCCTTGCGTGATATCTCGGGGAACTTTCGGATTTGTATGTATTCTCCTGCTCCTCGTCCATTACAATAATACCTATATTGTTAAGAGGAGCAAAAACTGCTGACCTTGTTCCGACAACTACTGAAATTTCACCGTTTCTTATGCGTTTGTGCTGATCAAAGCGTTCTCCCATGGAAAGACCGCTGTGAAGCACCGCAACACCCGAGCCAAAATATTGATAGAAGATTTTGACAGTCTGCGGCGTGAGTGAAATCTCGGGCACCATAACAATAGCCTGCCGTCCCGATTTTATTACATCACCGATTAGCTTTAGAAAAACCTGAGTTTTTCCGCTGCCCGTAACTCCGTAAAGCAGGGCGGCCTCGGGTTTCCCCGCTTCTATGAGTTTTTTTATTCCGTTATAGGCTTCTGTCTGAGCACCTGAAAGCTTAATTTCAGACACTTCGGCTCTGTCTATGTCGGACATCTCCTGCACACGCAGGACCTGTGCATCATAGAGCTCTATTACACCTTTTTTACAAAGCGAGTTTACAACGGCGGGGGTAACGCCGGTAAAATAGCACAGCTCCTTAACTGTTACCTCACCCACATCAGACAGTGTTTCAAAAACGGCAGTCTGTTTAGGGGTAAGCTTAATATCATCGGGAAAATCGGGAACAATGCGCGCCGTTTTAACAGTCTTATCAGCGGCCGACATTTCTGCCTTATCGATTTTTGATATAACTCCCTTTGAAATCATATCCTCGAGCACTCTGTCATCAACAAAACCGAAGCGTTCAAGTAATTTTTTCTGTGAAATTGGTTTTGAAGATGCGGCAATTTCGCGATAGATGCGCGTCTGTTCGTCGGAAAGCTTACTTAAAAGTTCTGAATTTTCGGTTTGAGCGCACTGATAGCACTCGGTAAGGCGAAGATGCATTCCCGAGGGAAGCTGCACCTTTACCGCGTCATAAATAGTTGAAAATGTTGTTTTGGAAATGAATTTTGCAAGCTCTAATTGTTCAAGGCTTAGTATCGGCTCGCTATCAAGAACAGCCTTTACTTTTTTAAGATTTTCTACCTCAACCTCTTTGGGAAAGTCAAAAATCATTGCAATCTTTTTGACATTTGCTCTTCCAAACGGCACTAAGACGCGGCACCCTATCTTTGCAAAAGGCTCAAGCTCTCTTGGGAGTGCATAGTTGAAAAAACCGTCAAAAGAAAGGGCGGTGTTTTCAACCGCAACTCTAATAATTTTAAGTTCCGACAAAAACACCACCTCCGTTTTTCAGATTAATTTTGTAGCTTAGCCCTTGCTGGCTTCGGTTTCTACAAAAGAGTACTTTCCGTCTGCAAACTCATTGACCGCCAAATCAACAGGCTTTTCATCGAGCATAACACCGTTTTCCATAGCATCTTCAGCAATATTTCTTGCTCTTTTGGCAACAGCAAGTACAAAGGAATAGTAGCTCTGGCCGTTTTCCAGAATATCGTTCATAGCGGGTCTTAACATATTAGTTCTCCTCTTTCTAAAAACTACTTATTTAAAATTTCAAGAATATGCTCTGCGGCCGTGTCAACTGCCTCATTGCATACAATATAATCATATTCGGGTGCTTTTTCAATCTCTGCCTTTGCAATTTCAAGGCGGCGATTTATAACCTCATCGCTTTCGGTTTGTCTTTTTCTGAGGCGGCGCTCAATTTCCTCTATTGACGGAGCGGTGAGAAATACCGTGACTGCATCAGGGCGCTTTTCTTTTATTTGAAACGCGCCGTTTACGTCAATTTCGAGTAGCACATTTTTGCCCGAGGCTATCAGGCGGTCAACATAAGAGTTAAGAGTTCCGTAATAATTTTCGTTATAACAGTTGTACTCAAGAAACTCATTATTTTCTATTTTTTCAAGAAAATCCTCTTTAGAAATATAAAAATAATGAACTCCCTCCTCTTCCCCCTCACGCTTGTTTCGGGTGGTTGCAGAAATGGAAAGAACAACATTCTCGTCAAGCTCTAAAATGCGGTTTACAACCGTTCCTTTTCCTGCACCCGAGGGCCCTGAGAGCACTAAAATCTTTCCTTTACTCATCGTCTGACTCCTCTTCTGCGCTTCCGAAGCGGTTACCTATAGTTTCTGGCTGAACTGCCGATAGGATAACGTGCTCACTGTCTGTAATAATAACGGCGCGGGTTCTCCTTCCATATGTCGCGTCGATAAGCGTGGCTCTGTCACGAGCTTCCTGAATTATGCGCTTTATAGGCGCGGATTCGGGGCTGACAATAGCAATTAAGCGATTTGCCGAAACCATATTTCCAAAGCCGATATTGATAAGTTTCATATAGGGTTCTCCTTTTTGTATATGCCTTTTACTCGATGTTCTGAACCTGTTCTCTGATTTTCTCGATTTCAGACTTTATATCTACAACCACTCTGGCACCCTCGGCATCCTGACATTTAGAGCCGATGGTATTAGCCTCGCGGTTAAACTCTTGAATTAGGAAATCGAGCTTTCTGCCTATCGGCTCAGAAAGCTCTAAAATCTCACGGAACTGACCGATATGGCTTTTTAACCTGACTGTTTCCTCGTCAACAGCTATTTTATCTGCAAATATTGCAGCCTCGGTTACAATACGGGCTTCGTCAATCGAGGTGTTTGAAAGCACCTCGCTGATTTTTTGGTACAGTCTTTCGCGATATTCCGCTACCCTCTGAGGAGAGCGCTCCTCTACCTTTGAAACAAGTGACTCGATTGTAACAAGGCGGGATTTTAAATCATTTTTAAGGTTTTCACCCTCAAGGGCGCGCATCTGAGAAAATGCAGATACCGCTTTCTCTGCAACACTTTCAACATCAAGCCAAAGCTGAGTCTCATCAGTTTCCTCTCTTGTTACAGAAAAAACATCAGGAAAACGAGCAACTGTTGAAAGGCGGATATCGTCTGTTACGCCCAGAGGCTCACAAAGAGTACGAAGAGCATCAACATATCCCTTGGCGAGTGTTTCGTTTGCAGATATCTTTGTGTCGGCAGCTTCAATATTTACTATGAAAACTCCGACCTCAATTTTTCCTCTTGCAACTTTTTTCTGAACATAAGATTTTAACTTCTCTTCCAGAAAGCCAAATGCTCTCGGAATTCTTGCGGAAAATTCAAAATAACGGTGGTTTACCGATTTAATCTCAACCGTTATTTCCCTGCCGCCTATAAGCTCGGTGCATTTACCGAAGCCTGTCATACTGCTGACCATTTATTTCACCCTGCTTTCTTTTTTATGCAAAGCTTAATTTAGATAATTTTATCATTTTGCAAAAAGTTATGTCAACAAAAATGCAACATTTTTACCTGTTTTTTGCAACATCTGTTATTTCAAAAGACTTTATTTCTAATGTTTTACCTGTTTTTTCATCAATTTTCATAAACACTGCGTTAAGTGTGCAGGGACCGTCAGCCGTTTCAAAGCGCACGGGGGTGCTGCTTTTCATTCGGGCGATTGCACGCTTTGCATCTACTCCGAGAACGGAAAATTTGGGACCTGTCATACCGACATCCGAGATAAATCCAAGCCCCTGCGGGAATATAGATGCATCGGCAGTTCGCACGTGGGTGTGTGTTCCTATTACGGCAGACACTCTGCCATCTAAATAATGCGCAAGCGCAGCCTTTTCAGCGGTTGCCTCCGCGTGAAAGTCAATTATAATTATTTTCTGCCCAACCTCATCAAGTAACTCATCGATGGCATAAAATGCATTTGCATAGCCATCTATATACGCATTACCCATAAGGCTGATAACACACGCCTGATATTTTCCAAAGTCGCAGACCACATATCCTCTGCCGCTTGCATCCCTGTTTAAGCAGTTATAGGGGCGCAGGGCAAATTCGTGGGTATCGAGATAATCGAGTATCTCATGGCGACGGAAGGTGTGGTTTCCTCCCGTAATTACATCTGCGCCGCAGGAGAAAATCTCGTCAGCCGACGAGGGCAGCATTCCATTACCTTGCGCGGAGTTTTCTCCGTTTACAATGGTAAGATCAACGCTGTATTCCTTTTTAAGCGAGGGAAGGTGCCTTTTGAGCATATTTCTGCCCGAATCGGAAACTACATCACCCACAAACAGTACATTCATATTATAACCCTTTCTAAAAAACAAAGGGATTTATTGCCGCAGTACGCGGCAATAAATCCATTGTATGCTTTTTTATTTTGCGTAAGCAATAGCACGGTTTTCACGGACAACGTGAACCTTTATCTGACCGGGGTATTCCATTTCCTTTTCAATACGGTCAACAATATCTTTTGCTATAATCACCATCTGGTCATCTGAAACAGCCTCAGGCTTAACCATAATTCTGATTTCACGACCAGCTGAAATAGCAAAGGATTTTTCAACACCGCCAAAGCTATTAGCTATTTCCTCAAGCTTTTCTAAGCGCTTGGTGTAGTTTTCAAGGTTTTCACGGCGGGCACCGGGACGTGCAGCCGAAATAGCATCAGCAGCCTGAACAAGACAAGCAACAACAGTTTTGGTTTCAACATCGCCGTGGTGAGCCTCGATTGCGTGAATGATGTCATTGCTTTCCTTATATTTCTTGGCAATATCAACACCTATCGCTACGTGCGAGCCTTCGATTTCGCGGCTAAGTGCCTTACCGATATCGTGCAGAAGTCCTGCGCGGCGGGCAACTGTTGGGTCAATGCCTATCTCACAAGCCATAACACCTGCAAGGTGGGCAACCTCGATTGAATGGTCAAGAACATTCTGTCCGTAGCTTGTGCGGTAACGCAGGCGGCCGAGAAGTTTTACTAGCTCAGGATTGATGCCGTGTACACCTGTTTCCATAACGGCGCGCTCGCCTTCCTGACGAATTTTATTCTCAACCTCGCGTTTTGCCTTTTCAACCATTTCCTCGATACGAGCGGGGTGTATTCTTCCGTCGGCAATAAGCTTTTCAAGCGAAATTCTTGCAACCTCGCGGCGAATGGGGTCAAACGACGAAAGAGTGATTGCCTCTGGGGTGTCATCAATAATAAGGTCAACACCTGTGAGTGTTTCAAGAGTGCGGATATTTCTACCCTCACGACCGATAATTCTGCCCTTCATTTCATCGCCCGGCAGAGGAACGACCGAAACGGTTGCCTCTGAAACATGGTCGGCAGCGCAACGTGTGATTGCGCTTGAAATAAGGTCTCTTGCGATTTGGTCAGAATCATCCTTTATCTGCTGCTCGAACTGTGCGATACGCACTGCTTTATCGTGGGTAAGAGCATCATCAAGATTTTTAAGCAGCATTTCCCTCGCCTGCTCACTTGAAAGACCTGAAATACGCTCAAGCATTTCGAGCTGGCTTCTTTTAATGGTTTCGGTTTCGGCAAGCTTTTCCTCTGCCTCTTTGATTTTTCCTTGTAATACTTCCTCTTTCTTTTCGAGATTCTCGGTTTTTCTATCAAGATTTTCTTCTTTTTGCTGAAGTCTTCTCTCCTGATGGGTAACCTCGTTTCTTCTTTCCTTAAGCTCACGTTCTTGTTCAGTTCTGAGCTTATGCAGTTCATCTTTAGCTTCAATAAGTGCTTCTTTTTTAGCTCTCTGTGCTTCAGCCTCAGCCTGCTTTTTAATTTTATCAGCTTCTTCTTCCGCAGAACCTATTTTGCGTTCAGCAGTTTTTCTTCTATATGAAACACCGACAAAGAAAGCGGCAACAATCAAAACAACTGCGGCTGCAATAACACAGAGGAGAATAATCTGTTCTTGTGTCATAAGATTTCTGTTTACCTCCTTTAAGTTTATTTTCTTATCTGTAAATTGAAAAAATCAAAAAAACCACAAAATACAGTATATGTATATTGTATAACATTTCACTTGTTGTGTCAAGAAGCCATTGAGCCTTTTGATAAATTTTATTTGTATTTTCACTGCTTCATTCTTTCACTTTAGTAGGCTCTCTTTAATATAATGTAAATGGAACATAAGTTCCCTACCCTCATTTGTGGGCAGTTTTATACTAAGGAGCTTTTTATGAAAAATATTCTTGAGGCACATAATCTCAACATCTGCTATCAGGCAGTTAACGGAGAGGTGGAAGCGGTACATGATATTAGTTTCAGCGTTCGCGAGGGGGAATTTATCAGCATTGTAGGCCCTTCGGGTTGTGGAAAGTCCACCCTGCTTTCTGCTGTTTCTGGAATAACACCGCTTACTTCCGGTAGTATTCTGCTTGCCGGCAAAAAGGTTACGGGTGTTTGCTCTGACATTGCCTATATGCTTCAAAAAGACAATCTTCTTGATTGGCGTTCCATCCGAAAAAACGTTTTAATAGGGCTTGAAATCCGAAAAATGCTCAGTAGTGAGACGCTTGCCTACGCAGACAGTCTTTTAAAAGCTTACGGGCTTTGGGATTTTCGCGACAAGTACCCCACTCAGCTTTCCGGCGGTATGAGACAAAGAGCCGCTCTCATAAGAACTCTGGCGGTACGCCCCAAGCTACTGCTTTTAGACGAAGCATTTTCGGCGCTCGATTATCAGACAAGACTAACCGTTACAGATGATGTTTACAAAATTCTGAAAAAAGAAAAACAAACGGCTCTTATTGTTACTCATGATATACCCGAATGTATCAGCATGAGTGACCGAGTTATCGTTTTATCAAAAAGACCTGCTGTTATTAAAACAATATTCGATACCGAATTTGATATAGAGGAGCGCAGTCCGCTTCTTTGCAGGGACCATAAAAAATTTGGAGAATACTTCAATCAAATCTGGAAAGAGCTTGATGTCCATGTATCATAACGAACTTTCAAAGGAAAGAAAAGAATATTTACAAAAACGGAAAAGAAACAAAACTGCCATAATGCTGTGCAGGATTTTTATTATTGTAGCTTTTATTGCCATTTGGGAAATTGGCGGACATTTGGGGATTATTGATAGCTTTGTACTGAGTCAGCCATCGCGTATTCTGTCCGTTCTGCTTGAGTACAGAGAAAATAATCTGCTGCTTCACATAGGAACAACTCTTTTTGAAACCGCTGTTGGCTTTGTTCTCGGAGTTGTGATTGGCACTCTTGCTGCAGTTTTACTGTGGTGGTCTCCTTTTTTATCTAAAGTATGCGAGCCTTATCTTGTTATTTTAAACAGTCTTCCCAAGATTGCGCTTGGTCCCGTTATTATAATCTGGGCAGGCGCAGGAACACGCGCCATCATTTTTATGGCGCTTGCAATTTCTATGATAGTAACAGTTTTGGAAATGCTGAGCGGTTTTCACTCCACCGACGACGAGCTTATTAAAATGCTCAGAACCTTTGGTGCAAACAGGCTTCAGGTGTTTACCAAAATCGTTCTGCCCTACAACATCGAAACTCTGTTTAATTCTCTAAAAATCAACATCGGGCTTACACTTGTCGGTGTTATTGCGGGCGAATTTCTTGTTTCTAAATCAGGACTTGGGTATCTTATCGTCTACGGCGGTCAGGTTTTCAAAATGGATCTTGTTATGGCAAGCGTTATCATACTTGCTGTCACAGCCGCTCTGCTTTATGAGGTTATTGTTATAGCTCAGCGGCTGACACTTAAATATTTAACGCACAATTAGTCTTTTTGTAACACAAATCATTTTTTATGCATTTAATATACAGAAATCACCAAAAAGGAGACTTTTTATGCTTAAAAAAGGTTCAAAACGAGTTTTAGCAATTATTCTTGCGCTCTGTATTCCTGTTTTCTGTTTATGCTCCTGCAAAAAAGACGGCAAAGAGCTTACTACAATAGCGCTCAGTGAGGTAACACATTCGGTGTTCTATGCGCCTCAGTACGCCGCTATCGAGCTTGGCTTTTTCAAAGATGAGGGGCTCGAAATAGAGCTTTCAACAGGTCAAGGTGCAGATGCAGTTGCCGCAGCGGTGCTGTCAGGTCAGGTTGACATCGGCTTTGCAGGGCCCGAGGCAGCAATTTATGTTTACAACGAGGGGCGCGACAACTATCTTAAGGTTTTTTCTCAAATGACACAGCGTGACGGTTCATTTCTGATTTCCCGTCAAAAAAACGACAATTTTAAATGGACCGACCTTAAGGGCGCGCACATTCTGCCCGGAAGGCGCGGCGGTGTTCCCTATATGACCTTTGAGTATATCCTTAAAGCTAATGGCCTTGACACCGAGAAGGATGTTTTGCTTGATAACAGTGTTCAGTTTGCTATGATGACAAGCGCATTTACATCGGGCACAGGCGATTACGTAACGGCATTTGAGCCAACAGCCTCAATGCTTGAGGGCGAGGGCAAGGGTTATGTTGTTGCCGCTGTCGGAGAAGCGACAGAGGAAATTCCCTACACCGCTTATTTCGCAAGCAAGAAATACATTGATAACAATTCCGATACTATTCAGGCCTTTGCTAATGCAGTTGCAAGGGGACTTAAGTGGTGCAGCGAGCACAGCGCGGCTGAAATTGCCGAGGTTGTCGCCCCTTGTTTCCCCGACACAGACCTAAAGCTGCTGACAAAGTCTATACAAAGCTACATTGACATTGATGCCTGGTGCGACACGCCTGTTATGACAGAGGAATCCTTTAATCGTCTACAGGATGTTATTAGCTCGGCGGGCGAGCTTGACAAAAGAGCATCTTTTGCCGATGTTGTTGACAATTCCTATGCAAAAAAAGCTAAATAATATATTAAAAGCCGCTTCGGCGGCTTTTTTCTTTTTCCTGAAGAAACTTTAAGTTATGTTTTGTTGGAATTACAACATACAATTTTTGTTAATACGGTTATAATAATTAGTGAAAAGACACAAGGAGGATAAAAAAATGAAAACTAGACTTTTAAAAATTGTATCTTTAATTATGGCTGTTTTGATGATGGCTGCAGCCTTTACAGGTTGCAAGAGCCGCTACAAAGACACAGGTAATTCATCTGTTACCGCATCTGAGGACACAAGAACAGATGTTAATGTTGCTGTTCTCAAGGGGCCAACTGCATTGGGAATGCTCAAGCTTATGTCTGATGACAAAAACAACATATCTTTTAATGATTATTCGTTTGAGGTTTTTACTGCCGCAGATCAGGTTGTTCCCGAAATTGTCAAGGGAAACATTGACATTGCTGCTGTTCCCACCAATCTTGCAGCCTCTCTTTACAAAAAGACAGAAAAGGGTGTCAGCATTATAGCTGTTAACACCTTGGGTGTGCTTTCGATTGTAACAAACGGGGTTGAAATTTCCTCAGTTGCAGATTTAAAGGGAAAGACCATTTATGCCACCGGAAAAGGTGCTACTCCGGAATATGCGCTTAACTACATTTTAGAAAATAACGGTCTTAAGGTCGGTGAGGATGTTACTGTAGAATACAAATCCGAGCACTCCGAGCTTGCAACAGCTGTGGCTTCGGGTGCCGCTCAGATTGCAATGCTTCCTCAGCCTTTTGTTACCAATGTTATGATTAAAAACAAAAATGTCAAAATTGCACTTGACCTATCAAGTGAGTGGGCAAAGCTGCCCGCAACCGAGGGCGGAGAGCTTGTTATGGGCTGTATCGTTGTACGAAACGAGTTTTTAAAGAGTAACGAGAATGCTGTTAAGACATTTCTCAACGAATACTATCACTCCACCACATATGTAAACGAGAAGCCTGACAAAGCAGGCGAGCTCTCTGACGAATTTGCAATTCTTCCTGCAGAGGTTGTCTCGCAGGCTATTCCTAGCTGCAACATCGTATTTATTCGCGGAGAAAAAATGAAGAAGGATGTTTCGGCATACCTTAAAACCCTGCTCGAAGCAAACCCCGCTTCTATAGGCGGACAGCTTCCTGACGATGCATTTTACTATGTTGGATAATAAGAAAAGCACCCTATCTAAAATAGGGTTTACACTTTTGGCTGCAATTTTTTGGCTTACAATTTGGCAGGTTATTTATCTCATTGTGGGGTGCAGCGTTATCGTTGCTTCCCCTCTGGAAACATTTTTGAGGGTACTAAAGCTTGCAGCTACGACAAATTTTTGGTTATGTATCTTAAACTCCATCGGGCATATTCTGTTGGGGTTTTTTCTTGCTGTTTTGGTCTCTGTGCCGCTGGCGGCACTCACCGCAAGGTTTGAGATACTATACAGACTATTCTCTCCCCTTTTAAAGCTCATTCGGGCAACCCCCGTTGCGTCGTTCATTGTTTTAGCTCTATTTTGGCTAAATCGAGATATTGTTCCCTCTTTTATAGCCTTTTTAATGGTGGTTCCGCTTGTTTTCACTAATCTTTCAGAGGGATTCAGAAATATAAATAAAGAATATTTAGAGATGGCAAAGGTATATAGGCTTTCATTTTTTAAAAAGGTAAGGCTTATTTATCTGCCTTCGCTTATGCCCTATTTTGTATCCGCTTGTTCGGTAGGACTTGGGTTTGCATGGAAATCAGGCGTAGCTGCCGAGGTTATTTCGCTCCCAAAAAACACATTAGGACTTGAAATTTATAACGCAAAGGTGTATATTGAAACTGTAGATTTGTTTGCACTGACTGCTGTTATCATCATTTTAAGCATTTTCATCGAAAAAGCCTTTATGTTTATTTTAAAGCGCATTTCGGATAAGGTTCTGAAAGGCGGTGCAAAATAATGCTTACACTAGATAGTGTTTCCAAATCTTTTGGTGACAAGATTATCTTAAAAGACTTTTCATATAATTTCCCAAAGAGTGGTATTGTTTGTATTACTGCCCCGTCGGGACGCGGTAAGACCACATTGCTTCGTCTTATTGCAGGGCTGGAAAAGGCAGACAGCGGAGAAATCCTCTCTATCAGCATTATTTCTCTTTTATTTCAGGAGGACAGGCTGCTACCTTGGCTTACAGCCGTAGAGAACATCTCCTGCGTTATACAGCAAAAAAGCACTGATAAGGAGAAGATTGCAATAGAGCTTCTTTCACTTGTTGGGCTTAAGGGAAATGAAAACGAGAAAATCGAAAATTTAAGCGGAGGAATGAAGCGCAGAGTTGCCTTTGCAAGAGCGCTCGCTCTATATCCCGACATATTACTGCTCGACGAGCCTTTTTCAGGGCTTGATGATAAGACCAAAGCGCTTTTGGTGCAAATAATACAGGATTTTTCAAAAGAAAAATTAGTTTTACTTGTCACACACGATAAAAACGATTTAAAGCTTGCAGATGAGGTTATTTCCTTATAAATAGCCTTTCTATAAAAACATTTGAGATATGAAAGGGGCTTTTTTAATATGCCTAACCACAAAATTGCTGCGCTTGTTGGTATGTGCGGAAGCGGAAAATCTGTTGTTTGCGATATGTTTGTAGAAAAGGGATGGAACAGAATTTATTTCGGTCAGGTTACTATGGACGAGCTTGCAAGACGAGGACTTGACAAAAACGAGCAAAACGAACGCTCGGTGCGTGAGCAGCTTAGACGCGACCATGGTCCCGCTGCTTTTGCAAAGCTTCTTCTCCCCTCTATAGAAAAGGCAAGCGCAGAGGGTCCAACAATTTTAGACGGACTTTATTCGTGGTCCGAATACAAATGCTTAAAACAGCATTTCGGGGATGACATTACTGTTGTTGCTATCATTACCGACAGAGCAGTTCGTTACGAGCGCCTTACAACCCGCACCATTCGTCCTCTTACCAATGAAGAGGCAGAAAGCCGCGACTATGCCGAAATCGAAAAGCTCGAAAAAGGCGGACCTATTTCTATTGCTGACCGTTTTATTTTAAATAATGGCGACACCAATGCACTTAAAGCTCAGGTTAGCGCCCTTATTGACGAGTTTTCTAAGTAAATCATTCTTAAATTAAAAAGATAGGATTCCCTGCTAAGATAATCTTAGCAGGGGATTTTTATGGTTATATTTATGCAAAAAACCCTCCCCGACATAAGTCGGGGAGGGTTTTTGTTTTGCTGTGAATCGTTACAAACTGAAATTATTCAGCAGAAACTTCTTCAGAAGTAATGTACTTGTATCCAGGATACTCTGCAATGAGATAGTACTTTGCACCCTTAACATAAGCCTTGGTAAGAGTAGTTTCGGAAGTAACTGCAATCTGAGTTACTTTTTCACCAACAACTTGTTTTACCCAGAAGGTTTTTGCGGAAGGAGCAGTCCAGTTAAGAACTACATTACCACCATCAAGAGTAACCTCAAGATCAATGGGATTTCTGCCATTTGCGGTAGCATCATTGGTTGTCATATAGTTGGTTTTACCATCAACGTCAACTGCAGCAATTGCAGTAAACTTGTAGGTTCCCTTACCATATTTCTGATAGCTCAGCACAACGCTAACGCTCTTATCACCGTTAGTATTCTTTACATCCTTAATAAGCTTAGTATTACCAGCTTCATCATAGATGTAGAACCATACATTAGAGAATGTGTTTCCTTCGTTTGTATAGGTAAGAATGATACCTTCATCGCTGGTTTGATCATCAGCAACAAGGCTAGCTGTAACATCATCAGTGGCTTGTTCGGTTGCTTCACCATATTCATTCCACTTATATGCTGCAAACTCAATACACATAGAAATCTGATATTCAGTTCCAGGAGTAAGTCCGGTGATTGTAGCAGAGGTCTTATCTCCAGTAACACTGGTGTAGACTGTCTTATCGCCCACTGTTCTAATGAAGTAGGTTACAGCGCCTTCAACAGGCTCCCAATAAATATTGATTGTTCCCTGAGTTACACTGTCAACTTTAACAACAGGACCAGTAGCCGGAAGCTTGGATTCCTCGTCAGTTTCTACATAAGAGTGACCGCAAATTGTGCAGGTGTAGGTGGTGAAGCCGTCCTTCTCAAAGGTAGGAGCGGTGTAAACACCTTTATAATTGTGGCCAAGAGCAGCAACTTCGTCGCCAACATAGCTGTCGCCGCAGACAGAGCAGGTGTAGGTGGTGTATCCACCATTCTCACAGTCAGGCTCGGTTACAACTGCATCGTAATCGTGGCCGAGAGCCTCAGTTTCGTCTGCAGTGTAGCTGTAGCCGCATGCACAGGTGTAGGTTGTGAAACCAGGAGTTGTGCAGGTAGGAGCAGTTACAACTGCCTCGTGGTTGTGAACGTGGAGTGTTACCTTGTGAACACCTTCGCTAACCTCTACGAGCTCATAGCCCTCTTCGAAATCAACGATTTCGGTGTCAGCGATTGCGATAGTACCATTGCCTTCTACGTTAGCAGCGTCAGAACCATCTCTACCATAGATGTACTCGATAGCACCATCTACTACAACAAGCTTACCGCTGTTGTCGATGTACTGAACAGTGCCGCCATTTACAGTAAGCTCACCACTGTTGAGGAACCAACCGTTGATGGTGCCAGCGTTAACTGTTGCTTTACCGTAAGCATTAGCGCTATAGAAGTTGTAGATAGCTGCGTATGCACCGGAAATTGTGCCGCCCTCAACAGTGAGAATGCCGAAGTTTCCGATAGCATCGCCAGCAGTGTTGGAAATGTTTCCTTCACCAGTGATGGTGAGGTTTCCTGCAGGAGCAACATAGATTGCGCCGTAATCATCATAGAAATCAGCTACGATGTCATTGCCATTAAGATCAATGGTGATCTCGTTAGCAACTTTGAGTGTCTTTGTGAGAGTGATGTTAGCAAGAAGCTTAACGGTGTCGCCAGCTTCTGCTGCAGCAACTGCCTCTGCGAGGGTTTCGAACTTAGCGCCGCCCTCAATCTGAGCAACAGCTTTAAGCTGTGTACCCTCAGCAACTACTACATAAGAATCACCGCATGCGCAGGTGTAGGTGGTAAAGCCGTCTGCCTCAAAGGTAGGAGCGATTACAACTTCGTCATAATCGTGACCCTTTGCATCAGTGTAATTATCGACCTTGGTGTCGCCGCATGCGCAGGTGTAGGTGGTGTATCCACCCTTTGTGCAGGTAGGAGCGGTTACAACTTCGTCATAATTGTGACCTTTTGCATCAGTGTAGTTATCGACCTTGGTGTCGCCGCATGCGCAGGTGTAGGTGGTGAAGCCTTCCTCTGTGCAGGTAGGAGCGGTTACAACTTCGTCATAATTGTGAACGTGGAGAGCAACAACATAGTAACCTTCAGCATCAAGAGTAGCATCATAGCCTTCAGCTACCCATTTTGCAACG
>JAZOOR010000039.1:0-3298 GCA_045655125.1 Oscillospiraceae bacterium
AAAAGTCGTTCTACCGCAAGCTAAATTATAATAAACGATTATTGTAGGGACAGATGCCCACATTTGTCCGTATAAAAAGATTTATAAAATGGCAAGGAAAACATCGAGTTTTCCTTGCCATTACTTGCTTTTTGTGAAATCATTCTCTGCAGTACCTTTGTACAGCGACGATAACGATTTCACAAAATATAACTTCCTTTTTCGCACCCTGCCAGCGTGTCGATAGGTTTATCGACACGCTGAAACGAGTCCTGACGGACTCGTTTTTATTGTCAAATCAATTTATAAAAATATTTTTTACTTCTTTTGGTACATTGTACTGTTGTTATCTTTTATTTCATTATCAAAATTATCGAATATTAACTCAAAAAGACTTTCAGCAAAAAGCTCGTGCATTTCTTTGATTGGATGATTTATCCTGTTGGCAAGAAGTGCAGTTGTATCCTGAGTTTCGCTGAGCTTTTTCCATTTCTTATAGCAGTCGCAAACCTTTACTCCCATTCTTTGTGCAAGCTCCACCGCAGACTCCATATACAAATCCATTCTGCCCTCACTCTGCATCTTGGCAGTTCTTTTTGCAATATCAATTAATTGTTCCAAAGTGTCATCTGCAACATAGGTGTTGAGCATATTAGGTGTCATAAAAATAACCTCTGCTCCGCTATCTAATGCTCTTTTAAATATCTCTTCCAATGGATTTAAATATTCATCAAGAGAAAGGTTTACATCATTTAAGCCAAAGCATACGATTATTAAATCCGGATTGTGAGATAGCACCTGCTTTTCCATTCTGGAAAGAGAATCCTTTGCGGTAATTCCGCCAATCCCTGCGTTTATAACATTCACCGGAACATAGCTTCGCAGGCCGTTAATCTTCTTTTTAAGTCTGTTCCAGTAAACGGTTTCATAATTTATTTCTCCAAAAGATACTGCACCATGTGTTACACTATCTCCAAAAGCCACAATGGTTATAGGTCCGTGTTCGGTAAGCCCCGCTCTGTCAAGATTGATTTTTTCTTTAATAAGCATAATTTTAACTCCTTAATAGATTACCTATCTGCGATATTCTGACGGTGATGTTCCAAAGGCTTTCTTGAAGTATGCCGAGAAATATCCTATGTCACAAAAGCCACACATCTGTGCAATTTCACCTACTGAATAACTGCCATCCTCCAAAAGTTCAACCGCCTTCATCAGCCGGCTATGAAGAATATATTTATGAAGTGGCATTCCCGTAGATTGTTTGATAATACTGCTTATATAGTTTGGGTGATATCCAAAAAGCCTGCCGATTTGAATATTAGTTATTTTTTCACTAAGATTGCTATGTATATATTCAATAATATCAATTGAAACAGACATATCTTTCAAAAGGTTTCCGCCCTGATGCTTACGCACACATTCTGCGAGGCATTGAGAAAGAATAGCTGATGTTTTAATCTCGTGGTGAATGAGCTTTACATTATATTCCTGAACTAAAGTTTTAAGCTTCTTCTCTATTTCAGCAACATTCTCTGCGTAAAAAACCCTATTCATCTGAGGGATATCAGAAAACAATGGTGTTTTCATTAATTGGCTTTCATCATACACAGATACCATTGCCGGCGGAATGGGAGCATTATTATGCTCAAAATCCTGTGTATAGTCAAAATTAAGTGCAATATATATATCGTTTTCTGAATCAGGCAAAATCTGATATTCCACTCCGGAATTTATTACAAGAACCGTTCCCGGTTTCATTTGATACTCCACGCCATCTGCCAATATGGACGAATTTCCTTTTTGTGCGTAAAAAAGACGTGCATCATACGGAATACAAAGAGGATACGAAACATTCATCTGAAGGGACATATAGCGAGCGTATCTTATAAACGGAGAAATTTCCTTAAAGAGCATAAAACCACCAAATCTTTATTTTACATAAATTTTATTTTAATCTCTTCATAGATTATACCATTTACAAGTGGTAAAATCAATATAAATTACACAAATTTTATAATAATTAAGCAAAAGGAGGATATGTTATGTTCAAAACTATTACACTTGAAATCAGCTTAAAGCCCTTTAAAGAAACATCTGACAAATATATAAAATTTATATGCGAAAATGTTTTCGACCAATGGAAAGCACTTATAAGAGATGCCGAGACCGTTAAAATCCTTATGTGGTCATCGGACGGTAGCGAGCTTCTGGACTATCGAGGAAGCCTTAATGACGAGTTCGAGTGGGCATATATGATTGGTCACGCAAACCCAAGAGGTGACTATCCGAGAGAATACGACCCAACCGGAAAGGCTATGAATATATTTCATATAATGACAGAGCCGGTGCAACACAATACAAAAACACAATATGGCTCCGTGCTACTGTCAGTGCCGACTATGTAAAGGGCGTACAAATCCTCACGCCACACGATAAAACAAAATACTTTACAGGTGAAAATCTCCTTAGAGATGCAGTATCAAAGCTTGGTTATGAAATATACTTTGATTATAATCAGGATAGCACAGTAAAAAATCCTGTGCTGACTATACACAGAAACAACAACGCCTATATTTTCTCAGCTTTTCTTCCCTCCACCACCATTAAAACCCGTCTTAAAACACCGTTTGGTGCTCCGGTTCTTGACGCCTATGACACAGTTTTAGAAAACGGATATGCAACATACAACTTCCCGAAATGCGAACACAGGGAATGTCGTATTTTTGTTGAGCAACAGTCCGGAGTTGTAAGCTGCTCCGAGATAAATCCCGGCTCGGTGGTTTTTAGAAGAAGAATTCGTATTAAAGGTCTTAAAAATGCGACAGTTCGTTTCTTCAGTGAGGATTACTGTAAGGATACAACCGATATTAAGCTGAATACTGTTCATCCATATTGTGAAATCAGCGACCCTGTTGACTGGGAACTTGTTAGAAAAGACAATCTCACCTATTATGAGGTAAAGAACGTTACCGGCGAGCTTATATTCTCTATGCCAGCCAGAGGCACCTGCACAAAAGAAGTAGAGCAAACGGTATTTAAAAATTAAACGAAACGGAACCTTTATAAGGTTCCGTGAGCGTGTCGATAGGTTTATCGACACGCTGGCAGGGTGCGAAAAAGGAAGTTATATTTTGTGAAATCGTTATCGTCGCTGTACAAAGGTACTGCAGAGAACGATTTCACAAAAAGCAAGTAATGGCAAGGAAAACTCGATGTTTTCCTTGCCATTTTATAAATCTTTTTATACGGACAAATGTGGGCATCTGTCCCTACAATAATCGTTTATTATAATTTAGCTTGCGGTAGAACGACTTTT
>JAZOOR010000040.1:0-15604 GCA_045655125.1 Oscillospiraceae bacterium
ATCCTGCGCGGATAGTAAAGAATGAGAAAACTAACTTTCAGCCTAAACTTTTCAAAACGGATCAATATGAGCAAGAAGCAGTATTTTCATACGGCATTAAATTAAGCGATGAACAAGTTTCTAAACTTTTACCCTACTGTAACACATTGGATTTTGAACCATTTCGTAACCGTGAAATGTCAATGAAAGATGACGGATATATTGGATATCGAGATGAAGTCCAAATGCAATTTAGAGCAATAACAAATTCATACATACCACTAATAGAATTGCCGATGAATTATTATTACGATGAGCAGCACATTTGGCCAAGTGAAAAATTGTACAGATATCTATTGACAACATTTTTCGAAAACAATAAAATGACTGAAAAATGGATAACGTCTTACGGCTGCTTTTCATTGTTCTTCTAATTCCCTCGGTTTGAGCTAAAGGAAAAAGAGGTTATATAAATGAATGATAACGTTAAAAGAATGCGAAACGGTGAGAAAATTAAGTGTCCCAGATGTAAAGACGGATATTTTTCTGCCGTTGGAAATCCGAACACCACCAATGTTTTTAGATGTGATACTTGTGAGACGGGTATGGTTTTAACTATCGCCCACACGTGGAAAGGCGGAAAACTTGTTCTAAAAGATAACAAGGAGTAAGAACAATGGTAAAATTTAGATTAAAAGAACGATGCGGTAACAAATATATATACGAATACTTCTCAAATGGAGACTTTTCAAAAGAAGCAGGAATAATTATCGTCGATACAATAGCGGAATCTGTTTGGGTTGAAAAAGTAGCGGAAGAAGATTTTGAATGCCACACTACTGCCAATGAATTGAATGATATGCGAAATGCAATAAACGAAATGCGGGCTGAAAACGGTGAACCACCATTGACCGAAGAAGAATTACCCACAGCAACAGAAGGTTCAAGGTGGTATTATTATGCTAATCACGCAATAAACCGATTATGTGATTTGTTTAATAATGGAGAAGAACCAACACAAGGTACCGTTGCGTGGTATTAGAATCGCAAAAAGAAAGAGGTGAAAATATGCCTTATATCCCCGAACGACACGAAAAGTACAATCTACTACCTCATTGTAGAAAAGATGGTGGCGAGGTTTTTGACTATCCATCCGATTTGATTTACAAGGCAGAGAAATTGCTTGAAGACGAATACCTAATGCCATATAACTTTAACAGTTATGAAGAGTATTACGGTCATATCGATAACTTGATAGAGAAGCACAAAGAAAGCCCCAAAATAGTTGAAGTCTTAACAAGTGTAAAAACAAAAGTGAGATTGATGAACATTAAGGAAGAGTGGTCGGTATTGAAATATATTGGACCAACTGACGATGCTATTTTTGGATTAACACACAACAAGAATTACTATTGGCCTACAAGAAAAGATAATCCCGTATATTGCGGAGTTATAGATGATGAGGAGTTTACCGCTTACTTATATCCCACGGAAGCACATTTATGGGAAATACTTGACGACCCAACGGGAATGGCATATAATACTATATATGGTAATGGGAAAGGCAAATTAAGCATTAAGGAACACGAAGAAATGATTGAGAAATTTTCCGATGTTTTGAAAGACAAATAATTTCCCTCTTTTGCCGATAGCACCACAGGCTGCAATCAAAGAAAGTAAGTAATTGCTGACTTTATAAAGCAAAACTATCCGCCCGAAGAAATTCGGGCGGATTTTTCTCTATAAAGCTACTTTTAACAAGCTTTGTGCGTGACATAATAAATCATGGAAAAAAAGAACACAATAATCCTAATAAACTTGACATTACTTCGTATATACATTAAAATTAAAAGGATATAATGGATAATTATGCTAACTATTTTAAGCATACTGATGTTCTTGAAAAAATTAAAGAAGGGTGTATAAAAAATATGGCTTTTTCTCTTCGCTCGATACGCGTTCCGCACAGAAAAAACACAAGAAACACGCCTGCAGTACGTATGGATGATGTTAAAACTGTAACCATCCCTATGGTAATGCACATAGGTAAACCTGCAATACCTACTGTTAAGGTGGGAGACGAGGTTAAGGTTGGTACTAAAATCGGCGAGGCTGATGGAAATGTTTCTGCAAACATTTACAGCAGCATATCTGGAAAGGTTACAAAGCTTTCTGAGCACCTACTCTATAACGGCTCTGTCACAACCGCCGTAGTGATTGAAAGCGACGGTGCTATGGAGAAAGACAAAAAAATAGTTGCGCCCACTGTAAAGAACCGTGAGGAGCTGATTGACGCTATAAAGGAAAGCGGAATAGTGGGACTTGGAGGAGCGGGTTTTCCCACTCATGTAAAGCTTTCGGCTGACCCTCAGCGCATTGAGTATCTTATTATAAACGGTGCAGAGTGCGAGCCGTATATCACAAGTGATACCGTCACAATGACAACTCGCTCTGACGACATGGCATATGCACTCAAAGCATTAAATCAGCATCTTGGCGTTAAAGAGGCTATCATCGGCATTGAAAACGATAATAAAAAGTCTATCGCAGCTATGCGTGATATGGCAGCAGAGATAACCGAGTGCAGAGTCAAGGTACACACACTTCCTGCCCTTTACCCCAAGGGCAGCGAAAAGGTGCTTGTATATCACACCACAGGCAGACAGATTGCCGCAGGCAAGCTTCCTATCGATGTCGGCTGTATAGTTATTAACTGCACTACACTTGCCGCTATCGGAGCATATCTTAAAACCGGTATGCCGCTTGTGGAAAAATGCGTAACGGTGGACGGCGGCGCGGTTAAAACTCCTCAGAATGTGATAGTCCCTATCGGAACTGCATTAAATGATGTGTTTGAGTTCTGTGGAGGACTTACCGAGCAGCCCTCTAAGATAATCTATGGCGGCCCTATGATGGGTGTAACAGTAAAGAGCGGTGAGTCTCCGCTTCTTAAAAACACAAATGCTGTCCTTGCCCTTACAGAGAAGGAAGCAAGGCTTCCCAAAACCACCGCTTGTATCCGCTGCGGTGCTTGTATAAACAATTGCCCTGTTGGACTTGTCCCAGCAGGTATTAATGAGGCATATGCCAAAAAGGATGCCGAGGCGCTCAAGGTCTTATCGGCTGAAACCTGTATGGAGTGCGGCTGTTGCAGCTATGTTTGCCCTGCAAATCGCCCACTTGTGCAGATGAATAAGCTTTCAAAGCAATTTTTAAAGCATGAACTTGAAAAGGAAGGAAACGACGCATGAATTCTTTAACAAAAGTAATGATTTCTCCCCATATTCACAGCGGTCGGTCTACAAGCGGCATTATGCTTGATATGCTCATATCCCTGATGCCTGCTGCGATTGCAGGAACGGTTATTTTCGGCGCTCGCGCCGCACTTGTGATGGCGGTCTGCATTATCTGCTGTGTTGGATTTGAAGCTCTTTTTAATGTTATTACAAAAAGGGAGCAGACTATAGGCGACCTGTCTGCCGCTGTTACAGGACTTCTTTTGGCTCTCAATCTGCCTGCTAATGTTCCTATCTGGCAGAGCGTTGTGGGTAGTATTTTTGCTATCATTGTTGTTAAGAGTCTCTTTGGCGGCATTGGCCGTAATGTAGTTAACCCCGCTATTACTGCCCGTGTGTTTATGCTCGTTGCATTCGGCTCGCTTACAGTACCTGCGTTTCCCGTAGATGCTGCAGCGGGCGCAACACCCCTTGCAGCAGACACAATGCCCTCGCTCGTTACTCTGTTTCTCGGGAACTACGGTGGAGCTATCGGCGAAACCTGCACCGCGGCGCTCTTACTCGGCGGTATTTATCTGCTTGTGCGCCGCGTAATCAGCTGGCATATTCCTGTAGCCTTTATCGGTGCGGTATTTGTCTTCTCGCTGTTTATGGAAGGTTTTGATGCTGTCTTGGCACTGTCGCTTGTTATGTCGGGAGGAGTGTTCATAGGAGCCTTCTTTATGGCTACAGATTACACATCCTCTCCTGCAACCGCCTCTGGAAAACTGCTGTTTGGACTTGGCTGCGGATTACTTACTTGCTTAATCAGATACTTCGGAAATTATCCAGAAGGTGTATCCTTTGCAATACTCTTTATGAATATTTTAACTCCCTATATAAGTAACTTTACTAAGCGCAAGGTTTTTGCAACAGGGGGTAAAAAGTAATGAAAAAGAATATTATAAATCTCTCGGTTTTTGTTTGCATTTGTTCGGTAATTACCCTGCTTCTTGCAACCACAAACTTTTTTACCGCTCCCATTATAGAAAAAAATCAGAATGCCTCGGCAAACAAGGCTCTTTTTGAGCTAATGCCTGAGGGTAAGGACTTTGAAAAGATAGATATCAGCACCCAGACACTCCCCTCAACCGTTACCGAGGCTTACAAGGAAACCTCGGGCTTAGGATATGTAATAAAGCTTGTCACCTCTGGCTACGCCGCGGATATGAATATTATGTGCGGTGTCAGTTCGCAGGGCATTGTTACAGGGGCGCTCTGCCTATCCTCAAATGAAACTCTTGGTTATGAAAAAACCTATGGCGAAAACTTTACGGATAAAGATGCCGCCGCAGCTCAGGGTGTGGACACCATAGGCGGCGCCACCAAAACCACAGAGGGCTATAAAAATGCCGTTAAGGATGCAATTAATGCTTCCACTATTCTCGGCGGCGGTTCGGTTGATATAAGAACAGAGGAAGAAATTCTTTTAGATAATCTGTCTGCGGCGCTTCCCCAAGGCAGCAAGGATTTTGAAAAGCTGTTCAGAGTAGAGGCTATAGAAGGTATTGATGCTATCTATACTGCCAAAAACAATGCAGGCTATGTCTTTGTAGTGGGTGAGCAGTTTATCGGTGTTAATGCCGATGGAACAGTTCTCTCAGAGGGAGTAGAAAATGCTGCTGCTTTTGCAGACGCAGTCAATAAAATCAAGGCTACTACCTATACAGATATAAACATTTCTGCATATTCCGATTTAGCTCAGTTTGTTATTTCCGCTAAAAAGACTGCTTCGGGCAACTTCGTAGTGGAAACCAAAGGCGCAGGCTACGGTATAAAGGGCGGAAACGAGTACCACCCTGCATCAAACGAATATATAATAGTTCGCGTAGCCATGACCCCTGATGGCAAAATTCTTGACTGTATCACCGTTTCCGAGGCGGAAACCGATGGCATCGGTGATGTCTGCGCTGATGAGAAGTTCTACGGTCAGTTTGTCGGTAAGACAGAAAATGACTACACCGAAATTGATGCAATCAGCGGAGCTACTATGACTACAGATGGTTATAAGCAGGCTGTCGAGCGAGCCTTTACGGCGGTAAAAACCTTAAGCGGAGGTGATAGGTAATGAGTAAGAAATCAAATCTTTCTATCCTCACAAACGGAATTTTAAAAGAAAATCCGGTGCTTGTTCTCATTCTCGGCACCTGTCCCACCCTCGCAACAACCACAACTGTTGACGGTGCTTTCGGTATGGGTATCGCCGCACTGATTGTACTTGTTTGCTCCAATGTATTTATCTCGCTCTTGCGCAAAATTATTCCCGAATCTATGCGTATTCCTTGCTATATCGTAATTATTGCGGGATTTGTTACCATTGTTAAAATGATGGTTCAGGCGCTCTTACCTGAGCTTTATGTAACACTCGGTGTATATCTTGACCTTATAACAGTAAACTGCATCATTTTAGGTCGCGCCGAAATGTTTGCAGGCAAAAATCGCGTAGTGTCCTCGGCGCTCGACGGTATCGGTATGGGACTTGGCTTTACCCTTGCGCTCACTGCGATGGCAACTGTCCGAGAGGTGTTCGGAGCCGCATCGTTTGCAGGTATTGCGATTCCCTTTATGCAGAATTATAAGATTGAGTTCTTTACCAAAGCACCCGGCGGTCTTCTTGTTTACGGACTGCTCATTGCCCTTATCTATGTTGTCACAAACGGAAGGGCGCCCAAAAAGACGGCATTCTCTTGCAAGGATTGTCCCAATAAGAGCAGCTGCCGTATTGAAGCTTGTGATAAGAAAGGAGCTGAGAACTAATGGAAAACTTTAAGATTCTTGTTGTTATCCTTCTTTCATCTGTTTTTGTAGATAACTATGTTCTCAGCCGCTTTTTAGGTATATGCCCCTTTTTAGGAGTATCCAAAAAGCTTGACCAGGCAACAGGTATGGGTGTTGCTGTAACGGTTGTTATGCTGATTGCCACGGCGGTTACATGGCCCATTCAGTATTTAGTGCTTAATGCTCTCGGTCTCGGATATTTGCAGAATATTGCTTTTATTCTCATTATTGCTACACTTGTTCAGATTCTTGAGCTGGTTCTTAAAAAGTTCTCTCCCGCACTGTATAAGGGTCTTGGAGTGTATTTGCCGCTCATCACCACCAACTGTGCAGTCTTGGGCGTTACCATCAACAATATAAACGATGGCTACTCTTTTATAGAGTCGATAGTAAGCTCACTCGGCTGTGGTTTAGGATTTCTTCTTGCAATGGTGCTGTTCTCGGGTCTGCGCTCGCGCATTAACGAGTCGGGTGTTCCCAAACCATTCAGAGGTCTTGCTGTAACTCTCATTGCCGCTTCGTTTGTGTCGCTTGCCTTTATGGGCTTCGGCGGCATTGTTGAAAATATTTTTGCTTAAAAAGAGGTACTGAATATGGATATATTAATAGCATTTCTTATAATGTTTTCTGTGGCTCTTTTAGCAGGAATTTTACTGCTTGTATTTTCTCACTTCTTTGCGGTTGCAGAAAACCCTCTTAGAAAGAAAATTCGTGACTGTCTGCCCGGTATTAATTGCGGAGCTTGCGGATATAAGGGCTGCGATGACTATGCTGCCGCACTTGCAGAGGGCGATGCTGCGCCTAACCTTTGTGTTCCGGGTGCGCAGGATACTGCCGACCATATCGGAGAAATTCTCGGAGTTGAGGCGGAAGAGTTTAAGGATGTTGTTGCCTTTGTGGCTTGTAACGGTACCTGTGATGCTACATTCAAAACAGCCGATTACGAAGGTGTTCAGACTTGCCACGGCGCTCAGATGATTTACGGCGGAGACAATTCCTGCCGCTACGGATGCCTGGGATTTGGTGACTGTGCGGCTGCCTGTCCCTCTGAGGCTATCTGTCTTAGAGATGGCATTGCCCGCGTAAATACCGCTCGCTGCATAGGCTGCGGCTTGTGCACACGAACCTGCCCCAAGAATATTATTTTTATGCTGCCTCAGGATGCACGCACAGTTGTAATGTGCAGCAACAAGCAAAAGGGCGGCGAAGCAAGAAAGGTTTGCAAAAATGCTTGTATAGCCTGCGGAAAATGTGAAAGGTCCTGCCCAAGCGGTGCTATTAAGGTTATAGATAACCTTGCAACTATTGATTATGATAAATGCACAAATGATGGTATCTGCGTAGAGGTTTGTCCCACAGGCTGTATTAAAAGCGTATTTTTCCCCGACCTTTCAGATGACATCAACTGCGAAGATTTAATTGGATAATATGGATAATCAGAAAAAAACGCGTAGATTACGCAACGATATAATTCTTATTGTTGCACTGTTATTGGTGGCTACACTCGGCGCAGTTTACCTCTTTGTATTTCGCAGTAACGGGAATATGGTTAAAGTCACGGTTGACGGTAAACTTTACGGTGAGTATTCCTTATCACAGAATATTACTCAGGATATTTACAGCGGAGAAAATAACAGTCGGTGCAACCGACTTATTATCCGCGATGGCAAGGCGTTTGTGGAAACTGCTACCTGTCCTGATGGGATTTGCGTTGCTCACAGAAAAATATTTCGCGATGGCGAAAGCATCGTGTGCCTGCCAAACCGTGTGGTCATTACTGTGACCACCGATAATAGCACAGATGCGCCCGATGTGGTGGTGTAGGGAGGCGGATGACATAAAAGGTGCAAAAAAAATTGCTTTTATGGGGCTGTGCACAGCACTCGCTCTGATACTTTCCTATGTAGAAATTCTGCTGCCGCCACTTTTTCCCTCGGTTCCGGGTATTAAAATGGGACTTGCGAACATAATAATTGTGTTTCTGCTCTATCGCTGCGGCATAGGCGCAGCTGCTGTGACATCTCTTCTCAGAGTAGTGCTTGTTTCTATGCTTTTCGGAAATCTTATGGCATTTCTGTATAGCCTTGCAGGTGCAGTTCTGAGTCTGCTCTTAATGGCGCTTCTTCGCCGCCTTAATTTCGTCTCTGAGGTAGGCGTCAGCGTAGGCGGTGCAGTGGCTCATAATATAGGGCAAATTATGATGGCAATAGCTCTTCTCGGCACAACACAAATAGCCTATTATCTTGTGGTGCTGATAGCTGCTGGCACCATTGCGGGAATACTTATCGGGCTGTGCGGAGCGGCTCTTATAAAAAGAATTCCTGAAAAATTCCTATCTTTAAAATAAGTAGTTGACAATTTTTTAACAATATAGTAAAATATTTCCGTACTCAAAAAGTTATCAAAGGAGAGTTTATTATGAAAAGGATTTTTTCCCTTTGTTTATGTCTTGTTATGGTAGCCGCTATGCTCACAGGCTGCGGCAAAGCAGACGCAAAGCTTAAATTCGGCTCGGGCGTTTATGTAAGCGCTCCTGCAGCTACCGATGCAACCGCTGACAAAAACGGCTCGGGTAAGCTTGATGTTACCGTTGCTGCTGTTACTGTTGATGCTGACGGTAAAATCGTCGCTTGCGCTCTTGACACCGCAAGCAACACTGTAGAGTTCACTGCAGACGGTAAGGCTGTCGCAAAGAGCGAGTTCAAAACAAAATATGAGCTTGGCAAGGACTACAATATGGCTAACTATAGCACCATTAAAAAAGAGTGGTTTGAGCAGGCTGATGCATTCGAGACCGTGGTTGTTGGTAAAACCATCGACGAGGTTAAGGCTCTTGTTGCAGAGGGCAATAAAGGCACCGATGAGGTTGTAAACGCGGGCTGTACAATTATGATCAATGAATTTGTCGGCGCTATTGAAAAGGCTTACAAGGCCGCTGCTGAGGCTGATGTTACAGCTAATGACACATTAAAGGTAACTGCTGCTACTGAGCAGACCTGCGCTGATGCTACCGCCGAGAAGGACGGAAGCAATAAGGTTTCTGTAACTGTTTTTGCAGCTGCTGTAAATGCAGAGGGCAAGGTTGTTGTCGGAAACAGTGACTGTGTTGAGGTAACATTTACCTTTAATGCAAAGGGTGCTTCTACTCTTGACACCACCAAAGCTGTTTCTTCCAAGAAAGAGCTTGGAGCTAACTATGGTATGGCTAACTATAGCCCCATTAAAAAAGAGTGGTTTGAGCAGGCTGCTGCATTTGATGCTGCTTGCATCGGCAAGACCGGCGCTGAGATTGCAGGTCTTAAGGCTGAGGATGGCAAGGGCGTTGCAGATCTTCAGGCCGCTGGCTGCACCATCTATGTAAATGGTTTTGTAAAAGCTGCTTCCAAAATCTAAAGGAATAGAGAATTGAAATGGGGGGGGAGAAGCTTCTCCCCCATTTTTTTACTTAAATATGCTTATGAAAAAGAAATACTTTTGCATAGCGGCAATTTGCCTGCTATGCTGTCTGATGCTCACCTCTTGCAAATCAGATACTATAAAAAATAAATATACTACCTATTCGATGGACTACTTTGACACAGTAATAACCATTACAGGTCACGAAACCAGCAAGAAAAAATTCGATGCTGTGTCAGAGGATATTTTGTCAAAGTTTTCAGAATATCATAAACTATACACGATATACCACCGTTTTGACGCAATGGAAAACCTTTGCACTGTAAATGAGCTTGTAGACGGAGTTCATCGCACCGTAAAGGTTGACCGCCGCATTATTGATATGCTCCTTTATGCAAAAGAGATGTATACCGTTACCGATGGTATGATGAATGTGGCAATGGGTAGTGTTCTGTCGCTGTGGCACGATTACAGAAGCGTAGGCAAGGATAATCCCGAAAAGGCTTCTCTGCCGCCGATGGATAAGCTCAAAGCTGCAGCTGAGCATACCGATATAAATAAGCTTATTATTGATGAGCAAAACCTCACAGTCACCCTGACCGATCCTTTAATGAAGCTTGATGTGGGAGCTATCGCCAAGGGCTATGCTACCGAATGTGTTGCTAAGTATCTTGAGGAAAAGGGAACAACGGGGTATGTGCTAAATGTCGGCGGAAATGTGCGAACCATAGGCTACAGGTCAGACGGTGAAAAATGGACAATAGGAATCGAAAACCCCAATGGCGGAGATTACCTCGAATTTCTGAGCCTTAGCGGCGAGTCGGTAGTGACAAGCGGCTCTTATCAGCGCTTTTATTATGTAGACGGAAAGCCGTATCACCACATCATTCACCCTGACACTCTGATGCCCTCAGAGGGATATTTGTCGGTATCGGTAGTGTGCAAGGATTCGGGTAGGGCAGATGCTCTGTCCACTGCGCTTTTCTGTATGTCGCAAAAAGATGGTCTTGAGCTTATCGAGTCAATGCCCGATGTAGAGGCTATGTGGGTATCACAGGACGGCAGTAAAACAGTATCATCAGGCTGGAACAAATATGTTAAAAAGTAAGGGTATTTTTGTAGAAAATGTATACAGAGCCTTTACAAAATGAAAAAGCTTTGATACAATTATTTTGTAAAATATAAAGCATAAAAGGAGAAGACAAAAATGGATACACTTAAGAGATTTTTCCCCCACGCATTTAAAGCAACCGAGGTTAACGCATTTATCGTTTCTCTTATAATTTATGTCGTAATCAGTGTTGTTTGCGGTGTTGTTATCGGTATTCTCTCGCTGATTCCCTTGCTCGGAATACTTTTCGGTCTTCTGGGTTCACTTGTGGGTCTGTATGCATTTATCGGAATTGTCCTTTCAATTCTCGTTTTTGTAAAGGTTATTAAATAACTGAAATTTAAATTAAATCCTCGCTTTACAGCGGGGATTTTTTTGTTTTTGTATGAAAAAAGGTAAAAAACAGAGGATTACAAGGAAAACTTTGCAAAAATACTTTTAAATTTCAAATATTTCTCTATTTTATGCTGGATTTTTTGAAAAAGTATGATAGAATAGAATAAGATGGAAAATTATGATAAGTATTTTCTGCCTGTTTTGTGGGTGCAATAAGGTACTTGTCATTTTCAGGAGGTAATATAATGCTTGCTATTATCAATGCAACGCTTGTTATGCGCGACCATCTTATTCCCGATGCCACAGTTCTGTGTGAGGACGGTAAGATAGTCGATTTCGGCAAAAAAGTTGCTGTGCCCGAAGGCACAGAGGTTTTGGATGCTAAGGGCCAATATGTAGGCCCCGGTCTTGTGGATATTCACACCCACGCCGCAGGTCCGCACTGGTTTTATGAAGAACCTAAGGTAGCAGGTGAAATAATTCTTGACCACGGTGTTACCACCGTTCTGCCTGTTGTTTATTTCAATATGAATAAAGAGGACTTTATACAAGCTACAAAGGACATTCAGGCTGCGGTAGCAAGAGGCGATCTACCCAATTTCGGCGGCTTTTATATGGAAGGCCCTTACTTAAATCCCAAATTCGGCGCCGATAGAGAAAACAACCCTTGGGACAAGAGCGTTGATGCTGCTGACTATATGGACATCATAAAGCAGGGCGGCAAGGATGCAAGGGTCTGGGCGCTTGCTCCCGAAAGAGAAAATATTGAGAATTTTGTTATCGACTGTAAAAAGGAAAACCCCGATGTTGTTTTCACAGTAGCACACAGTGAGGCAACCGTTGAGGATATAGAAAAGCTTTTCCCATATGACCTTAAAATCGGAACCCACCACTTAAATGCAACAGGTACACTGCAGAAATACCCCGAGTGCCGCACCCCGTGTGTTGATGAAACTGTCAATTACAACGATAATATGTATGCAGAGCTTATCTGCGACAGCCGCGGAATTCATGTCGACCCCTATATGCTGCGTCTTGTCCGCAAGATAAAGGGCAGGGACAGAATTATTCTCATTTCCGATGCCTGCGTTTTCGATGGCCCTGTTCCTGAGGGCGAGTATGAGGGTGTTACCGACCTGTGCTTTGACTTTGAGGGCGAGATTGCAGGCTCCAAGCTCACACTTGATGTTGCCTGTCGCAATATGATGGTACATACAGGTTGCTCGATTACCGATGTTTTCAGCTATGCTTCATACAATCCCGCCAAGGCTGTCGGATTTAAGGACAGAGGCGAAATTCGCCGCGGCTTTAAGGCTGACTTTGTGGTTTGCGACTATATGATGAATATTCAGAATGTCGTTATGGACGGCGAAATTGTAAGATAATTTGTGATTTTTGACCCCGTGTGGTCTTTATCAAATAAAGATTTATTTATGAAAGGAAAGGTAAAGTTATGAAAGACGTTATCTTTGAGCCCGCAACAAAATTTAACTTTGAGCCTGCTGATTTCGTTCCCTTTAAGGACCGTGAGGTCTGCGAGCGCGTTCGTAAACTCAGCGGAAAAGACCTTGAGAAGCGCGAGGCATGGTGGCATCCCGAATTTGATGTTAAGGTTATGATGAACCCCCATCCCGTTCTCATTGCTACTCTCTTCTCGAGACTTAAAGCAGCAGTTGAGGCAGGAAAGAAGTTCACTATGATTCTTGGTAACCCCGAGCCTGACACCTACATTCCCCTTGCTCAGCTCATCAACTACTTTGGTGTTGACTGCTCCAATGTTCACATCTTCGCAGAGGATGAGTGGGCAGATCAGGATGGCAACATCGCTCCCGAGACCTATGAGGCAGGCTTCTCTCACTCTATGATTAAGTATCTGGTAAACCAGATTGATCCTAAGCTCAGAATGCCTATGGAGAATGTTTACTATCCCACCAACGCTAACATCAACGATTATTCCAAAATCATCAACGATGTTTCCGAGGGCGGCGCAGATATTATCTCCACCTCTCCCGGATGGACAGGTCACGTTGCATTCGTTGATCCTATCCCCGAGTTTATGGGTAATGGCGATGTTGAAGCTTGGCTCAATCAGCCTGCTCAGATCGTAAAGCTCCACCCCATGACCATTATGCAGAACTCTCTTAACGGTACCTTCGGTCAGTCCGGAGATATCGCAAACGTACCTCCCAAGGCTGCAACCATCGGACCTATCGATGTAATGCGCGCTAAGGAGCGTATCGAGGTTCACGCACTTGCAACCTGCGGAACATTCTCTTCCTGGCAGAGAATGACCTCTCGTCTCGTAACTCACGGACCTGTTACTCCTCTTGTTCCCAGCTCTATGCTCCAGACCAAGAAGACTCAGGTTTACATCTCCGAAGAGCTCGCAGCTCCCTTTGAGTGCTGGGAGAAGGTCGGCTACTAAGATACATAAAAACCGAGGACTTATGTCCTCGGTTTTTTTGTTTCGGGCAAATATTATCGCTGTTTTTGGGCATAAACAAAATAAAAGCAAAAAGATTACAAAAAAGCACAAATAAAGCCACAAACAAATGAAAATTCCCTTGACCTTTTGGGTGTTATTTGTTACAATATAACCGTAATTTTGATACAAAGCTCCATTTGGGGCAAAATCTCATAAGAGGTGAAAGATATGGAAAAAATGCTTAGTCAAATCGGCGAGATGGGTGTAATCCCCGTCATCAAGATTGACAGAGTAGAGGATGCTGTTCCTCTTGCAAAGGCTCTTGTTGAGGGCGGAATGCCCTGCGCAGAGGTTACTTTCAGAACCGCTGCCGCTCCCGAGGCTATAAAGGCTATGAGCGAGGCATATCCCGAAATGCTCATCGGTGCAGGAACTGTTCTCACAACCGAGCAGGCAGACACAGCGGTAGCTTGCGGCGCTAAATTTATCGTTAGCCCCGGCCTTAATCCCGAAACCGTTAAACACTGCCTTAAGAAAGGCTACCCCATTCTTCCCGGTGTTTGCACACCTACCGAGGTTGAGGCAGGCTTGGCTCTCGGTCTTGACCATCTTAAATTCTTTCCTGCCGAGGCTGCAGGCGGCGTTAAGATGATTAAAGCAATGGCTGCTCCCTACACCAGTGTTAAATTTATGCCCACCGGCGGAATCAATGTTTCCAACATTAAGGATTATCTCGGCTGCAAAGCGGTTTTTGCTTGCGGCGGTAGTTGGATGGTTCCCGGTGATATGATTACAAACGGTGAGTTTGACAAAATTAAAGCGCTTGTCGCAGAGGCAGTTGCGCTCTTAAAGGAGATTAGAAAATAATGAAAAGAGTTGTAACCTTCGGTGAAATAATGTTAAGATTAGCCCCTAACGGCTATTATCGTTTCTTCCAGAACGATCAGATGCAGGCTACCTTTGGCGGAGGTGAAGCAAATGTTGCCGTTTCCCTCGCTAACTACGGTTTTGATAGTGTTTATGTGACCAAGCTTCCTAAGCACGCTATTGGACAAGCCGCTGTTGATAGTCTTCGCTATTTCGGTGTTGACACCTCTAAAATCGTTAGAGGCGGCGATAGAGTAGGTATATACTTCCTCGAAAAAGGTGCATCGCAGAGAGGCTCGGTTTGTATCTATGACCGTGCTTATTCGGCTATTCAGCAGGCTATTGCTGCTGACTTTGATTGGGACAGCATCTTTGAGGGCGCTGATTGGTTCCACTTTACAGGTATCACTCCCGCTCTTGGCGAAAATGTTGTTGAGATTTGTAAAGAAGCTTGCATTGCTGCAAAGAAAAAGGGCGTTAAGATTTCTTGCGACTTAAACTACAGAGGTAAGCTCTGGACAAGAGAGCAGGCAAGAGCCGCTATGACCGAGCTTTGCCAGTATGTTGATGTTTGCATTTCTAATGAAGAGGATGCAAAGGATGTTTTCGGTATAGAGGCTGAAGGCACCGATATCTATGGCGGTAAATTAAATCACGACGGTTATAAGAGCGTTGCAAAACAGCTTGCCGATAAATTCGGTTTTGAGAAGGTTGCAATCACTCTTCGTACCTCGATTTCCGCAAGTGATAACGATTGGGCAGGTATGCTCTATGATGGTGAGGATTATTATTTCTCGAAGTCATATCATCTCCATATCGTAGACCGTGTTGGCGGTGGCGATAGCTTCGGCGGCGGACTTATCTACTCACTTCTTTCGGGCAAATCTTCAAAGGATGCTATTGAGTTTGCAGTTGCTGCATCTGCGCTTAAACACAGCGTTGAGGGCGACTATAACAGAGTAAGCGTTTCTGAGGTTGAAAAGCTCGCCGGCGGTGACGGTTCAGGAAGAGTTCAGAGATAATTTTTTAGGTAATGCATTATCCCCGACCTGCAAAGCAGGTCGGGGATTTGTTTATGTAAGAGCCTTAAAAGTTGCCTTTTTTGTGAAAATGTAGTATAATAAAAGAGCTTAGAAAGAGAAAAACCAAATGAGGTAATATAATGGAGCTTCTTAAAAATAGAGCATCAGGAGTGCTGATGCATATATCCTCTCTGCCCGGAAAATTCGGCATAGGAACTATGGGGCGCGAGGCTTATAAATTCGTAGATAAACTAAAATGGGCAGGTCAGTCCTACTGGCAGATGTTGCCCGTTTGCCCTACGGGATTTGGCGATTCTCCCTATCAGAGCTTTTCCTCTTTTGCGGGCAATCCCTATTTTATTGATTTTGATTTGCTCTGCAAAGAGGGCTATCTTAAAAGCGCTGACTACAAAAA
>JAZOOR010000041.1:0-26635 GCA_045655125.1 Oscillospiraceae bacterium
TGATGTTGTAGTATTTTCGCTGCTGTTTTGCGTTTCTTCATTATAGAAAATAGCTGAGCTTGCTGATGAATCTGCTGTCAACAGCACAAGCGAGCAAGAAGAAAACAGTGCGCAAATTATAAAAGCGCACAAGAGGAGTGCTGTCAACCTCAGTTTCATAATCAGTTCACCTCATTATCAATTAAAAGCTTATATAGTTCGTTTTTTCTCATACCGCTTTGCTTTGCAACAATTTTCGCGGCATCGTTTTTGCTTTTTCCCGAACGGACATTTTCAATCATCAGCTCGAGGCAGTCATCGAGCGAAAGTTCTTCTTTTTTTATTTCTGCGCCCTCAAGCACCAAAACAAACTCTCCTCGCGGCTCGTTTTGCTCATAGTAGCTTAATGCCTCGTCAAGTGTCATCAAAAGAACCTGTTCGTGCAGCTTGGTAAGCTCTCTGCACAAGGATATTCTTCTATCCCCGCCAAAATATTTCTTGAAATCAGAAAGTGTATTTTTCAGCTTATGCGGAGCCTCATAAAAAATCATTGTACGACTTTCTTTTTTAAGGCTCTCTAAATGCTCATAGCGGCTTTTTTTGCTTGTTGAGAGAAAGCCCTCAAAGCAAAAGCGGCTGCAGGTTATTCCCGAAACAGCGATAGCGGACATTGCCGCGGTAGGTCCCGGTACAACCTCAACGGCTATGCCCTCTTGTCTGCAAAGTGCAACAAGGTCCTCGCCCGGATCGGATATGCAAGGCATTCCTGCATCTGTTACTACGGCGCATGTTTCACCCATTATAATTCGGTCAAGAATCTGTCTACCCTTTTCAGCACGGTTATGCTCGTGGTAGCTAACAAGGTTATTTTTTATATCAAAGTAGTTAAGCAGTTTTAAGGTCACCCTCGTATCCTCTGCTGCTATAAAATCAACATTTTTCAAGGTTTCGAGTGCTCTCGGAGTCATATCAGAAAGGTTTCCGATAGGAGTTCCAACTACATAGAGTTTACCAGACATTTTTTCACATCCTGTTTTTTGTATCGCCATAGATTTTGCCAAGCTCCCTTTGTCCCGCTTCGCTTTTCATAACTAAGGGCGGAAGTACCTCTAAAAAGGGCTTTGAGCCTTTCTTGCCCTCAACAAGCACAAGCCACGGTGCCTGCTCTAAAGTAGAGTGGATAAAACGAATTCTTTTAGGCTCGATAGAGTTCTTCCTCATAGCATCAAAGAGGTCGGAGAGGCGGTGCGGCTTATAACATACACATAATCTGCCGCCGTGGTTAAGCAGTCTTCTGGCGGCATCTGCAACATCATAAATTGTAAGGCTCGTTTCCTCGCGGCAGGCAGCCCTCTGCGCCTCTGTATACTCACCGCCGCTGCTTTGCTTATAATAGGGCGGATTTGAAACCACAAGGTCAACTGTATTGTTACCTATAATCTCATCGAGCAGTTTATGGTCCTTTGCGTCGGCGCAGATAACATCAATTTGGGAAATGTTGTTCTTTGCTATCGATTTTTCAAGAAGGTCTGTGGCATCCTTCTGAATTTCTACTGCATAAATGTGTTTCCCTCTGCCGTTTTTTACCATCAAAAGCGGAATTATTCCGCATCCGCTCCCGATATCGCACACTCTTTCTTTTCTGAGTGCTGCAGCAAAGCTTTCTAAGAGAACCGCATCTGTTCCAAAGCGGTGCTGCTCATTTATAAGAGCATACATTCCGCCTATATCCTGAAATTCTTCCTTTTTCATTTAAAAAATCAGCATCCTTGACACATCAAATCTTGGCGCAACGTAGAGCTCAAAATCAACGCCTTCTTTGAGGTTCATATTAAGTAGCGCAAGCTTTACAGTTTCAATGGCTACATCTGGTGAATTGTTCTGCTCACTTAGGTGAGCAAGCACAAATCGGCGGCAGCCTCGATGGTAAAGTTCGGTTACAGTTTCAGCACACTCTTTATTTGAAAGGTGTCCGCAATCACCTGATATACGTCTTTTAAGCAAAAAGGGATATGCACTATTGCACATCAGCATATTTTCATCGTAGTTTGCCTCAATAATATTAAGGTCTGCCCTTTCAATATGCGAAAGCACTTTTTCATCCATATGTCCGATATCGGTGCAGTAGACTACCTCTCTGTTATCAGCGGTTGTTATTCTGTAGCCAAGCGCCTCTCTCGCATCGTGATAAACAGAAAATGCAGAAAAAGAGGTTCTGCTTAACTGGTAATCTTTATCTGCTTCTATTATATGTAAATTCTTTTTACATTCAGGGATATGCTCTGAAAGGTAGTCTGCGGTTTTTTGTGAGGCATATACGGGGATATCGGTTTTCTTGCAAAAGCTTGAAAGACCTTTTATATGGTCGGAGTGTTCGTGGGTAATGAGCAGTGCCTCTATGCACTCAAGGCTCATGCCCTGCCCCTCAAGTGCATTTTTAACCTTTGAAAAACTAATTCCTATATCAATTAAAATTCCGCTTTTTGCATCACCGACAAAAGCGCTGTTACCGCTGCTGCCGCTTGAAAGAGTAAACACTCTTGCCATTTTATCACCTTTTCATAAAGCAAAGGGCAAAGGTGGAAAGCTCTGTTCCCTCCTTTGCCTGTTTGAAATTTCTATTTTTAGATTGCAGCAGTTACCTGAGAATCGGGAACCTCAATCTTTCTGATATCTGCTCCGAGGCCACGGAGTTTTACCTCGAAATCCTCATATCCTCTCTCGATATGATATATATCCTCGACCTCTGTTTCTCCATCCGAGCAAAGACCTGCTATTACAACGGCAGCGCCTGCTCTCAGGTCAGTCGCCTTGACGGGAGCAGCCTTAAAGCATTCAATCCCCTCAATAACTGCCATTTTACCGTCCACCTTAATATCGGCGCCCATCTTCTGAAGCTCGAATACATATCTGAAACGGTTATCCCAGACACCCTCGGTAATTGTGCTTGTCCCCTCGGCGAGACATGCCACAACAGCCATCTGAGGCTGCATATCGGTAGGAAATCCGGGGTAAGGCAGGGTTTTTATATCGATTTTTGAAAGTCTGTTAGGAGCAGCTACTCGGATTGCCTCGTCAAATTCCTCAATGACTGCACCCATATCCTCAAGTTTGGTTGTTATGGGTTTCATATGCTTGGGAATAACATTCTTAACAAGGACATCACCGCCAGTTGCTGCAGCGGCAACCATATATGTTCCTGCTTCAATCTGATCGGGAATTATGGCATAATCGGTGCCATGCATCTCAGAAACTCCGTGAATTTTAATAACATCAGTTCCCGCTCCCATAATATTGGCGCCCATAGAGTTTAAAAAGTTTGCAAGGTCAACAATATGGGGCTCCTTTGCAACGTTTTCCATTATGGTAACGCCGGTTGCTTTTACTGCGGCGAGCATTACATTCATTGTTGCGCCGACAGAAACCTTATCAAAATAGACTTGATTTCCAATAAGCTTATCAGCGTGAACATCAAGCATACCATCCTCTATATCAACGGCAGCGCCGAGAGCCTCAAAGCCTTTTTTATGCTGGTCAATAGGACGGACACCGAAATCGCAACCACCCGGCATTGAAACCTTGGCATGACCATATCTTGCAAGAAGACAGCCCCAGAAATAATATGAGGCGCGCATATTGCAGGTAAGCTCATAGGGAATCATAGTTGTAGAAAGATGGGTGGTATCAATCTCAACTGTTGTTTTATTTAAAAATTTAACATCTGCGCCAAGCTCTGTTAATATTTTCAAGGTTGTGTAAACATCACGGATGTCGGGAACATTTTCTATAGTACATACTCCCTCGGCAAGTACAGTTGCCGAAAGAATTGCAACCGCAGCGTTTTTTGCACCGCCGACGGTTACTTCACCCTTTAGCGGGTTACCTCCACGAATTAAATACTTTTCCAAAACAGCACTCTCCCTGTTTTTTTATGTTAAAAAGATTTCAAGCTCATTTAATACAAAATAAACACAATACATCGATTGTATTATACAATACATTAAGAAAATAATCAAGAGAAATATAAATTTTTAATTAAGTTTATGATGGGTTATCATTTATAACCGCTATGCGCTGGTCTGCCTCCGACAGAAGTTCTCTGCAAATGAGTGTTTGTCTGTCTACAATTTCATCTATTTTATCGGGCATTTCCCTATCTACGCTATACTCACAAGCCGCGTTATAAATCGCTTTTTCTACATAATAGGCGCGCATAATAAGTTCTATTTCCTTTAATATTTTGTTATTTTTTTCTGTATTCTTACCCTCAGATGCAAGGCTTTCATAAAACATACGGTTAATGCCTGCAATCTGCTCGTATTTTGTCTTCATCTGAGGGTCGCTTGTAAGATCTGCAAGACTTCTCATTTCATCGGCTGCCCAAGCGTGCATCTCTGAAAACTTTTGTGCGTGCATTTTTTTTATTTTTTCCATTTAAAATTCCTCCCGATTTATTTTTCGTTATCTTATTTACAATATTCTAAAAGAAAAAATGCATTTTTTGAAAAAAAGACTTGTATTTTTTTAAAAAATTTGATATATTATTTCTGTTAAATGCAATGACTGAGAAAAGTAGTATGATTTTAAGTTGCAAAGAGAGGCTTGCCAAGGCTGAAAGCAGGCTCAATCTTATCTCATACGAAGTTCCCTCACGAGCAGCCTCGCTGAAGCTCTATAGGTTTTAGGCGATGTCGGTTTGCACCGTTATATGCAAAAAGAGTGTTTGCTCTTTCGTTTTATGCAGGGCAAAAAAGCGGGTGGTACCGCGGAAACCTAATTTAAGGCTTTCGTCCCCTTTTTCGATTTTTAAATCGAAAAGTGGGGATTTTTTTATTTTTGTAAGTAACTTAGAAAGGATAAATAACTATGAAAGAACAGTTAATGCAAATTAAGCAGGATGCAGCTAATGCTCTGAGTGCTGTAAAAAGTACTGCCGAGCTTGACGAGCTGCGTGTTCGCTTTCTTGGAAAAAAAGGCGAGCTTACCGCTATATTAAAGCAGATGGGAGCACTTAGCCCTGAACAGCGTCCTATTGTCGGACAGCTTGTTAACGAAGTCAGGGGCGAACTTGAGGACAGCATTTCTAAAAAAGGCGAGGAGCTTAAATCTGCTGCTATGGCAGAAAGGCTGCGTGATGAGGCTATTGATGTCACTCTGCCCGGTAAAAAGCAGGAGATTGGACACAAGCATCCCCTCACACTTGTTCTTGATGAAATCAAAGAAATGTTTCTCGGAATGGGCTTTGACATTGTGAGAGGTCCTGAGGTTGAGACCGATTATTACAACTTTGAGGCATTAAATATCCCTAAAGACCACCCTGCCCGCGACACTCAGGATACATTCTATATTACAGAAAACATTCTGCTTCGCACACAGACCTCTCCCGTTCAGATAAGAACTATGGAAAAGATGAAACCTCCCATCAGAATTATCTCTCCCGGAAGAGTTTACCGTTCCGATGCCGTTGATGCTACTCACTCCCCCGTTTTCCATCAGATTGAGGGACTTGTTGTTGACAAGGGCGTTACTATGGCAGACCTTAAGGGAACTCTTGAGTTATTTGCTAAAAAGCTTTACGGAGAGGACTCCAAGGTGCGTTTCCGCCCCCATCACTTCCCTTTTACCGAGCCTTCGGCTGAGGTTGATGTTATGTGCTTTAACTGTCAGGGCAAGGGTTGCAGCCTTTGCAAAGGTGAGGGTTGGATAGAAATTCTCGGCGCAGGAATGGTTCATCCCAAGGTTCTTTCAATTTGCGGAATTGACCCCGAGGAGTATAGCGGATTTGCATTTGGAATGGGACTTGAAAGACTTGTTATGCGCCGCTATCAGATAGACGATATGAGAATGTTCTTTGAGAACGATATGAAGTTCTTAGGTCAGTTTTAAAAGAAAGGAGTAACGACAATGAAATTATCTAAAAAATGGCTAAATGATTATGTCGCTTGCGACGCCGAAAACAGAGACTTCTTTGAAGCGCTTACAATGTCGGGCTCCAAGGTTGAATGTTGGGAGACCGAGGGCGAGGAAATCAGCAATGTTGTTATCGGTAAAATCCTTAAAATAGAAAAGCACCCCGATGCTGACAAGCTGGTTGTTTGTCAGGTTGAGGTTGGCAAAGAAGCTCCCTTGCAAATAGTTACCGGAGCTGACAATGTTTTCGAGGGCGCTATTGTTCCCGTTGCTCTCGATGGCTCTACTCTTCCCGACGGAGTAAAAATCAAAAAAGGCAAGCTCAGAGGTGTTGAAAGCGCAGGTATGCTCTGCTCATTAAAAGAGCTTGGACTTACAGTCAATGATTTCCCCTATGCTATTGAAAACGGAATATTTATAATTGAGGAAGATTGCAAAATCGGTCAGGATGCTAAGGAGGCTCTTGGAATCGGTGACACAGTTTTTGATTTTGAAATAACCTCAAACCGCCCCGACTGTCTTTCTGTTTTAGGACTCGCCCGCGAGGTTGCGGCAACATACGAGTTACCTCTTAACATAAAGGCGCCCGACGTAAAAGGCTGTGGCGGAGATGTTAATGAGCTTCTATCGGTCGAGGTTCAAAACACCGAGCTTTGCCCGAGATATACTGCTAAAATTGTTAAAAATGTTAAGATAGAGCCCTCTCCCCGTTGGATGAGGGAAAGGCTCCGCGCTCACGGAGTGCGTCCCATCAACAACTTGGTTGATATTACAAACTTTGTTATGCTTGAATACGGACAGCCGATGCACGCATTTGACCTCCGCTATATAAATGATAGCAAAATTGTTGTCAGAAACGCTGTAAAGGGCGAAAGCATTACAACACTCGACGGCATTGAGCGTGAGCTTTCACCTGAAATGCTTGTAATTGCCGACAGCAAAGCACCCGTTGCAGTTGCAGGTGTTATGGGCGGAGAGTACAGCGGTATTATGTCTGACACCAACACCGTTGTTTTCGAGTCTGCTGCATTTTTAGGTTCAAGTGTGCGCAAGACTGCCAAAAAGCTTGGTATGAGAACCGAGTCTTCGGGCAGATTTGAGAAAGACCTTGACAGGCAGAACACACTCCCTGCGCTCCTAAGAGCTTGTGAGCTTGTTGAGATGCTGGGCGCTGGCGAGGTTATTGACGGAATTATTGATGTTGACCACTCCTGCAAGGAGCCTATAAAAATTAAGCTTGAATGTGATTTTATAAATAATTTCCTTGGAATCAATCTTTCTTGCGATGAGATAGTCAAATATCTTGAGCGAGCAGGCTTTACTATCCAAAACGGTAATGTTATTGTTCCAAGCTTCCGCACCGATGTTGCACACAAGGCAGACCTTGCAGAAGAGGTTGCCCGTTTCTACGGATATAACAACATTCCCTCTACCACTATTAGAGGTACTGCAAAAGGTTCTCTTACAGACAGGCAGAAGTTTGACAAAAAGGTTTCCGAAACTATGCGTGCATGCGGACTTTCAGAAATACTTACCTATTCCTTTGTGAGTCCCAAAACCTTAGATAAGCTCTGTATCCCCGAAAACAGCGAGCTGAGAAACCCTGTAAAGATTTCTAATCCCTTGGGCGAGGACACAAGTATTATGAGAACCTCTACCCTCTCTTCCATGCTTGAAATCCTATCTAAGAACTACAACAACCGTAATCTCTCGGCAAGTCTTTATGAGGTTGCCGCAGAATACAAAAACAAGGGTGCTGATGTTCAGCCCGATGAATACGATGTTCTTACCCTTGGAATGTATGGTGACAGCGTTGATTTCTATTCTATAAAGGGGGTTGTTGAATCACTACTCGAATCTTTAAAAGTAAAGGATGTTACCTTTACAGCAGTTTCAAATAACCCCACCTTCCACCCCGGAAGATGCGCGGAGATTTTTGCGGGAAAAGTAAAACTCGGCGTTATCGGAGAAGTTCACCCTACCGTTCTTTCCAATTTTGAAATTGGAACAAAGGCTTACTGCGCCGCTATTTCGATGGATGCACTGTTTAATGTGCAGGAAACCGAAATTCTGTATAAGCCTCTGCCTAAGTTCCCTGCCGTTACAAGAGACTTGGCTCTCGTTTGTGATGAAAGTGTTCCTGCGGGAGTTATCGAAAAGACCATTTTCAATGCAGCATCAAAGCTTATTGAAAACATTAAGCTCTTTGATATTTATCGCAGTGAACAGCTTGGTAAAGACAAAAAGAGTCTTGCATTCAGCATTTCTCTTCGTTCAAGCCAGAAGACACTTACCACCGAGGAAGCAGACAATGCTGTTGCTAAAATTCTCAAAGCGCTTGAGCATATTGGTGTTACATTAAGATAGTTTGTAAATCAAAAATCCCCACGCACGCTTGTGCATGGGGATTTTTTCTAATATTAAGCTGGTTTTTGACATATTTTTAAGATGATTTCATACAATAAGTTTATTTCTTACAAAATTTTCAAAAAACTTCAAAAAACACTTGCCAAAACATAATTGTTGTGATATAATTGGTCGGTAAAACGCACGCTTTGCAATTGACGGGACAGTGTCGCCTATGGCGATTACCTCGCAAGATGCGCAAGGCGGAGGTTAAAAACTGTTAGGAGGAAAAAACAAATGTCAGTAGTTTCAATGAAGCAGCTTCTTGAAGCAGGTGTTCACTTCGGACACCAGACCAGAAGATGGAACCCCAAAATGGCTCGTTACATCTTCACAGAAAGAAACGGTATTTACATCATCGACCTTCAGAAGACCGTTAAGTGTCTTGAAAAGGCCTATATGTTTATCCGTGATGTTGCCGCAGAGGGCGGCGAGGTACTTTTTGTTGGTACCAAAAAGCAGGCCCAGGATTCCGTTAAGGAAGAGGCAATTCGTGCAGAGGCTCATTTCGTCAATGCCCGTTGGCTCGGCGGTATGATGACCAACTTTAAGACCATTCGCAGAAGAATTGCTCGTCTTGAGCAGCTTCGCGCTATGGAAGAGGATGGAACCTTTGATGTTCTGCCTAAGAAGGAAGTTGTTAAGCTCAAGCTCGAAATCGAGAAGCTTGAAAAATTCCTTGGAGGTATTAAGGATATGAAGAAGCTCCCCGGAGCACTCTTCGTTGTTGACCCCAAGAAAGAAAAAATCGCAGTTTCTGAGGCTAAGAAGCTCGGTATCCCCGTTGTTGCCATTGTTGACACCAACTGCGATCCCGACGAAATCGATTATGTTATCCCCGGTAACGATGACGCTATCCGTGCTGTTAAGCTGATTGCTCAGACCATGGCTGATGCTATCATCGAGGGCAGACAGGGCGAGCAGAACGCTGCAGAGGAAGCTTCTGAGGATGCAGCCGAGGCAGACGCCGAATAATTTAAGCTAAAATCAGCCTTCTTTGCGTTTCGCCTTGAAGGCTGAAGTTTTAAAAACTACTATCAGGAGGAAAAAATTATGGCTTTTACAGCAAATGACGTTAAAACTCTTCGTGAGAGAACCGGTTGCGGCATGATGGACTGCAAAAAAGCTCTTACCGAGTCTAATGGTGATATGGACAAAGCAATCGAGTTCCTTCGCGAAAAGGGACTTGCTGCAGTAGCAAAGAAATCCGGCAGAATTGCTGCCGAGGGTCTTGTTTTTGGTGTTGTTGACACCGAGAAAAAGGTTGGCGCTCTTATCGAGGTCAACTCCGAGACCGACTTTGTTGCAAAGAATCAGGATTTCATCGATTTTGTTGAGCAGTGTGCTAAGACAGTTATCGCTGAAAACCCCGCTGATGTTGATGCTCTTTTAAATGTTAAGGCATTTGGTACCGAGGAAACTGTTGCGGCAGTTCTTCAGGAAAAAGTTCTCACCATTGGTGAAAACCTCAAAATCCGCCGTTTTGCCCGTATGGAAGGTGACCTTGTTACCTACATTCACGGAAACGGCCGTATCGGCGTTATCTGCAAGTTCAACACCGATGTAGCAGACAAGGAAGGCTTTGCTGCTTATACTAAGGATATCGCTATGCAGATTGCTGCTGCTAACCCTCAGTATCTTGACAGAGCAGATGTTCCCTCTGAGACCATTGAGAAGGAGAAGGAAATCCTCACCGCTCAGGCTCTTAACGAGGGCAAGCCTGCTAATATTGCTGAGAAAATGGTTATGGGCAGAATTAACAAATATTACAAGGAAGTTTGCCTTACCGAGCAGGAGTTCGTTAAGGACGGCGACCTCACCATCAACAAGTACACCGACAAGGTTGCAAAAGAGCTTGGCGGAAGCATTTCTATCGAGGCATTTGCTCGTTTTGAAAAGGGCGAGGGTCTTGAAAAGAGAAATGACAACTTTGCTGATGAAGTTGCAAACATGGTTAAATAAGCCAGTAACATTAAAAAAGCCACCCGCTCGGGTGGCTTTTTTGTTTTAACGTGTTCTTATTCTTCTCTGAACTGCTGCTCATAGAGATGAGCGTAGATACCGTTTTCAAGAAGCAGCTTATTATGTGAGCCGCGCTCCTCTATTTTGCCATCAGAAATAACGATTATTTCGTCGGCATTTTTGACAGTTGAAAGTCTGTGAGCAACAATAAGGGTAGTTCTACCCTCACACAATTTATCAAACTCGCTCTGAATAAGGATTTCTGTTGTGTTATCAAGGGCGCTTGTGGCTTCATCAAGAATTAAGATTGCAGGGTTTTTAAGGAAAATTCGTGCAATAGAAATCCTCTGTTTTTGTCCGCCAGAGAGTTTCACTCCCCTCTCACCTATCTGAGAATCGTATCCATCAGGAAGTGACATTATATAATCGTGTATTTTAGCCTTCTTTGCTGCCTCTATCATTTCTTCTTCGCTTGCCTCTACCCTGCCGTACATAATATTGTCACGCAGAGTGCCGTTAAAGAGAAATACGTCCTGCTGTACAATTCCGATATTATCGCGAAGCGAGTCAAGCGTGATATCGCGGATATCCACACCGTCAATCTTTATACTTCCCTCGTTTATTGGGTAAAAGCGAGGAATAAGGTGGCAAATTGTTGTTTTTCCGCCGCCTGATGGGCCGACAAAAGCCGTTTTGCTTCCCTCTTTTATCTTAAATGAAACATCTTTAAGCACAAGCTCCGAGGTTTTATAAGCAAAGCATACATTTTCAAACTCTATATTGCCTTTTACATTTGATATAGGCGCAGCCTCGGGGCGTTCCTCTTCCTCTTTTTCATCCATAATTTCAAGAAATCTTCCAAATCCGGTTGAAGCATTTTGATACTGCTCCATAAAGTTAGCGAGTGTCATAACAGGGCTGATAAAAAGATTTATCGAAATAATGAATGAGGAATAGTCACCAAAATTGATTTCATTATTATAAAGAAACAAGCCACCTGCAATAAGGACAATTATATTAAAAACATCAGTTACAAAGTTGGTGCTGGAAAAGAATTTTCCCATAGCATCATATGCAACCTTGCGGGCACGGATTAGTCTGTCATTTCCCTGCTCAAATTTTTCTATCTCAGTTTCGATATTATTAAATGCCTTGGTTACGCGAATACCCGTCACACTGCTTTCAACAGCGGCGGATATCTGAGCCACGCTTTTGCGGCTTTCCATAAATGCCGCATGCATTTTCTTTCTGAAGAAATATGCAGCCGCGCCCAACAGCGGAACGCATGCAAAAACGATAAGGGTGAGCGGAACATTGATGCTCAAAAGGTATCCAAACGAAGCGAAAACCATAATTCCTGAAATAAGCAGGTTTTCTGGGCCGTGGTGGGCAAGTTCGGAAATATCAGCAAGGTCGCTTGTCAAGCGGGACATTATTTTACCTGTTTCATTTTCGTCAAAAAAACCAAACGGAAGCTTTTGCAGTTTTTTAAACATATCAAGCCGCATCTGCGCCTGCATATTTATTCCTATTATATGTCCGTAGTACTGAACGAAATAGCGAAGCAGCATTCTTACAAAATAGATAACAAACAGCGCTATACCGAAAATGATTATCATTCTAATATTTTTATTAGGAATGTAATCGTTGAGCATATTGCGGGTTACCACAGGGTAAACCATAGCAAGCGCCGAAATCAGAAGCGATGCCAGCATATCCAGCGCAAAAAGCTTTTTATGAGGTTTATAATAAGCTACAAATCTTTTAAGCATAATTCAGGTTGACTCCTCATTATATTTGCAAATATTATACTATATTTTACATAAACTTTCAACAAAAATTTATCCTTTTTTCCGCTTGCGCGTGCGCTATATCCACAATTTCTCAATTTATATATACCCCCTTTTATGTGTCTGTTTTCTTGACTTTTTATTCATAATATGTTAATATAATAAAATAAAAAATGCATAAAAAAGCGTAGTTGAATAAAATGACAGAGTTTCTTTGTTGGATATTTCTGTATGTCTTTTCGCATACGGTAATTTCTATTTGTGCAAGTCCCTTGCTGACGGCTACCATAACAGTTATTTATACGGTATGTCTTTTATGGCTATTTTGCCGCAAAACGCAGTATCGTGATCTTTTAGCTTTCCGCAAGGTCGATTTAATGGCTGCTATACCGTTATTTATATTTGCGATGGCGAATTTTGTCTTTTTAAGGGACTTTACTGTTTCTGCTGTGTGGGTGACTGTGTCGGTGGGTGCAATAGCGGAAGAACTACTGTTTCGTGGTTTATTGCTCTCGTCACTCAAAGAAAAAAATCAGCACGCGGCGGTATGGGGTTCAACCATTCTATTCGGGGCCTACCATCTGCTGAGCGGTGATTTTTTAGGAGCATTTTGTGCACTGTGCTTTGGTTTTGCACTGGCGGTATATGTGGCCCGTTTTAGCTCGGTGCTGCCGTGTATCGCGGCTCATCTGCTCACAAATATGCTCGGTAACAGCTATGTGCCTTGGCATGTCTTAGTGCTGTTCTCTGCATTTTGTGTAATTTATGGCTTTACACTGTATCCAAAAAGAAGCTTATAATATTCGGTTTTTCGAGAAGAAAATTCTTCTCGAAAGTATGCTTTCCCGAATTGAGAGAAGGATTAAATATGGGATATAAAGTAGATAATGCAATTATTATGGCGGCGGGTACTGCCAGCCGCTTTGCACCTATTTCCTACGAGCGCCCAAAAGCTCTTATTGAAGTAAAGGGCGAAGTTCTGATAGAAAGGCAGATAAGACAGCTTAAAGAAGCGGGAATTAGTGAAATTATCATTGTTGTCGGCTATATGAAAGAGCAATTTTCCTACCTTGAAGACAAATTCGGTGTTACCATCGTCGAGAACAATGCCTATCTTGTCAGAAATAATAACTCCACCATTTATGCTGTAAAGGATTATCTTAAAAACAGTTACATCTGTTCATCAGACAACTATTTTAGCAAAAATCCATTTGAATCATATGTTGATGATGCGTATTATGCCGCAATATATGCAGATGGTGAAACAAAGGAATGGTGTATGACCGAAAATAGTGACGGTTACATCAACTCTGTAACTGTCGGCGGCGAAAATGCCTGGTTTATGTTAGGGCATACATTTTGGTCGGAGGATTTCTCAAGGGAGTTTCTGAAAATCCTTAATGAGATTTACGACCTTCCCGAAACCGCTGATCTCTTATGGGAAGCTATTTATATGAAGCATCTTAATAAACTCAAGATGAAGATACGCAGGTACGACAGTGATGTAATTTTTGAGTTTGATACATTAGATGAGCTTCGAGAATTTGACGTAAGCTACATTTCGGATACACGCTCAGCAATTCTTAAGGACATCGCAAAGAGGTTGGGTTGCAAGGAACAGGATATAGTAAATGTTACATCCTACAAGGACAACACCAACGCAGCGGCAGGCATTCACTTTGATGTAAAAAATCAAAGTTATGAATATGCATATGAAACCAAGGAACTTAGGAGGAAAAACTAATGGGAAATATCATCGAAAAAGATCTTCCTTTGGTTGCCGATTTACTCAAAAAGGTACTCGGAAAGGATGATTACAGCGACATTGCCCGTTTGGGAGGACTTACAAACCATACCTACCACGTTACGTTTGCAAACGGCGAGGAGTATGTTGTACGTATCCCCGGAGATGGCACTGAGGAACTTATTGTACGCAGTGACGAGGAAAAAAGCACTCGCTTAGCTTGCGAGCTTGGTGTAGATGCAAAGATGCTGTATTTCGGCAAGGATGGTTCTAAAGTAACCGAATATTTAAAAAACGCTGAAACTATGTCCTCTGAAACTCTTAAAGACCCCGTTCATATTGCACAGGTAGCTGATGTTTTTAATGTTATGCATTCCTGCGGCAAGGACACCGGTGTGCCTTTTGAAGTTTTTGATATGGCAGCAGGATACGAAAAGATTATTTCGGATATGAAAGTTCCGATGTTCCCTGACTATGGCGAGAGCAAAGCAAAGGTTATGAAAATCAAAGCGGAAATTGATGCTACAATAAACGCAAAGAAGGTGCCTTGTCACAATGACCCTCTTTGTGAAAACTGGGTTGTAAGCAAAGGCAGAATGTACCTTATCGACTGGGAATACGCAGGTATGAACGACGGTATGTGGGATATTGCAGACGTTTCTATTGAGGCAGGCTACAGCGACAAGGAAGATATGCTGCTTCTTGAGAAGTATTTAAAAAGAGTCCCCACCCTTTCCGATAAAAAACATTTTCTTGCAAGTAAATTATACGTCGACTTTTTATGGACACTGTGGGCAAAGGCCCGCGTTCCTTACGACGGACAACCTATGGAAGATTGGGCAGTTGAAAGATATGCCCGTTTAAAAGATAATCTTCAAAAATTTGAAACTCTCGAGGAGGAATAATCAATGTTTGCAGGTATTATTGCAGGTGTAACCTGGGCACTAGAGACTATTGTTATCGCAATCGCGATGAGTATGTCTCCGCTCAATCTTTCAACCGCTGAAGGTATTTTGGTTGGTACTTTGGTAGCAACCTTCCTACACGATGCTTGTTCAGCAATCTGGTCGTGGCTTTATAATGGAGTACGCGGTAAATTACCGAGCGTTTGGCGTGCTTTCAAGACAAAGAGCGGTAAATTCGTAGTTCTTGCTGCGACAATCGGCGGTCCTATCGGTATGACCGGTTATTTGCTTACCGTTAACAATCTCGGCGCATCTATCGGCGCTGTTGCCAGCGCGATTTTCCCCGCTATCGGCACTGTACTCGCATACTTTTTCCTGAAAGAAAAAATGAAATGGTATCAGTGGATTTTCTTAATCCTCACTCTTGCGGGAGTATACGGTCTTAGCTACTCCCCTGAAATTAATGTTCAAAACTATGTTTTGGGTATCATCGGCGCTCTTATGTGTGCATTCGGTTGGGGTATTGAGGCTGTTATTCTTGCAAAGAGCCTTACCGACCCTGAGGTTACAGATGAATACGCACTGCAGATTCGTCAGACCACCTCTGCTCTCGTTTATGGAATTGTGCTGCTTCCCCTATTCAGCTTTTTCGGTATTACCGAGATTAAAGGCTTTAGTCTCTTAAGTGAGGTTTTCTCTGCTAACACCGGTTGGCTCATTCCCACCATCGTGATTGCAGCATTTTTTGCTACTGTATCCTATCTCTTCTACTACAAAGCAATCGCACAAATCGGAGCATCTAAAGCAATGGCACTTAATGTTACCTACACTGCTTGGGCGCCCATTTTAAGCTTAATCCTGGCTATATTCGGTATCGTTGCAAAACCCACTCTCTCCCCGCTTGTTATCATTTGTACATTAGTTGTACTTGTATGCGGCATTTTCGCAGCAGCGGATTTCAAAGAGATTTTCGCAAAGAAAAAAGAGGAATAATAAAACACAAAAAATGCCACGGTGCTTTTGCACCGTGGCATTTTTTATTATTTAATTATAGCTCTGTGGAAAACCTTTTTACCCTTTTTGATTTTAACACCGCCGCTAAGAGCATCTTTTGAGATAACGGCATTTATAGCACTAATCTTTTCACCGTCAACCGAAACGCCGCCCTGCTCGACAAGTCTTCTGGCTTCGCCGCGGCTGCTTGCAAGAGAGCAAGTAATCATAAGGTCGATAATTCCCATTCCGTCTGCCGAAACATCAGAGTCTGCAAGCTCGGTGGTTGGCATATTAGCATCATCGCCTTCGCCTGAGAAGAGCGAGTGGGAAACCTCTTTTGCCTTGTCAGCTTCTTCATTACCGTGAACAAGCGCGGTGAGCTCATAGGCGAGGATTTCCTTTTTCTCGTTAATGCGGGAGTCTTCCCATTTTTCCATTTCCTCAATTTCCTCTATGGGAATAAAGGTGAGCATTCTGATACATTTCATAACATCGGCATCATCAACATTGCGCCAATACTGATAGAACTCAAAAGGAGAGGTCTTATTTGGGTCAAGCCAAACCGCTCCGTTTGCGGTTTTACCCATCTTTTTGCCCTCGCTGTTCATAAGCAGTGTTATGGTCATAGCGTAGGCATCGTCTCCTGTTTTACGGCGAATAAGGTCGGTACCTGCGAGCATATTACTCCACTGGTCATCACCGCCAAACTGCATATTGCAGCCGAAATGCTCGTGCAGGTAATAGAAGTCATATGCCTGCATTATCATATAGTTAAATTCAAGGAAGCTAAGTCCCTTTTCCATTCTTTGCTTATAGCACTCGGCTCTCAGCATATTATTTACCGAGAAGCAAGCTCCGACATCGCGAAGCAACTCAACATAGTTAAGCTTTAAAAGCCAGTCAGCATTATTTACCATAATAGCCTTATCTTCGCCGAACTCAATAAAGCGCTCCATCTGCTTTTTAAAGCAGTCACAGTTATGCTGAATTGTTTCAGCGGTCATCATAGAGCGCATATCAGTTCTTCCTGAGGGGTCACCAATATGACCTGTACCGCCGCCGATAAGTACGACGGGACGGTTGCCTGCAAGCTGAAGTCTTTTCATCAAGCAGAGCGCCATAAAATGTCCAACATGAAGCGAATCTGCAGTGGGGTCAAAGCCGATATAAAACTTTGCGCCGCCATTATTGATAAGGTCGCGGATTTCGGTTTCGTCGGTTACCTGCGCTATAAGGCCGCGGGCAACAAGTTCTTCATAAATTTTCATTTCTTCCTCCAAAGCTTTTATATATCGCAATAAAACACTAATTTAAGCTAATAGCACACGAAAACATCTTTTCTCCGGTTTCACTGATTCCTTTTGCGAGAACCTCGTTTTCATTTTTCTGCAAAAACAAAGAAACGCGGTTTCCCTTTTTGATTTCTCTGTGAAAATCTATCTGAAATTCACTGATGATCTGTTCTTGAGGCTCAAAAGAATTCAAAACATAGTCTGCATATCTTATGTTATTGACGTGTCCGTTTCTATCAAGCTCACAAAAAGCGGGGATTATTTCACAGACAGCAGTTTCATCTGTAAAGTCTGTAACCTTTACAAATTTTTTCTCAAACATACGCTCCTCACAATATTCCTCCAAGGGATATATATTTGTGGGAATAACTATGCGGCGCTTTACACTATCAATAGTCACCCATTCCGATGAGCCTTTTACAAGGGTATTACCATCCATATCTTCAATAAGATATTCCCTTTGCAGTGTCACTCTGCCGGCTGGGAGAGGCCAGGTCTTAACTGTCACTCTCTGATGCTCTTTAATATCTTTTTCAATACTGAATTTTACCTTTACTAAAACCCAGAGAAGATTTCTAAGGAGCAAGTCCTCAAAGCCTATGCCAAGCTCTTTTGCGTGTGCGCCCGCTACTTCCTGAAACAAATCAAGCACCGAAGAGGGCTTGATTTGCCCACGGCAGTCAAAATCCGAGGTGCGCAATGCAAATGTTTCGCAGTAAATCTTATTCATACTCCTGCACCTTAAAAACTTATACTCTGTCTGCAATTTCCTTGTTTATCTTTGCGACAAATTCATCAAGGGTCATAGAAACAGTCTGGTCGGTTGCCATATCTCTTACCGAAACGGTCTGAGTTTCAACCTCTTTTGCACCGATAATAAGCATATAAGGAACTCTATCAACCTGTCTTGCCTCACGAATCTTGTAACCGATTTTCTCGTTTCTGTTATCAAGCTCACATCTTACCTTATTTTCACGAAGTGTTTCGTAAACCTTGTTGGCAAAGCTCTCATCAACTCCCGGTAAGGTTAATACCTTTACCTGAGTAGGAGCAAGCCAGGCGGGGAATTTACCTGCAAAATGCTCGGTAAGAATTCCGATAAAGCGCTCTATAGATCCGTAGCAAACGCGGTGAATCATAATAGGACGCTGTTTTTCGTTATTTTCATCAACATACTCAAGTCCAAAGTTAATGGGCATCTGGAAGTCAAGCTGAATTGTTCCGCACTGCCATGTTCTTCCAAGAGAATCTTCAAGATGGAAGTCAATCTTAGGACCATAGAATGCGCCATCACCCTCATTTAAGATATAAGGCAGGCCGAGTTTTTCAAGGGCATTTTTAAGACCCTCTGTTGCCGCCTCCCAATCCTCATCACTGCCCATACTATCTTCGGGACGGGTTGAAAGCTCAACAAAATACTTAAATCCAAATTTCTCATAAACCTCATTGATAAGGTGAACAACACCCATAATCTCATCGGTTATCTGCTCACGGCGCATAAAAATGTGTGCATCATCCTGAGTGAAGCAGCGAACGCGGAAAAGACCGTGAAGAGCGCCCTTTAATTCGTGGCGGTGAACTATACCAAGCTCGCCTACGCGAAGAGGAAGTTCACGATAGCTGTGAAGCTGACTGCGGTAAACCATAACGCCGCCGGGGCAGTTCATAGGTTTAATACAGAAATCCTCATCGTCAATCTTAGTGGCATACATATTATCCTTATAATGATCCCAGTGACCGCTGGTTTCCCAAAGGTGACGGTTCATAATAAGAGGTGTGGAAACCTCGACATAGCCGCTTCTTGCGTGGATTTCGCGCCAGTAATCTATAAGAGCGTTTTTAAGCTGCATACCCTTGGGAAGAAAGAACGGAAATCCCGGTCCCTCATCGCAGAGCATAAAGAGGCCCATTTCTTTACCGATTTTTCTGTGATCGCGGCGCTCAGCCTCTTCAAGAAGCTTTAAGTATTCGTCAAGCTCCTCCTGAGTTCTGAATGCAACGCCATTTATACGGGTGAGCATTTTATTGTTTTTATCATTTTTCCAATAAGCGCCTGACTGCTGTGTAATCTTAAACGCCTTTAAAGCCTTGGTGTAGCAGAGGTGAGGGCCTATACACATATCGACATAGTCGCCCTGCTGAAAGAAGCTAATTTCAGCATCTTCATCAAGGTCACCGATATGCTCAACCTTATATTTTTCTCCTCTTTCCTCCATAAGCTTTACAGCTTCTTCGCGAGGAAGAATAAAAGGCTTTATAGGAAGATTTTCTTTAACTATCTTGCGCATTTCTTTTTCAATATTTGCAAGATCCTCATCAGTAAGCTTGGTGTCGCCTAAATCAACATCATAATAAAAGCCCTTTTCGGTTGCGGGGCCGTAACCGAAATCGGCGTGAGGGTACAGGCGGCTGATAGCCTGTGCCATAATATGCGCTGCGGTATGACGAAGAACCTCAAGCTCTAATTCCTGAGGACACTCCGAAACAGTTCCGTCCTTATAAATAATCTTCATATTGGTAGATTCCTTTCCTTTCGGCAAAAGCCACTATATGATATCATTATAAGCCTTTTTTTGTTAGAAATCAAGACACACAAGCGCTGATTTTACTTTTTTTAGCAGTTTTTTGTTCGTTTTATGCCTTTTATGCCTTTTTATGATAATCCGATATATTTCTGTTTTTTAAAGCCGCAAAAAATGAAAAAGCTGACAGAGTTTTCTTCTCTGTCAGCTTTTTATCATTCTTCAAAAAGCGGTGTTGAAAAATAGCGCTCAGCGGTATCTGGCAGCACTGTTACAACCCTTTTGCCTTTGCCAAGTTTCTTAGCAAGCTTTAATGCCGCCGCAACGTTTGTTCCGCTTGATATTCCGCACATTATTCCCTCTTTAGAGGCAAGGGCTTTGGCGGTGTTTATGGCTTCTTCATCCTTAATAATACAAATTTCGCTGTAAATATTCTGATTTAAGATTTCGGGAATTATTCCGTCGCCTATTCCCATCTGCATATGAGTTCCGATAGAGCCACCCGACAAAATTGCCGCGTGCTCAGGCTCTACTGCCCAGATTTCAATATCGGGGTTATGCTTTAAAAGCACCTCGCCTATTCCCGTTATAGTTCCGCCTGTGCCTATTCCCGAGCAAAAGCCGTGAATATGGGCGCCGACCTGTTCAATTATTTCTTTTGCAGTCTGCTCTCTCTGAGCGGCGGGGTTGGCGGGATTTATGAACTGCTGAGGGACAAAAACATTTGAATCCTCCGACTGCATTTTAAGGGCAGTATGCAAGCATTCATCAATACATTTTCCGATATCGCCTGCATCGTGAATTAAGATAACCTCTGCCCCATAATGACGAACGAGCTTTCTGCGCTCCTCGCTGACTGAATCGGGCATAATAATCTTGGTTCTATATCCCTTAACAGCGCCGATAAGCGCAAGACCTATTCCCTGATTTCCACTTGTAGGCTCAACAATTATTGTGTTTTCATTGATAAGACCCTGTTTTTCAGCCTCAAGCAGCATATTATAGGCTGTTCTTGTTTTTATAGATCCGCCGACATTAAGTCCCTCAAATTTCACAAGAATTTCTGCGCTATCAGGCTCGGTAATATTATTAAGTCTTATTATAGGGGTGTTTCCCATCGCCTCTAAAATGTTATTGCATACCATTTAAAACCTCCGATGTATAAAGCTTTTATACATCATTTTATTATTTTTTCAAATAAATCGTGATACAAAATATTTTATACCACCAAACTCTCAATGTCAAGTGTTTCAAATCGCTACTTTTACCCCATTGTTAATGTTTGCGTGAGATAAATTATTACTCTTTACAATTTGCCGACTATCCAATGTAATATAAAAAGTCCTTAAGATTTATAGACAGTATTTTGGGGAAGTTCTGTTTTATACTCCTGCGACCATAGCTAAAAGCTTAAAAAATCCCCGCACATTGCGGGGATTTTTTATATGCCCAATAATTTTTTTGCGGTTTTATGGGTTATATTCTCCATTTCTGTTTCAGAGAGTGTGAGAGTTTTAAGGAGCTGCATTTCCATTTCTGCCGTATGCCACGGGGTATCTGTTCCGAATAGCATCTTTTCAGTTCCGTGCTTTTCTATTATCTTTTGTGCGAAGCATTTTGGCATAACACCATATCCAAATGATGTATCAAAATAAATATCCTTTCCGCACAGGTGCTTTAAAACTCCCTCACAGCAGCCAAGACCGCCCCAATGAGCCGCAATAACTGGACAGTCGAGCCAGTAAAGAGCCTTTGCCATTCTCTCGGGGGTGGCGCCGTAGGGCGGCGCATAGCCATAATCATATCCTGCGTGAAAAAGAGTTATAAGACCGAGCTGAGCTATTTTTTTATAAATCGGTTTCATTTTTTCGTCATCAACAAAAAATCCCTGATAGTCGGGGTGAAGCTTTACTCCCAAAAGTCCCATATCCTTTATTCTTTCAAGCTCACAAAGGGCATCGGTGCTATGGGGATAAACCGAGCCAAAGGCAAAAATATCCTCGCCGTTATTTGCATAGGCGGCAAAATCGTTTACATTTTTTTGCTGAGAAGCGTTGGTTGCAATATTCATTACAACCGAAATGTCTACACCTCTATCCTTCATAGAGCTTTTAAGTCCGCTGAGCGTTCCGTCTGTATGCGGATTTAATCCGCCCGATAAAAAAGACAACTTTTCTATCGCCTTTTCGGCTATTTTTTCGGGAAATGCGTGTGTATGAAAATCAATAAGCATTTAAAGACTTCCTTTTGTATAAGTGTTAGTATTATTTTTTCCACACATTATTATAACACGCATTTTATTTTTTTCCATATTTTGTAATAAAAAAGCTTGAAACCAAGGTGGTTTCAAGCTTTTTTAGTTAAATCTTATTTTATCTCGCCGTTTAAGCGGTCAAGCATATCCCAGCAGCCGAGCATATACATAATGCCGAGTGCGCGGTCATACAGTCCGTAACCGGGGCGGACAGTTCCAGGGCCTTCTCCCCAGAGGTGACGGCCGTGGTCGGGGCGGATATATCCTTTAAATCCACAATCGTGATATGCACGAAGAATTTCAATAATACCTGTATCGCCATCGCAATCACGATGTGAAGCCTCAGAAAAGTCACCGTTTTCAAAGTGCTTAACGTTGCGAATATGAGCAAAGGCAATTCTGTCACAATAGGTGCGGACAATATCAGCAACATTGTTTTCGGGGTTAGCACCGAGTGAGCCTGAGCAGAGGCAGAGGCAGTTATATTCATCGTCAACCATTTTAAGAAATCTGCCAACTGACTCTTTATCAATAAGCAGACGGGGCAGACCGAAGATATCCCATGGTGGATCATCGGGATGTATAGCCATTTTGATGCCTGTTTCGTGGCAGGTGGGCATAATTGCCTCGAGGAAATATTTAAGGTTTGCCCAGAGCTTTTCATGGTCAACATCGGCATACGCCTTGAACAGCTCGTCAAGCTTAGCCATACGCTCGGGCTCCCAGCCGGGAAATGTCATATTATATTTCTCGGTGAAATCCAGAATGTATTTTGCCATTGCATTATAGTCATCCTGAATCATTCCCTTTTCATAGAAAAGGGCGGTAGAACCGTCGCCAACGGGGTTAAACAGGTTGCTGCGGGTCCAGTCAAAAACGGGCATAAAGTTATAGGTTACAACCTTTACACCGAATTTTGCGAGATTGCGCAGAGTCTGTTTATAGTTTTCAATATACTTATCACGGGTGGGAAGACCAATTTTGATATCATCGTGAACGTTAACCGATTCAACAACATCCATATTAAGTCCGTAAGGCTCAAGCTGTTTCTGAACCTCGGCTATCTCCTCTACCTCCCAAACCTCGCCGGGCATTTTATTGTGAAGCGCCCAGACAAGACCTGTAACACCCGGAATCTGCTTGATATAAGCAGGGGTAATAGCGTCGTTACCTTCGCCATACCAGCGGAATGTCATTTGCATAAAAAAGCCTCCTTATTTAAAAAATGTGGTATTCTTAAAGCATTAAAAATCGCACTTTTTAATTTCTTTAAAATCAAATAAATTATAGCAGACAAGCTATAAAAAGTCAAGGCGGCAGACAGTTATTCCCTGCCGCCTCGTAAAGAAATTATTGTTTCTTCATTTGTCTTAAAAAAAGCACAACTGCCAGAAAAAGTGTGACTGATGCATATCCGAGCACCCACCATATATGCGGGAAAATTCCAGCAAAATTGCCCTGTGTAAGTGCCCGCTCCAGCTCAACTGCGTGGACAAATGGAAGTGCGTAGGCAAGCTTTTTAAATGCTCCGCCAACAAGCTCTAAGTCAAACCAAGCTCCCGAAAGCCATGCAGAAAGATTTGTAAGCAGAGCGCCGCACACTCCGCCCACCTGTTTGTCGGTGAGTAGGCTTCCGCATAAAAGTCCAAGCGCTATATACAAAACAGAAATCGGAATTATAAAAATTACCGCATACAAAATGTTTATTGAAGGCTCAAGTCCCAGAATTACCGCTATTATATAGCAAAAAACGCTCTGTGCCGTCGCAATGGGAAGTATGGGCAGTGTATAGCCTAATATGAAATCACTCGCTCTGAGCGGTGTAGTATACAGTCGGCAAAGAAACAAGCTTACTCTGTCCTTGGAGATTATTGTGGCAGAAAACAGAGTTATAAACGAAAGACCGAAAACAGATATGGCGGGAGCGAGCCTCTCCATTTCAAAAAGCTTTACGGGGACATTTGCCTGTATTGCGCTGAGCAGGAGTATCAAAACAGCGGGAAATCCAAGTCCGAATGCTATATTTAAGGGGTCGCGGATTATTTCTTTTATGTTCCGTTTTGCAAATGCAAGCATTTTCATTTCACTTCCCCCTTAACTATGCGAACAAAGGCTTCTTCAAAATTATCTGTGCCTGCGCAGGTCTTAATTTCCTCTGCGGTAGCGCATTTTAAAAGTCTGCCATCCTTCATAATTGCTATTCGGTTGGAAAGTACCTCCGCCTCCTGCATATAGTGGGTTGTCAGAATAATTGTTACCTCACCCTTTAGCTTTAAAATTATATCCCACAGTTCACTGCGTGAGATAACATCAAGCCCCAGCGTAGGCTCATCAAGGAAAAGTATTTTTGGCTCGCATATAAGCGCCATTGCAATGCTCAGTCTTCGCAGAAAGCCGCCCGAAAGCTTTAAGGCTTTCTTTTCAATAACACTCTCAAGCGAGAGAAGGGCGCTCAGCTCTTTAATCTTATCTTCACTTTTTTGCTTTGTAAATCCATACACTCCGCAAATCAGCTCAAGGTTTTCTCGTACTGTAAGTCCCACCGCAACCGCTGTTTCCTGAGGAGAAACGGCTATCATTTCCTTTACCTCTCTACAGTCGCTTATAATGCTTTTCCCATTTAAAAACGCATCGCCGCTGCTTGCCGCAGTAATGCAACTGAGCATTTTTATCAGAGTTGTTTTACCCGCTCCGTTTACTCCAAGAAGCGAAAAAAGCTCTCCGCTTTTCACCTCAAGGCTAAGGTTATCAACAGCGGTTACATCTTTATACCTTTTAGTAAGCGAATCTATTTTTATAGCGTTCAAATCTACTGCTCCTTATCTTCATAGTGCTTTTTTAATCCCTGATAACAGTCGCTGGTCATCCTGCTGATTAGTTCTTTGTCAAGTTCGAGAAAGCCCGTTGCAAGCATTGTTGCAATCCCGTGAACAAACGACCACATTTCAAGGTGAAACAGATTTGCAGTTTCTTTAGATACGTCTATATTGCTTTGTACCATATCTGACATCTGATTGAGAAGCTTTGATTCTTTGGGAACGTTTTCATTATCGCGATTGCGCATATACAAAAGCTTAAACAACTCTTTTTCCTGCTGCGCAAATTGGATATATGCAATACCGCTTGCCTTATAAGGCGAATATTCTCCCTTTTCGATTTCCTCGTTTATATATTTATTAAAAAGTGCATCTGCCACCTCTACAACCGCAAATTTCAAGCTTTCCATTGTTTCAAAATTAGAGAAAATCGGTTGTGTTGAGCAGCTTAGCCTCAACGCAATATTTCTTGCGTTCAAAGCACCCTCTCCGCTGTTTCTTACAATGTCAACAGCCGTGTCTATTATATCTTGCTTGGTTATTTTAACTTTTGGCGGCATACTTGCCCTCCTTTTAATATATCTATTGTTATATATCATATATTATATTATCATAAACGGTTCAAAATGTCAATAAATTGTTGCGCAAAAAAATAAGAAAGCCGCCTTTTGCTGTTAGCAAAAGGCGGTTTTTTTCATAGAATAATATTCTTTATTCGAATTCAATAGTTCCGACGGGCTTGGGAGTGAGGTCCATAAGCACGCGGCTTATTCCCTTTACCTCGCTTGTGATGCGAGCGGTGATATGGTGCAGTAGCGCATAGGGAATTTCCTCTATGGTTGCAGTCATCGCGTCGGTTGTATTAACGGCGCGGATAATGGCGCACCATCCGTCAAGACGCTTACCATCAATTACGCCGACAGCGGTCATATCTGGAATGGCAATAAAATACTGCCAAACCTTCTCAGCAAGTCCGCTCTTATCAAATTCCTCGCGCAAAATTGCATCTGCCTCGCGAAGAGCCTCAAGTCTGTCACGGGTAATTGCGCCGAGGCAGCGAACACCAAGTCCGGGGCCTGGGAATGGCTGGCGGTAAACCATTGCGTGAGGAAGTCCGAGGGCCTCGCCTACTACGCGAACCTCATCCTTGTAAAGAAGCTTAATCGGCTCTACAAGCTCCATTTCCATATCCTCAGGAAGACCGCCGACATTGTGGTGAGCTTTAACTCCGTCACTCTCTAAAATATCGGGATAAATAGTTCCCTGAGCGAGAAAAGAGATACCCTCTAATTTAGAAGCCTCTTCATCAAATACCTTGATAAATTCTCCACCGATAATCTTGCGCTTCTTTTCAGGGTCGGAAACACCCTTAAGAAGATCAAGAAAACGCTCGGTTGCATCTATATAAATAAGGTTAGCGTCAAGCTCCTTACCGAAAATTTCGATAACCTGCTCGCTCTCGCCTTTACGCATAAGGCCGTGGTTAACATGCACGCAAACAAGCTGTTTACCAATAGCCTTTATAAGCAGAGCGGCAACAACAGAAGAGTCAACTCCGCCTGAAAGTGCAAGAAGCACCTTCTTATCTCCTACCTGAGCGCGAATTTCAGCTATCTGCTGAGCAATAAACTCATCCGCAAGCTCCTTAGAATTTATGCGCTGCATTGATTCGGGCCTTACATCGTTTTGCATAGATTTTTCCTCCAATGTTTTAAAGCATCTTTTTACAAAATTATAATAAAAAATTATAACGCTTTTTCTTTAAAAATGCAATATTTTTGTTATAAAAAAACTCCTACTTTTTTAAAAGAAAATATCTCGAATATTATTGTCATTAAAATTTATATAAATATCCCTGACAGTAACTCTGTCAGGGATATTTTTTTTAATAAAAAAGACATCTATTCTCTTGATATGTAAACTCCGCCTTCACCGTCAATTTCAGGGATTTTTACAAGAACGCGTTCCTCGTGTGATGTGGGGATATTTTTACCGACAAAATCTCCGCGAATGGGCAGTTCCCTATGTCCTCTGTCCACCATAATTGCAAGCTGAATAC
>JAZOOR010000042.1:0-11483 GCA_045655125.1 Oscillospiraceae bacterium
AAAGAAAAAAGGAGAGGTTAAATTAACCTCTCCTTTTAAATGTTTAACTAAATTAGATAGCGCGGGTAACCTTGCCGGAACGCAGGCAACGGCTGCAAACGTGGATGTGGCAGGGTTTGCCGTCAACGATAGCCTTAACTCTCATAACATTGGGCTTCCAGGTTCTGTTAGCTCTTCTGTGAGAGTGGGAAACTTTAATTCCAAAGGTAACTCCTTTGTTGCAGATATCGCATTTTGCCATGAAAATGCACCTCCTTGATGCGTTTTAAAAAGCCGCAGCTTTTATATTTTTTTATATAAGCCGCGGCGGAAACTTACATCGCGACATTAACATTGATATTTTATCAAATATATTTTCTAAAATCAAGTCTTTTTTAAAATTTTTTTAATTTATGATTAGTATTTTTGATAAAATTATAAATTTAAGAATATTTCATTCTGCTACTGCCAAATATGTTTTTAGCTTTAGCTCCCAAATTTATTGTATACTATTACTAAATATACGCAAATAACAACAGAAGTATCTATGCATTATGTATGTGCAATATAGTAATTTGCTTAGAAAATTTGATTTTTGAGATGAAAACGTGTATAATGATACTGAATTGATTTAAACACGGTGTAACTTTCACAAAAAAGGAGAATCGTATGAAGTCAAGTTTCAAAATATCTATTGCGGCGATTGGCCTTGTTGCCTCGGTGCTGCTTAGTGCCGCGGTGTCACCTGCGGCACAAAAGGTCGCTTCAATAGATTATATCGTTGAGGAAACCAATGCTACTTTAGGGCAGAATGAATTCTTCGAGGAAATCGAAACTATCGAAATCAATAATGATTATGAGCTACTCGAAATTAAGGATGAGGCTATTCGTCCCACCGAAGTCAAAAAGAAGCCTGCCACAAACTCTAGTAAACCAACAAGCTCGCAGACAACAAGCTCGCAAAAACCGAGCTCTCAGCAGCAAGGCTCTCAAAATTCGAGCTCACAGACAACGAGCTCACAACAGCCAAGTTCACAGCAGCAGAGTTCTCAGCCAAGCTCTCAGCAAAGTTCACAAACTCCTTCTTCGGATAATACCATAACACCGCCTTCCTCGGCGGCGGGTGCGCACACAACGTTTTTTAATATGCTTCCGCTTAATGTTGATACACCTACGCCGGCACCAACTGTTAATTATCTTTCAAATACCGTTGCTCCAACGCATAGTGATTCATCGGGCGAGGTGCTCAAATTTAAGTCAGGCTCAACTACCTATAGCCTTCCTGTTAAGGAAGCGCTCAAACACGTGGTTGCCAATGAAATGAACAACGCTATGACACTTGAAGCAATAAAGGCTCAGGTTGTGGCAAGTCACACCTATATAAAATACTATAATGATAATGGCTCTATTCCGTCAGTTGGTTATAAAAGCACCATTCCGAGCAAGGTAAATCAGGCGGTCGAAGAGGTTTATAATATTATTATGACCTATAATGGTAAGGCTATTTACTCGCCGTACCATGCCTGCTCTGCGGGAAGCACTCAGTCTTCTAAAGAGGTTTGGGGCGGTGCGAGAGCATATCTTGTGGCTGTAGAGAGTAAATATGATTATCTGGCAGACACAGCACAGTCAAAGAAAGTTTATAAAGTTAATAAAACAATTTCAGAGGCAAAGGTCAAGGCGGAGATTCAAGACCATCTCGGTGTTACACCGTCAGGCGACCCGTCAACCTGGTTTCAGTTCCACGATAAGAATAATAGTGCCTATACAAGTGGAAATTATGTAAATAAGATAACTATTGCGGGCAAGACCACAACCGGCAAAAATGTCAGAAGCATTTTTGGCCTGAGAAGTGCTTGCTTTGATGTTAAGTATTCAAATGGTAATTTCGTTTTCACCACCAAGGGTTATGGACACGGAGTCGGAATGAGCCAGTGGGGCGCGCATTTCTATGCTATAAAACAGGGCTGGAACTTTGAGAAAATTGTATGCCATTATTATAAAGGTGTAACACTTGCAAAAGTAGCATAGCTTTTTAAGAAAAATCCTCTGCATAAATGCTTAGGGGATTTTTCATTATCAAAATTTAAAGGGACTGAACTTATATGCTGAAAAAGACAACTGCATTTGTAAGTCTTGAAAACATCGAGCATAATCTAAATATTATAAAATCAAAGCTTTCTCAGGAAACTGAAGTTATGGCTGTAGTAAAGTCCGATGCATATGGACACGGGGCGGTAGAGGTTTCAAAGAAACTGTATTCACTCGGCGTGCGTTATTTTGGAGTTGCCTGTATTTCTGAGGCGCTTGAGGTGCGTGAGGCGTTGCCGGACTGTGAAATTCTCATTCTCGGATTTACCCACCCATCTGATGCTGAGATTCTTTCGGATAATAATATAACTCAAGCTCTGTATGGAACAGAGTTTGCAAAAGAACTTTCTGGGAACGCTCAGAAATGCGGCAAAACAGTAAAAACCCACCTTATATTTGATACGGGTATGGGCAGAATAGGATTTACAGATTCGTGCGATGCAATATGGGCGGCAAAGCTTCCCGGAATAGAGGTTTTGGGAGCGTTTACCCATTTTTCATGCGCTGATATGCTCGATGAGAACGGAAAAGAGTATACCGCAAAACAGTACAAAAAATTCTGTTCGTTTTTAAAGGATGTTGAGGATGCGGGAATAAAACTCGGACTCCGCCACTGCTCAAACAGCGCTGCTATATTCAGATTTCCCGAGTATCAGCTTGATATGGTAAGGGTGGGAATTGCGCTTTATGGAATGTGCCCTAATTCTCAGGATAAACAAAGCTATACAGGTCTTAAGCCTGCAATGCAGCTCAAAGCGCCGATTTCACACATAAAATCTGTAAGTAAAGGCGACAGTATAAGCTACGGAGCAGCATTTACCGCGGATAAGAATATGCGTATTGCAACTATTCCCTGCGGATATGGTGACGGGTATCACCGAGCCTGCGGAGCGGGTAGTGTGAGCATCTGTGGAAAACGCGCCAAAATAGTGGGCAGAATATGTATGGACCAGATGATGATAGATGTAACCGATATTCCACAGGCGCAGTTTTTATCTGATACTGAGCTTATAGGAAACGATGTTACGGCAGACGAGCTTGCACAGCTTATCGGAACTATAAATTATCAGATTACCTGTGATGTTTCAAAACGCGTTGAAAGAGTCTATAAATAAATTAGCGCCGAGCTTTAAAGCTCGGCGCATTTCTTCATTACAAATTATTTACAACATTCTGAGGAACACCGTCAAGATAACATTTGAGGTTTTCTATCGCGATGTCCATAAGCCGTTGCCTTGTTTCTAATGGTGCCCAGGCAATATGCGGAGTAATAACACAGTTTGGGGCATCCTTTAGGGGACAGGAGTCCTGCATAGGCTCGTGACATAGAACGTCAAGCGCTGCTGCAGCAATATTCCCATCTCTAAGCGCATTCGCGAGCGCCTGCTCGTTTACAACAGGGCCGCGCGATGAGTTTATAAGCATAGCGTGCGGGCGCATAAGTGAGAGCTGCTCTGCACCGATGAGATTTTGTGTTGCAGCGGTAAGAGGGCAGTGCAACGAAACAAAATCTGAGTTTTCAAGCAAAGTATTTAAGTCAACGAACTTAAGACTACTGCTTTCAAACTGAGGATAGATTGTCCTTGAATAAACAAGTACGTTCATTTCAAAGGCTTTTGCAATTTTCGCAACAGCCTTTCCGATAGCTCCGAAGCCCACTATACCGAGGGTTTTTCCTGCAAGCTCGTAGAGCGGCGCAATGCGGTAGGAAAAGGTGTCGGAGCTTATCCAACTGCCATTCTTAACACTTTCGCCGTGCTCATAAACCTTGCTGCAGTAATTTAATATGCAGGCAAAAACATACTGTGCAACCGCGTTTGTGGAATAAGCGGGGATATTGCAGACAGTAATTCCGCGGCTTGTAGCAGCCTCAAGGTCAATGATGTTGTAGCCTGTTGCCATAATAAGCACCAGCCGCATAGATGGGCAGGCGTCCATTACATCTTTTGTTAAAAGAACCTTGTTGGTGATAACAACATCGCTGTTGCCGATGCGCTCAACAACCTTGTCGTGAGGGGTGTTTTCGTAAATAGTTACCTCTCCAAAGGCTTTAAAGGAATCATAACTCAGGTCATCAGCGGCAAGTGCCTTGCCGTCTAAAATAACGATTTTCATAAAGAAAATCTCCTTTGTATTTAATGTATATGTTGTATTTTACCACGCATCTAAACAAAAGTCAATTTAATAAAATGGCGCGGTTTTAATTGACAAACTTCAATTTGTGTAGTAATATATTTTAGTAATTTACGCCCCCTTAGTTAAATGGATATAATAAACCCCTCCTAAGGGTTAGTTATGCGTTCGATTCGCGTAGGGGGTGCCAAAAAAAATCCCGTCCTCATAGGAGAGCGGGATTTTGCTTATTACTGCTTTATTTTTGCCTCAAGGAAATATGAATGGGATTTTATGAAGTAATAAGCAATAAGTTAGACACTGCGTTGCTGCGCCCGTTCCTTATTAATTCATTAAAATGGGAATACTATAGTAAAAGAGGGATAGATGGCTTTTAATTTAAACTTATAAAAATGTATTGAAAACTTAATTCAAATAAGTTATAATAACAATATGCTTTGTATTAGTAAAAAGGAGAAAAAATATGATTGAACGCGCGCTTAAGCTTGAACACGTGCATTCTGATATACGCGGTCCGCTATACACCGAGGCTCAGCGAATGATGAAAGAGGGGACAGACGTTCTTCGTCTAAACACAGGAAACCCTGCGACATTTGGTTTTACTATGCCCGATAGTGTACGCAATGCGCTTTTAAATAATGCCGACAAGGCAGTTGCCTACTGTGACCTTAAGGGTATGCCCGAGGCTCGTGAAGCAATATGTAAATACCATCTTTCCAAAGGAATTGTGGGTATCACTCCTGATGATATTTATATCGGAAACGGTGTCAGCGAACTTGTTTCAATGGCTCTTACCGCGCTACTCAACCCTGGCGATGAGCTTTTAATGCCTGCTCCTAGCTATTCTTTATGGAGTAACTCGGCTTATATTGCAGGAGGAAAGCCTGTTTTTTACACCTGCGATGAGAAATCTGACTGGTATCCCGATATCGAGGATATGAAAAAGAAGATTAGCTCTAAAACCCGCGCTATCGTTATCATAAACCCCAACAACCCCACGGGTGCCACATATCCTAAGGAGATTCTTGAAAAGATTGTAAAGCTTGCAAAAGAACACAATCTTATCATTTTCTCTGATGAGATTTATGACCGTCTTACTATGGATGGTGTTGAGCACATCTCCACCGCATCTCTTGCACCCGACCAGATTGTTATTACTATGAACGGACTTTCAAAGTCCCACTCTATTTGCGGTTTCCGTTGCGGCTGGATGGTAATCAGCGGAGCAAATGGCGAGGCTGATGACTATTTAGAGGGTGTTTTCCAGCTTGCAGCAATGCGTCTTTGCTCAAATGCACTCACTCAGCTTGTTATTCCCGCAGCTCTAAATGACCCCGAGAGTACCAGCGCTATGGTTTCTCCCGGAGGTAGACTTTATGAGCAGCGCGAGGTTGCCATGCGCGAGCTTGAAAAAATAGAGGGTGTTTCCTGTGTTAAAAATACAGCCTCCTTTTATGTGTTTCCTAAGCTTGACATTAAGAAATTCAATATTACGAGCGACAAAAAGTTTGCCTTTGACCTGCTGCACCAAAAGCACATTCTTATTGTTCCCGGCAGCGGCTTTGACTGGCAAACTCCTGACCATTTCCGCATAGTAATGCTTCCTGAGCCGGAAAGGCTCGCGCAGGCTGTGCGCGATATCGGCGATTTCTTAAAAACTTACAGACAAGATTAAAAAATCCGCCCAGAGAAACTCTGGGCGGTTCTTTTTAAAGATAACCTCTTATGTCGGCGGCTAAATCTGCCTCAAGGTTTATAAGACGCTTTGCAATGTCTTTGGAACGCTCGTCTGCTGCCGCGTACTTGTTAAGGTATCGGGCGAGTGACTTAACTCCCATATTGCAACCATCGGTCATAAGGTCTGCAATGGTGTTGTCGCTCTTATCAGTTGCCATTTTGAAATTGGTTTTTACCCAGCTCATACCCTGTGCGATGGGGTTGGGGTCCTTGCCGTCGTCATGGTATTCGTGCAGAAGCTTTTCAATATCGTCTGAGAGCACCTCGTGCTTGTCCTTGCAATCAGCAAGCTGTTTTTTAAGCTCCTCGCTTTCAACATCGGGCAGAACATCCTCGATGGACGAAACTCCCATTTTAACACCTGCATCACACTCGCGGAGCAGTTTTATAGTGTCCTTTTCTATCATATAATTACCTCCTTATTTACCTTATTTTAATTATACCCCCTTTATAAATAAAAATTCCCCAAAGGTATTTTTGGGGAATTTTTGTTATTTTTTTATATTAATAATTTCGGCAGTGTCATTTTTTACAATAAAACTGACTTCCATTCCTGCAAAATTCATAGTATAAACCCTGCTGTCATCTTCCTGATATGAGGGGCGAGGGTCCTCGGACAGACAGCTTAGAAGAGCCTGCCGCTTGTCCTCTGGGATAGTCCATAAAAGCTCATCTGAAACAGTGACCGAGATCTTGTGGCCTAAAACCTCGTCGGCATATCCGCCTCGTGCATTTGGATGACTGTCGGTATAGGCAAGATAAGGCTTTATGTCATAAATCGGTGTGCCGTTTACTAAATCGGCGCCCGAAACAATCAGCACATCGCCATCGGATTCGGTTCTTTCTATCGAAATCAACTCAACCGAGGAAAGCCCGATATTATTTGGGCGAAAAGGGGAACGGCTTGCGAAAACACCGATTTTGCGGTTTCCGCCAAGTCTGGGAGGACGCACAGTCGGGGTAAAACCCTCACGGTGAGCGAGCGAAAAGTCAAAAAGCAGCCATAAGTGTGAAAACCCATCAATGCCGCGAAGCGCATCGGGATTTCTGTATTGCGGCTCGAACACTATGCGCGCTCTAAGTTCCGAAACCTTTCCGCTTTGGCGCGGCACGCCGAATTTTTCATTAAAATCTGTCTGTATATGCGCTATAGGAAAAATTTCCATATCCTCACCTCTCTTTTAATTATATCAAATAAGTAAGACGGACGCAAGAAGGTTTGCGCAAATACAAAGGCTCCCAACCGTTTTGGTCAGGAGCCTTAAAAATCCTATATTCCCCAGCGGTTGAGCCTTTTGGGTTTTGTGGGGTCTGAGGTTGGGTTATCCTCAGAGGAATATGCGGATTTGCAGTTTTCACAGTGGCTTGTACCCTCTTTATTAATAGTACCGCATTTAATACACTTCCATGTTCCTATAGCAGTTTCGGCATTCTCAAAATCCGCATCTACCTCTGCGTTTTCGTCCGTTTTTATGCCGCTGAGCTCTCGTCTGAGTTCTTCTAAATTATATCTCAGGCGGTAAAGCTCTGCCTGCATTTGCTCGGAGATTTCCATATATTTAAGTAGTATAATTGGAATAATTAGTGAAATCAGAGAAGCAATGAGCGAGAATAGCGCATAGAAAATAGATACCGAGAGTGCAGAAATGAAATTCAGAACACCGACAAATATCTGAGCTATTAAGTATAGGTATAAAAGCTTTTTCATAATTACACCGCCAAAAGTTTATCTATTAGATTGTAAACTGCAGAGTGCAGAATGCTGCGTATATAAGAAGCAGTACAATTCCTTGCCAGCGGGAAAGCTTCTCTTTTATTATAGTGGGAACAGTGAGTATGAGCATTACTAAGAGCATAATGGGAAGGTCTAAAACAAGTGAGGAGTTAACGCCGCCGATAAGGCCTGAAACAGGCAGTTCAAAGGGACTTATGGTAACCGCGGCGCCGCTTACAAGCACAAGGTTAAAGAGGTTTGCGCCGATAATGTTGCCGAGGGAGAGCGAGCCGTGTCCCTTAACAAGCGAGGTGATTGCGGTAACAAGCTCGGGAAGAGATGTTCCGAGAGCAACGATTGTAAGGCCGATAACTTTTTCCGAAACGCCAAGCTTCTCTGCAATTATAATTGCGTTATCAACCAAAAGGTCAGCTCCAACAGCAATTAAGGCAGCACCGATAACTAAAAGAATGATATCCTTTAAAAGACTGTCTTTGGTACCTGCCGCTTCAGACTCGACAGTATGGTCCTCGCCTGTGTGAGCCTCGAGCTGAGCCTCAACTGCCTCGGCGGTGCCGGCATCCCCGACTCCCTCGAGAGCTAATGAGGTTTTCTTCATTCTTAAAACGGTCATAACCATATAAATAACAAAGGTTGAAAGGAGTATAATACCTATTGTACGGGAAAATGTACCCAAAGCATAGGCAGTAACCGAGTAAATTGCAGCTGCTGAAAAGAAAAATGCAACAGGTAAAATCAGGCTCTTTCTTGCTGCGGCAGCAGGCTTTATAGCAATAGTGAGCGCGGCAATCAAGGCTGTATTGCATATGATTGAGCCTATAGCGTTTCCATAGGCAATCGAGCCGCTGCCACCCATTGCGGCACCTGCGGAAACCATAACCTCAGGCAAGGTTGTTCCTATAGATACAACCGTTGCACCAATAAGTATTTCAGGAAGATTAAAGCGGCGGGCAATACCGCTGGCTCCGTCAACAAACCAGTCGCCGCCTTTGATAAGCAGCACAAAGCCTACGCCTAAAAGAATAATAGGTACTAACATAAGTAAATCTCCTTTTACAAAGAATTTGAAATATTTAACATTGTATCATAAATTTGAAATAAAATCAAGATGGAGCAAAGCCTATAATGAAAAAATCCCGCAATTTTGCGGGATTATTCACCATATTCGAACTCCGTCTATGTGGATAAACCGTACAGCCTCATAGTTGTATGAGGATAAAGGTATATCTAGGGCATCATAGCTGTGGGCTGCAACTAATATTGTTGGCGAGGTCTGGGTAATTACAGGAGAGTGGTAAAACCTGCCGCTGTAATTCCCGAGCTGAACTATGTCCCCGGGCTGCGCTTCACTTTCCTTCACTAACCGTCCAAATGGACCTATACCTTTGTTTCTAACAAGGAAATTATAAAGATACACAACGCCCGTCCAGGCAGCAGCGCGGTCAGATGCGCTACGATAGTACCAGCCTAAATCTCGGGTATAATTCATAAACCCTGCTCCCGCAAAAATACATTGTGAGGCAAAATTAGTGCAGTCGCCGCCGATTTTTTCAAAATCGTAATAGGCAGGGTTTCGTCTAAGCGCCCACTTTCTCGCGTAGGCGACGGCGGCGTTTCTGTTATATGGTATTTCTCTCATCATTTTTCCTCCCTTTAAATTATGCTATGCGTGTTTTTCCGATAGCGTTAATATATAAAGGAGGAAAAGTGCTAACATTGAAGCTTTATTTGCTCCTCAAGTATCAGAGGAAACCTTTTTAGGTCGGCAGAGTCTAAATCTTGAGCCCGCATATCTACTGCAGTAATCTGATGGTTGTTGTAGGTTGTGTAATAGTAAATCCCCTTGTCTGCGTTGCAACAGGAGGTGTAAATGGTTATCTCATATTCGCCCTTTTCGACCTCGCACAAGCCTTTTGTTTGCGAAACGTAACCAAGAATATGAAAAAATTGTGAGATGCTCTCGGTTTCGCATCTTCCCGAAACTGAATTTAGCTTTGCAAACGAGGCTCTTACAAAGCGCGACTGCGAGGATAAATCTCCCGGTAATCCCAGCGCTCCAATTCCGCGACTGTACGCCTTTAGTGATATTTTGTCAGAGAAGAGATTTTGGGGAGCCTTGTTTGAAATGTGCATGTAGTTATTTAAATTAAACATTTGCATAGGGAAGGGAGGATTGTTTGTAAGAACTCCAACAGGATTATCGTATACAAGCACACCCTCGCGAGTGCTTTCGACCGTTATAGCCTCGTTTTTATCTGCCACAATCCAGTGTAGCTGAGCGGTAGGCAGCTCATTACTGAAAGTTTCGTTTGTGATGCATATTTTCTTAATTTCTTCGCGTGCGGATTTTACACTGTCGCACCGAGAAAGAATGTAGGGTATAAGCTCAAACTGCGCCACATTGCAGCTGTTGTCCTGCGGCGGACTGTAGTGGGCATTGCCCACGAAATTCAGCCCAGCCATACACAGACCTTTTTCATTAACCGCATCGTAATACAGTGGAAAACCGTCGCATACATATGCCATCCCGATTATTGCAAAGTGGCTTTTGAGTACACCTGTATCACGAAATTCAAAAGGGAAATTGCGGGGAGTTATGGTAATCTCGTCAATGTAAGAGTGCTGGTAATCAAGGGTTCTGCCAAAATAAAAATCCTGTGTTTTGTAGGTTACTGCCGTACACATAATCTGCCTCCCTGAGTTTTTACACTATTTTTTGCAGAAGACCTAATCTTATTCAAAATGGCGAAATAAAAAGCAGTATAATACTCTTCTTCGCTATTCACTATTACTTATTACTTGCCAAAAATCCGAGTATATAAGAGAAAAGTGAAGAGGTAATAGAAAAAAGTAAAAATCCCCGTTCTTACGAACGAGGATTTTTGGCAGGGCTGGGTGGATTTGAACCACCGAGGTGACGGAGTCAAAGTCCGTTGCCTTAACCACTTGGCTACAGCCCTATATATAAAATTTCCCTTAATACAAAACCGACAAGCGATTTTATATAAAGGGTGATTTTTAAATATGGGGTGGGAGATGGGATTCGAACCCACGATCTCCAGGACCACAATCTGGCGCTTTAACCAACTAAGCTACACCCACCATACTGGCGCGCCAAAAGGGACTCGAACCCCTGGCCTACTGCTTAGAAGGCAGTTGCTCTATCCAGCTGAGCTATTGGCGCATACTATACAAAAAAATGGAGCGGGTGATGGGAATCGAACCCACACAACCAGCTTGGAAGGCTGGGATTCTACCATTGAACTACACCCGCATTGGTGACCCGTACGAGAATCGAACTCGTGTTACAGCCGTGAAAGGGCCGTGTCTTAACCTCTTGACCAACGGGCCGAATGTACTTGTCATCTTTTATTTATTAAAAGAGTGGTGGCGGTAACTGGATTTGAACCAGTGACACCGCGGGTATGAACCGCGTGCTCTAGCCAGCTGAGCTATACCGCCATCTGAGCCCGTAGGGACTATCTCCAAACGGCGAATTATATCTTAACACAATTAAATCCACTTGTCAACACTTTTTTCTCAAAAATTACATACTTTTGTTTTAATAAAATTTTTAATCCAATGGTAGTTTTGGTTTTTAAAAAGTTTTTTATTTATATATAATAAGGAAGGATTATAATTTTTCAAAAAAATTGAAAAAAAGTCGAAAAAAAGTGTTGACAAGAGTGGGGTGTGAGAGTATAATGAGAAAGCTGTCCGAAAAGAGCGGGCGTCAAGAGCGAAAAAACTTTGAAAAAAGTTAAAAAAGCTGTTGACAAAGGCGAGGGGTTATGATAAAATGTAATTC
>JAZOOR010000043.1:0-13087 GCA_045655125.1 Oscillospiraceae bacterium
GAGATTATTTTGAGAAGCAGATGAAATGGTGGTTTTCATCATCTTGCTCATAATATCATTTGAGTAAATCTTGTCAGGGTCGCGCTCGCCCTCTGTTTTGGTGGCATCCATCAGTTCCTGCATAGAGGAAGAAAGGTCAACCGTTGATTGCTGAATGGTCAGAGGATAGCTTGAAAGAGTATCTTCCTCTACACTTTCTATATATGCATTTATTCCCGTCGAAAGCGAGAGAATAAGCGCAATGCCGATAATGCCTATGCTTCCCGCAAAGCTTGTAAGCAGGGTGCGGGTTTTCTTAGTCATCAGGTTTTTAAGGCTTAAGGAAAGCGCGGTGAAAAAGGACATAGAGGTATGTTTTTTGCGTGAGGGTAGGCTCTCTTCCTCAGCTTCTGGAGTATAGGGATTACTGTCATCGGTAACCTTGCCGTCATTTAGCCTTATAATTCTTGTGGAATAGCTTTCGGCAAGCTCGGGGTTGTGGGTTACCATTATAACCAGCCTGTCAGAAGCAATTTCTTTGAGCAGAGCCATAATCTGAAGGCTTGTTGCCGAGTCGAGCGCGCCTGTCGGCTCGTCTGCTAAAAGGATATCAGGGTTATTAACAAGGGCGCGGGCAATAGCCACCCTCTGCATCTGACCGCCCGAAAGTTGATTGGGCTTCTTCTTAAGCTGATCACCGAGCCCAACCTTAACAAGAGCATCAATAGCTCTCTTTCTGCGCTCAGCCTTTGAAACACCCGAAAGGGTGAGTGCAAGCTCAACATTGGAAAGAACCGTCTGATGCCCAATGAGGTTGTAGCTCTGGAAAATAAAACCTACAGAATGGTTTCGGTAGGTATCCCAGTCCCGTGATAAAAATTTTCTGGTTGTTTTTCCGTTAATAACAAGGTCGCCGCTTGTGTATCTGTCAAGACCACCGACAATGTTAAGTAGTGTGGTTTTTCCGCCACCCGAGGGGCCTAATATAGAAACAAACTCGTTTTCGCGGAAGCTAAGTGTGACGCCGTCAAGCGCTTTTACAACATTATCTCCGCTTCTGTAAATCTTAGTAATGCCAGAAAGAGAAAGCATTTAAAAATCTCCTTTTAATTGTGTTATAAATTCATTATAGACAAAATTTGTGAATAAATTGTTATATAAAGGAAAAAAATTATTTTTTTATATTGAATAATGAATAGTGTTGGTGTCGGCTATGCCGACGATTTATATTCGTGCCGTAGGCACTCCTTAATTATTCATTATTCATTTGCTGATTTTGTATCACAAAATCAGCATCGCATCGCGGATATTTAAGAGATATGCGAATGTAGGGGCGGATGCCCTTCATCCGCCCGCGGAACGATGTGGGCATCGTTCCCTACGAAAATTGCCTATACATAAAATCACATTGCCAAAGTTTAAGGGATATATATAAAATTAAATTAGTGAATAATGAATATTGAATATTGAATATTGAATAGTGTTGGTGTCGGCTATGCCGACGATTTATATTCGTGCCGTAGGCACTCCTTAATTATTCATTATTCAATCTTCACTATTCATTTGCTGATTTTGTATCACAAAATCAGCATGGCGTCTCCAAAGCTGAAAAATCTGTATTGCTCGTCAATCGCCTCCTTGTAGGCTCTCAGAACATTTTCGCGCCCTGCAAGTGCGGAAACCAGCATAATTAGTGTGCTTTCGGGCAGATGGAAATTAGTAATAAGTCCGTCAATAACCTTGAACTCATAGCCGGGATAAATGAAAATTGAGGTATTATCGTCATCTTCGCAGATTTTGCCGTTTTTAGAGGCGCTTGCCTCAAGCGTGCGGCAGCTTGTAGTGCCGACAGCAAAAACTCTGCCGCCGCGAGCCTTTGTTTCGTTTATCATATTTGCAGTTTTAAGCGGCAGATGGTAGTGCTCTGTGTGCATCTTGTGGTCTAAAATGTTATCCTCTTTAACGGGGCGGAATGTTCCGAGACCTACGTGCAGAGTAACCCTTGCAATAGAAACTCCCTTGCTTTCGAGCTTTTCCATAAGCTCGTGGGTAAAATGAAGTCCTGCCGTGGGAGCGGCTGCAGAGCCTATTTCGTTTGAATAAACCGTCTGATACCTCTCGCGGTCTGAAAGCTTTTCGGTAATGTATGGGGGCAGCGGCATCTGACCTATCCGGTCGAGCACCTCGTAAATGTTTGAGGCATCATAGGTAAATCGGCAAATTCGATTGCCTTCTTCGGTAATGTCAGTAACCTCGCCGCAAAGCAGCCCATCTCCAAAGGTAAGGCGGCTGCCAATTTTGGCTCTCTTGCCGGGTTTCACAAGCATTTCCCAGACATTCTTTTCGCGCTCTGAAAGCAGCAGAATTTCAAGCGCTCCGCCTTTTTCGTTAAAGCCGTAAAGTCGGGCAGGCAGAACACGAGAATCGTTGACGACTAATAGGTCACCCTCATTTAAAAAGTCAAGTATATCGTAAAAATGATGGTGAGAAATTTTACCCGACTGTCTGTCGAGATGCAAAAGGCGGGAATGGTCGCGCGGCTCAATAGGAGTCTGAGCGATAAGCTCCTCTGGCAAATCGAAATAAAAATCGCTTTTTTTCATAAAATAAACTGCTCCTTGCAAGTTTAAACTGCCAAAAATTCATAAAATGAATATTAAGGCGGCGGTTATACTAAAAATAAATTGACTTTAACGTCCTCTGGTGGTATTATTATACTATTAAAAAACACTTAAAGCAACAAAAATTTTATAGGCGAAAAATCCGCTGTTTTAAGTGACTTTTGGGTTTTCGCAGGTGTAAAACGGAGGAAAGACAATGAAAAAGTATAATGTTGCAATAATCGGCGCAACAGGCATGGTTGGACAGAGATTTTGCCTATTGCTTGCAGACCATCCTTGGTTTGAGGTAAAGGTTCTTGCGGCTTCAGGCCGTTCGGCAGGAAAAAGCTTTGAAGAGGCAGTTGGCGATAGATGGGCTATGACGCAGCCTATCCCCGAAAAGCTTAAAGCAATGCAGGTTGTAGATGCCGCAGAGGTCGAGAAAATTGCCGCACAGGTCGACTTTGCATTCTGCGCCGTCAGCCTTAATAAAGAGGAAACCCGAGCACTTGAAGAGAGATATGCAAAGGCAGAGTGCCCCATCGTTTCCAATAACTCGGCTCATAGATGGACCCCCGATGTTCCTATGATTATCCCCGAGCTTAATGCAGACCACACCGATGTTATAGAGGCTCAGAAAAAACGTCTTGGAACAAAACGCGGCTTTATCGCAGTTAAGTCTAACTGCTCGCTGCAAGCTTATGTTCCTGCAATAGGTCCTCTTATGGAATTTGGTCCTAAAAAGATTCTTGTCTGCACCTATCAGGCAATTTCGGGAGCGGGCAAAACCTTTGAGCGCTGGCCTGAAATGGTGGATAATGTTATCCCCTATATCGGCGGAGAGGAAGAAAAAAGCGAAAAAGAGCCTCTTAAAATCTGGGGTAAGGTTGAAAATGGCGAAATCGTCAGCGCAACAGAGCCCAGCATTACCGCACAGTGCATCCGTGTTCCTGTAACTGACGGACATATGGCTGCTGTTTTTGTTGAGTTTGAAAAGAAACCTACTAAGGAAGAAATTATCGAGCGCTGGAATAATTTTGAGGGCGAGGCTCAGAAGAGAAATCTTCCTCTTGCTCCTAAAAAGTTCCTGCACTATTTTGAGGAGGACGACCGTCCCCAGACCAAAACCGAGCGCGAGCTTGAGCGCGGAATGGCTGTATCGGTTGGCCGCCTTCGTGAAGACACTCAGTATGACTTCAAGTTTATAGGTCTTGCTCACAACACCCTGAGAGGCGCTGCAGGCGGAGCAGTTTTAATGGCAGAGCTTCTTGCCGACAAGGGATTTTTTGACTAATATTTGTATCACAGATAATCATATTTTCCGAAGGGAGAGTGGATTTCTATGAAAAGAAGGATATTTACAGGAGCGGGTGTTGCTATAGTAACCCCTATGCACGAGGATGGCTCGGTAAATTTTAATAAGCTCGGCGAGCTTATTGATTTTCAGATTGAGGGCGGCACCGATTGTATCGTAATCTGCGGAACAACGGGTGAAACCTCAACCCTCGAGACCGACGAGCATATCGAGAGCATAAACTATGCCGTAGAGAAAACTGCAGGCAGAGTTCCCGTTATCACAGGAGTAGGCAGTAACCACACCGCTTACGCCGTAGAGATGTCAAAACAGGCAAAAAAAGCGGGAGTGGACGGCATCCTATGTGTCACACCCTATTATAACAAGGCATCTCAGCAGGGACTTATCTATCACTATAACAGCATAGCTGATACCACCGACCTGCCGATAGTCCTTTATAATGTCCCTTCGAGAACGGGCTGCAACATTGCGCCCGAAACCTATCTTGAGCTTTCAAGGCACCCCAACATTGTTGCGGTCAAAGAGGCGAGCGGAGACCTTTCGGCTATTGCCAAAATCCGCGCCCTCTGCGGTGATGACCTTGATATTTACTCGGGAAATGATGATCAGATTGTACCTATACTGTCTTTAGGCGGTATCGGTGTCATCTCGGTGCTTTCAAACATAATGCCCCGCGAGACTCACGATATCTGCAAGCTTTATCTTGATGGCAAAACAAGTGAGAGCCGCGACCTGCAGCTTTCTCTTATCGGGCTTATTAACGCGCTTTTCTGCGATATTAACCCTATTCCCGTTAAAGAGGCACTCAATATGATGGGTAAAGAGGTCGGTCCTTACAGACTGCCTATGTGCAAAACAACCCCCGAAAAATTAAGGCTCATTGAAAATGAGCTTAAAAAACATAACCTCATTAAATAAGGAGCTTTGATATGACTTCGATTTTACTTTGCGGAAGCGAGGGGAAGATGGGCAGAGCCGTTAAAGCGGCGGCTGAGGGTAGCGATGTTTGTATCGTCGCCTGTGTAGACCCATTTCTTAAAGGAAAAGAGTGCGAAAACTGCTATAGCAGCTTTTCTCAGGTTGATAAGGGATATGATTGTATTATTGATTTCTCCCACCCCAGTTTAACAGACGACCTTCTCGCATACGCAAAAAGAACAAAAACCCCTGCAGTCATCTGCACAACAGGTCTTTCAGAAGAGCAGATAGCCGAAATTCATAAAACCTCAGAGGATGTTGCCGTCTTCTTTTCGGCAAATATGTCCCTCGGCGTAAATCTCCTTTTGGAGCTTTGCAAAAAAGCCGCTCAGATTCTCGGCGATGGCTTTGACATCGAGATAATCGAAAAGCACCATAACCAAAAGGTCGATGCCCCGAGCGGAACGGCGCTTATGCTTGCAAACGGCATAAACGAGGCTTGCAGTGAAAAATACAATTATGTTTATGACCGCCAGAGCGTTAGAAAAAAGCGCGAAAAAACCGAAATCGGAATTCACGCGGTGCGCGGCGGCAATATCGTCGGCGAGCACGAGGTCATTTTCGCAGGCCACGATGAGTGCATCAGCCTCAAACACGCCGCCGCCTCAAAAGAGGTCTTCGCCGTCGGCGCCATAAACGCTGCGCGTTTCTTAAAAGGAAAGAGCGCAGGAATGTATAGTATGAAAGATATGATAAAATAAAAAAGAGCAGGATTGCGGCAGCGCAATCCTGTTTTTTCTTGAAAAATTCTTTCGGTTATGATATTATAATATTGAAGAAAAAATTTTAAAAGCGAGTCTTACTGCTTTTTAGGAGGATGTCTATGAAAAAGTTTTTGTCAGTTCTGCTCAGCTTTATTTTCGTTTTCTCATTTCTGCCGCTTAACGCTTTTGATATAAAAGCAAAAGCAACAACGTTATATTACGAGGATGGATTTACCTATTCAGTTACGGATGGGGAGGCAAGAATTTCATATGTTAATGAATCTATAAGTGGAGAAGTAATTACTCCATCAACTCTTGGAGGATATCCTGTAACTAGCATAGGAACATCTTCATTTAGTGATTGTCGTAATATTGAAAGCGTAATCATATCTGATGGAGTAATCAAAATAGAAGCAAGTGCATTTTCTGGTTGTATTAACCTTACAAGTATAAGTGTGCCTGAAAGCGTAATAAGCATAGGAAGTAATGCATTTTATGGTTGTATCAACCTTACGAATATAAGTATACCCGAAAGAGTAACGAGCATAGGGGGTGCTGCGTTTTCTGGCTGTACCAACCTTACAAGCATAACAATACCTGATAGTGTAACGAGTATAGGAAGTTATGCGTTTTCTAACTGTATAAGACTTAAAAGTATAACAATACCTGATAGTGTAACCAGCATGGGCTCAAATGTGCTTAACTCGACTGCTATTTATAATGACATAGATAATTGGGATAATGACGTATTATATGTTGATAACCACCTGATTAGTGTCAAAACAAGTATTTCGAGAATGTGTAATATTAGGGAAGGTACAAAGAGCATTGCGGCTGGTGCATTTTATGATTGTGCAAATCTTTTGTATATAACAATACCCGATGGTGTTACGAATATAGGCTTTGATACATTTCGTGCCTGTACCAATCTTGTGAGCATAACTATACCCGATAGCGTAAAAAGTATAGGCAGGGGCGCGTTTTATGGTTGCGGTAACTTAATAAGTATATCAATCCCCAGTAATATAACGGAAATAGGATATGAGGCGTTTTATGAATGTGATAAACTTACTAGCATAACAATACCCGATGGTGTTACGAGCATAGAGTATAATACTTTTTATAATTGCCGAAGTCTTACAAGTGTAAGTATAGGTAGTGGCGTAAAAAGTATAGGAGATGATGCGTTTTATTGTTGCTATAAACTTGAAAGTCTAACGATACCTGAAGGTGTAACAAGTATAGGAAATTATGCTTTTTATGGATGTCATAGTATTAAAAGCTTAATAATACCCAACGGGGTAATAAGTATAGGCAGGGGTGCTTTTTATAGTTGTAAAAACCTTGAAAGTGTAATAATACCCGCCAGTGTAAAGTCAATATATGACTCTGCGTTCTTTTATTGCAATGCGCTGAAATCTGTTACGGTTTTAGGTGAAGCGGATTGGTACAAGGCATTTGGTACAAGTTACTTAAGAGATGTTAAAACTATTATAGTAAAGGATGCTGAGAACATAGTTGATGGAGCTTTTTGGGATTACAAAACAGAGACCCTATTGATCTCAGAAACGGTTAAAGCTATAGGTGAAAAAGCGTTTTATGGTTGTGTAGATATTAAGGACGTGTGGTACGGTGGAGAAGAGAACGATATAACAATTTTAGCTGGAAACGAAAATCTAGTGTCTGCAAGATGGCACTATAACACTTGTGAAGTGGACGAACACATGTATATCTCTGATTGTGATATTACTTGTGAAAATTGTGAATGGATAAGAGAATCTTCGGGAGAACACAAGTACGATGATGCGTGCGATACAAGTTGTAATATTTGCACATATGTGCGTGAGGCGTTACATATATACGACAACGGGTGGGACAAAATCTGCAATGGATGTTCTGCTATTCGCGAAATCACCTATACAGGCTGGGCGAAGATAGACGGCAAATGGTATTACTATAAAAAAGGCTCAATAGTCAAGTCAGACTGGGTACAATCAAACGGTAAGTGGTATTACTTAGATGCTAACGGCCATATGATAGCAAGCAAATGGCTGAAAGATGCCTTAGGGTGGACATATTATGGTGCTGACGGAGCTAAGGTTACCAACAAGTGGCTTAAAGATTCCAAAGGCTGGTGCTATGTAGATGCTGATGGTTACTGCTTAACTAACCAGTGGAAGAAAGACTCCTACGGCTGGATCTATTTAGATAGCAACGGCTCTATGACCAAGTCAAAATGGGTAAAGACCAGCAATAAATGGTATTACCTAGATGCCAACGGCTATATGGTAACAAGCAAATGGCAGAAAGACTCTAAAGGTTGGGTATACGTAGGCTCTGATGGAGCGATGGTAACTAACAAATGGGTTAAAGACTCCAAAGGCTGGTGCTATGTAGGCGCTGACGGCTATGCAGTAACAAACCAGTGGAAGAAAGACTCACACGGCTGGATCTATCTTGATGCCAACGGCTCAATGACCAAGGCCAAATGGATTAAAGACGATGGCAAGTGGTATTACTTAGATGCTAATGGCTATATGGTAGCAAACAAATGGCAGAAAGACTCCAAGGGCTGGATCTATTTAGACAGAAACGGCTCAATGACAAAGTCTAAGTGGATACAGACAAGCGGCAAGTGGTACTACTGTGATGCTAACGGTTACATGGTCGCAAACAAGACCATTACCATCAGCGGCAAGAAGTACACCTTTAACGCAAGCGGCGTTTGGGTAAAATAAAAAGCAACACAAAAAAGACAGGTCTGCAAGCAGCAGACCTGTCTTTATCATTTTAGGTTTATTGTCTGACTTAACCTATTCTTCCCATCTTCTGTGGCCGAGCTTTTTGTCTACCCAGCCCTCGATAATTTTTTCGTCTTTTTCACGGGAGATATAAAGGCTGTCGTCAGGCACATCGTGAGTTACGGTTGAGCCTGCGGCGGTAAAGGCATTGTCGCCGATTTTAACGGGTGCAACAAGATTTGAGTTGCAGCCGATAAAAGCATAATCGCCGATTGTGGTGCGGAACTTATTTTTTCCGTCGTAATTTACCGTAACGGTCCCGCAGCCGAAATTAACCTTGCGCCCGACATCGCTGTCACCAACATATGTAAGGTGCGCCACCGAGGTCTTGTCGCCAATGGTGGAGTTTTTGATTTCCACAAAGTCACCAATCTTAACATTCTTACCGATATGACTGTCGGGACGAAGCTGAGTAAAGGGGCCGATGGTAGTGCCCTCGTCAACGGTAGAACGGGTGACTTGAGTTGCGTTTATAACGCAGTTGTCTGCAATTTCGCTGCTGTCTATAAGCGAATTAGGACCGATGGTGCAGCCCTCGCCTATATGGGAGCCGTTTCTGATTATTGTGCCGGGCAGAATAACGCTGCCCTGTCCAATTTCGCAATCGGGAGAAATGATTATGCCGCTGTCACACATTATAACTGCGCCGTTCTCCATAGCTCTGTTTATAACCGCAGTGCGAGCCGCCTCGTTTGCAAAATAAAGGTCGCGAGCTGAGTGAATTGAGAAAAGCTCCTCGCCCTCGTCGGCAACATATATTCCGCTCTTGTTTCCGCGCGAATTAAGTTCTTCTAAAAGCGCCTCTACCTGAGTCAGCTCAAAATCTTCGGGCTTGAGAATATCGGCGCTGATAAAGGCGGCGCAAATCTCTTCCTCCTCAGAACTGCAAATGGCGGTTATGGGAAACTGTGATGTAATGTGCAGAACATAGCTTTCCTCTATAATTTCCTTTGAAATGAGAGGGCAGCGCTCGGAAACCACAAGAATATCCTTGCAGCCTAAGCTGTCAGCCGACATAGCTTCGCGGCTTATAACAGTCTCGGCACCTGCTTCGAGTGCCGATGAAGTAACCCAGTCATTTAAGGACTTAAATAATAAGATGTCTCCCTTTAAAAACTTTTCATAGGCAGGGAAGACAACGGAGCAAACGTTTTTCATATTTTTTCTCCTTTTTAAAGAAAAATCCACATATATTATGGCATATTTTCTATTATATGTAAAGTAGATAAGGTTTTTTTGAAAAAATTTAACAAATTTTGAGAAATTTCAAAAAAACTATGGAAATCTACAAAAGACTTTGATATAATATTTAGACGGCAAATTGTAAGTAAATGAAAACGGTAAAAACCGTAAAAAAATCAGGAGGTAGATTTCCCTTGAGTAAGAAGTATGTTTATTTATTCAGCGAGGGCAACGCAACCATGCGTGAGCTTCTCGGCGGTAAGGGTGCAAACCTTGCCGAAATGACCGGTCTCGGTCTCCCCGTTCCTCAGGGCTTCACCATTTCCACCGAAGCCTGCACCCAGTATTATGAGGACGGCAGAAAGATCAATGCCGACATTCAGGCAGAGATTATGGAGTATATTGACAAGATGGAAGGCATCACCGGTATGAAATTCGGTGACAAAGAGAACCCTCTTCTCGTTTCCGTTCGCTCCGGTGCTAGAGCTTCTATGCCCGGTATGATGGACACCATCTTAAACCTCGGTCTTAACGAAGAGGTTGTTGAGGTTATGGCAGAGAAGTCCGGCAATCCCCGTTGGGCTTATGACTGCTACAGAAGATTTATCCAGATGTATTCCGACGTTGTTATGGAAGTCGGTAAGAAATATTTTGAGCAGCTCATCGATGAGATGAAAGAGGCTAAGGGCGTAACTCAGGATATCGAGCTCACCGCTGAGGATCTCAAAACCCTCGCAGGTCAGTTCAAGGCTGAGTACAAAGCTAAGATCGGCAAGGATTTCCCCTCCGATCCTAAAGAGCAGCTCATGGGCGCTGTTGAGGCTGTTTTCAGAAGCTGGGACAATCCCCGTGCAAACGTTTACCGTCGTGATAACGATATCCCTTATAGCTGGGGTACCGCTGTTAACGTTCAGATGATGGCATTCGGTAATATGGGTGACGATTGCGGTACAGGTGTTGCCTTTACCCGTGACCCCGCAACAGGTGAGCCCGGACTTATGGGCGAGTTCCTTGTTAACGCTCAGGGTGAGGACGTTGTTGCAGGCGTTCGTACTCCTATGCCTATTGCTCAGATGGCTGATAAATTCCCAGCAGCTTTCGAGGAATTTAACAAAGTTTGCGCAATCCTTGAAAACCACTATAACGATATGCAGGATATGGAGTTCACCATTCAGGGCGGAAAGCTTTATATGCTTCAGACCAGAAATGGTAAGAGAACTGCTAAGGCTGCTCTTAAAATCGCTTGCGACCTTGTTGATGAGGGTAGAATTACCAAGCAGCAGGCTGTTGCAATGATCGACCCCAGAAACCTCGATACACTTCTCCACCCCCAGTTTGACCAGAAGGCTCTCAAGGCTGCTACCCCCGCGGGTAAAGGTCTTGGCGCTTCTCCCGGTGCTGCTTGCGGTAAGGTTGTATTTACCGCTGAGGATGCAGAGGCTTGGAACGAGAGAGGCGAAAAGGTTATTCTTGTCCGTCTCGAAACCTCTCCTGAGGATATCACCGGTATGAAAGCCTCTCAGGGTATTCTTACCGTTCGCGGCGGTATGACCTCTCATGCTGCTGTTGTTGCTCGCGGAATGGGAACCTGCTGTGTTTCCGGCTGCGGCGAAATCATTATGGATGAAGAGAACAAAAAGTTCACTCTTGCAGGCAAAACCTACAATGAGGGCGACTTTATCTCCATCGATGGTTCTACCGGTAACATCTATGACGGTATTATTCCTACCGTTGATGCTGAAATTGCAGGCGAGTTCGGCAGAATTATGGCTTGGGCTGATGAGTTCAGAACTCTTAAGGTCCGCACTAATGCTGACACTCCTGCTGATGCTAAAAAGGCTCGCGAGCTTGGTGCTGAGGGTATCGGCCTTTGCCGTACCGAGCATATGTTCTTCGAGGCTGACAGAATTGCAGCATTCCGTGAAATGATCTGCGCTGACACCGTAGAAGAGAGAGAAACAGCTCTTGAGAAGATTCTTCCTTATCAGCAGGGCGACTTTGAAAAGCTCTATGAGGCTCTTGAGGGTAACCCCGTTTGCATCCGTTTCCTCGATCCCCCGCTTCACGAATTCGTTCCCACTGAAGAGGCTGACATCGAGGCTCTTGCAAAGGCACAGGGCAAAACAGTTCAGGATATCAAGAATGTTATCGCTTCTCTGCACGAGTTTAACCCCATGATGGGTCACCGTGGCTGCCGCCTCGCTGTAACCTATCCTGAGATTGCAAAGATGCAGACCGCTGCTGTTATCCGCGCAGCTATCAATGTAAAGAAAGCTCATCCCGACTGGGATCTCGTTCCCGAGATTATGATTCCCTTAACCGGTGAGGTTAAAGAGATGAAGTTTGTTAAGGATGTAGTTGTTGCAACTGCTGACGCTGAGATTGCAAAAGCAGGCGTTGAGCTTAAATATGAGGTCGGTACTATGATGGAAATCCCCAGAGCCTGCCTCACCGCTGATGAGATCGCAAAAGAGGCTGAGTTCTTCTGCTTCGGTACTAACGACCTCACTCAGATGACCTTCGGCTTCAGCCGTGACGATGCCGGTAAGTTCCTCAATGCTTACTATGACACCAAGATCTACGAGAACGATCCCTTCGCAAAGCTCGACCAGACAGGTGTTGGCAAACTTATGGATATGGCTGTTGAGCTCGGTAAAAAGACTCGTCCCGCTCTCCACTGCGGCATCTGCGGTGAGCACGGCGGTGACCCCGTTTCAGTTGAGTTCTGTCACAAGATTGGCCTCGACTATGTATCCTGCTCACCCTTCCGCGTGCCCATCGCCCGCCTCGCTGCAGCACAGGCTGCAATCAAAGAAAGTAAGTAATTGCTGACTTTATAAAGCAAAACTATCCGCCCGAAGAAATTCGGGCGGATTTTTCTATGCAAAGTCCTTTTTATTGGACACAAGGTGTGCTATAATGTGTTCAAGAGGTGAAAGATAATGGTAAAGTTTCAACTAAAAGAAAAAACAGACAACCGATTTATATATGAATACTTCCCCCAAGGAGACTTTTCAAAAGAAGCAGGAATAATTATTGTCGATACAGTAGCGGAATCTGTATGGGTTGAAAAACTTGCAGAAGAAGATTTTGAACGCCACACTACTGCCGATGAATTGAATGATATGCGAAATGCAATAAACGAAATGCGGGCTGAAAACGGTGAACCTCCATTAACCGAAGAAGAATTACCCACTGCCACAGAAGGTTCAAGGTGGTATTATTATGCCAATCACGCAATAAATCGTTTATGTGACCTGTTTAATGCCGGGAAGGAACCAACAGAAGATATCGCTGTGTGGTACTGATTTTTCCGCCCTTACTGTCAATAACACCATCTGCCATCGCAACACATAATTTATGGTTTTATAGCAAAAAAGACCTGCCGAAAGGCAGTTCTTTTTTATTGCGCGGGGCTTTTTTCTTATATAAAAGTATGGTAATATGATAGTAATAAACAGGCCAAGGAGGCTGACTTATGCTGTATCAGAAATTTGACAATACTTATGTGATCCGTCTGGAGCGCGG
>JAZOOR010000044.1:0-5491 GCA_045655125.1 Oscillospiraceae bacterium
GAAGCGGAAGATTTTAGAATAAAAGATAAGTGCGAGAGCAACATAACTTTAAAAGGAGGTAAGGCTATGGCTGTAAGATTAAATGAGGATAAAGAGGTAGTCGCGCGTATACGCGAGGGACTGAAACAAAAGGGTGGATACTGCCCTTGCCGTCTTAAGAAAACAGAGGAATTTAAATGTATGTGCAAGGAGTTTCGTGACCAGATAGCCGACCCTGATTTTGAGGGCTACTGTCACTGCCTTTTGTATTATAAATCAAAGGAATAAACAAGAAAGGAAACACAAAAATGGCACTTAAAATTATAACTGCAGATAATTTCAAAGAGGAAGTTTTGGATAGCTCTGTTCCCGTTTTGCTCGATTTCTGGGCAACCTGGTGCGGACCTTGTCAGATGATTGCTCCCACGGTCGAGGAGATTGCAAACGAGAGAGACGACATCACCGTCGGCAAGGTAAATGTTGACGAGCAGCCTGCTCTTGCCGAGGCGTTCGGTATAGTAAGTATCCCCACTATCGTTGTTGTAAAGGATGGAAAAACCGTCGCTCAGGCGGTTGGTGTCCGTCCTAAAGAGGCAATTCTTGCGCTCTTAGAAGAATAAAAACCCAAAAAATAGGCCCGCACTCTTTTATGAGTAGCGGGCTAATATTTTTATTACTGATGCGCCGCTAAGGATAAATTCGGTGTCCTCGGCTTTAAATTCTCCGTGTGTTTCAAGGCAGTAGGGGGCATCGCCGTTATCCTTTAACAGATAGGAGAGCAGTTCTCGGCGCTCCTCTATGTCGGTCACCGAGAGGTTAGTCTGAGTGCTACCCAAAATAAACTGCTCGGGAAAAGAGGCAGGGGAAAGCGCGAGTGCGCTGTGGTTTTGGCGGAGAAACTCGCATATTACTCGAGCGCCCTCCCAGAGAGCCTCGCTCTCGCCGCCGTCCCATTTTAAGTAGGCGATATAATCGAGCATCAGCATACCGCCCATTATCTGATTTCCTTTGTCTATCTTTATATAGATGTCATTTGCGTGGTCGGTCTGCGATAAATCCTCGGGAACAGAAATGACAATGTCATCAAAAAGGGAGCAAAAGGAAAGAAAGCTGTCATCTGAAAAGCAGATGTATTTTGAAATGTCAATCGAGAAAAAGTTGCTCATAGCCCGAGTTGCCGCGGCCGCGCCGCCGCTCTCAAAGCATTCCTTTAAAATGACCTTGGGGGCGCCCGCGTGCGAAAGCAGGGACTCTGGAAAAAGGCGGGTAACCGTTATCTGCCGCTCGCACCCGTTAAAGCCTAAAATAAAATAGGCGTAAGGAGAGTCGACGGTGGATTTCGAAATGGTTACAAGCAGATTGAATTTGTCGTTTTCGCTCGGCTCAAAGGCGCGGTGAGGAGAGGAAGACGAGGGAGTTTTCTTTTCATAGGATGGAATTTGTGTCAGAATGATAAAAGAGGCTACCGCCGCCGAAATAATGAGGCTCAGGACAAATGACCTTAAAAAAATCCGTGTGCTTTTCTTCATTTTCTCCCTCCTTTGAGCATTCCTTAGAATTATTGGCTAAAATATTTCCAATATTCAAAAATGTACTTGAAAAAGGCAGGCAGAATGTTATAATGAAGGTGTTTAAAGGGGGATTGTTTGTGGAGATTTTTGAAAGAACACAAAGGCTAATAGGAAAGGCAGCTCTTGAGAAATTGCAGGGGGCGCGAGTTGCGGTTTTCGGGCTTGGCGGAGTCGGCGGAGCGGCTGTTGAGGCGCTCGCACGCGCAGGGGTCGGTTACCTTGCGCTTTTTGATGGTGACAGCGTGTCGCCTACTAACAGAAACCGCCAGATAATTGCCATCGAAGAGAGCACCGGTATGCTCAAAACAAAGGCGGCAGCAGAGAGGTGCCGCTCCATAAATCCCCAAATTGAAATTTCGGAGCATAGCATTTTCTATACCCCCGAAAATGCCGATGAGTTTCCGCTCGGAGAGTACGATTATATAGTTGATGCGGTCGATATGGTAACTGCCAAATTAGAGCTTGTCTGCCGCGCAAAGAAAAGTGGCACGCCTATAATAAGCTGTATGGGAACGGGAAACAAGCTCGATGCTGCCGCCTTTGAGGTCGCTGATATATACAAAACCTCGGTTTGCCCGCTCGCTCGTGTTATGCGCCGCGAGCTTCAAAAAAGGGGTATTGCGGATTTGAAGGTGGTCTACTCAAAGGAAGCTCCTCGCGAGCCTGTCGGCTGCGAGGATAAGAGAACACCTGCGAGCATATCGTTCGTTCCGCCCGTTGCAGGTATGATTATGGCAGGCGAGGTTATAAAGGATATTATTAAGGAATAGTCTTAACAAGTAAAACCTCCGCACCGAGTAGGTGCGGAGGTGTATTTATTCTTTATTTATTCCCCAGCCGTCAAGTCCTGAGCGCACAAGGGCGCCGAAGATCTTTTCGGAAACTCCGGGTGTGGCGGTCTCCATTTGGGAGATTTTTTCTTTCATAGTCTGCCTGAGCGTTGCGCGATCAGCAGGGCAGCGGCTTTTTATGATAGGCAGAGAGAGTCGCGCGACTGCTGCCTGCACTTCACTTTCGGGGGTGTAGATAAGCGGGCGAATCATATGAATGTCTTTTCGTGAAAGATAAGTAAGCGGCGAAAAGCAACCAAGCCGACCTTCAGAGAAAAGGTTCATTAAAAAGGTTTCGATAACATCGTCCTTATGATGTCCGAGCGCGAGCTTGTTGCAGCCAAGCTCAATGCAGGCATCGTGCAGGGCGCCGCGGCGCATTCTTGCACAAAGGCTGCAAGGGCTTTTTTCCTTGCGTTCATCAAAAACTATCTGTCCGATATGGGTGCGCTTTATAGTTAAAGGAACTTGTATTTCCTCGCAGAGCTTTTGGATGGGGGAGTAATCGGTTTCCTTGCCGCTAAACTGCGGGTCTAATATAATGGCATATAGCTCAAACCTTTTGGGGTAAAATCGGCGCAGGCTTGAGAGGGCAGAGAGCAGCAGCACCGAATCCTTGCCGCCCGAAACCCCGACCGCAATTTTGTCACCGTCATCTATCATATTATAATCGTCGCAGGCGCGGCGAAGGTAGGATAACATTCTTTGCATAAGCTGCTCCTTTCACAAAAGGCTGTCTGTAATAATGCTATTATAAGAGTAAAACGGCTTTAAGTCAACGAAAAATGCCTTTTTTAAAAATGAAATGAAAATCAAGAAACATAGAGAAATGGAGCAAAAGCGAGAGAAAACGAGAGAATGAGGGATATATTTTAAAAATTTGGCAAAAAGGGTATTGACTTTGTTTTTTGACTGGTATATAATAACAAAGCACTTTGTAAAGTAGCCTTCCCCGTAGGCTGCAAATCAAGTAAATCAGGGCAGAAATGCCAAATATACACGGAGGTAAAATTATGTCAACTTTTATGCCGAAAAGCAATGAAATCGAGCGTAAATGGTATGTGATCGATGCAGCTAATAAGCCCCTTGGCCGCGTTGCTGCTCTTGCCGCCGATCTTTTAAGAGGAAAGAAGAAGACCATCTTCGCTCCCCACGTTGATTGCGGTGATCACGTTATCATCATCAATTCCGATAAGGCTGTTCTTACCGGAAACAAAGCTGAAAAGAAAATCTACTATCGTCACACAGGTTGGGTAGGCGGTCTCAAAGAGGTTAAGTACTCCACCCTTATGATCGAGAATTCCGACAAAGCCATGATGCTGGCTGTTAAGGGTATGGTTCCCGATACCACTATCGGCAGAGCTGCTCTTACCCGCCTTCACATCTATAAGAATGGCGAACACAATCACGCTGCGCAGAAGCCGCAGGAATACACATTATAAGTGAGGAGGCGTTAGTATGTACGATAAGAAACCTTTTTTCTACGGAACAGGCAGAAGAAAGCACTCTGTTGCCCGTGTAAGACTTTATCAGGGTACAGGTACTTTCACCATCAATGACAGAAATATCGATGACTACTTCGGTCTTGAGACATTAAAGCTCATCGCAAGACAGCCTCTCGCTTTAACCGAGAATGCCGATAAGTTTGACGTTGTTGTCAGAGTTGCAGGCGGCGGTGTAACAGGTCAGGCGGGCGCAATCCGTCACGGCGTTGCAAGAGCTCTCCTCGAGTTCAATGCAGAGCTTCGCGGCGAGCTTAAGAAGGCTGGCTTCTTAACTCGTGACCCCAGAATGAAGGAGCGCAAAAAGTACGGACTCAAAGCGGCTCGTCGCGCACCCCAGTTCTCCAAGAGATAATCAGAAAGTTATCTATTCAAAGAGCTTCCCAATCGGGAGGCTCTTTTTCTATATTATTTTTTCTGCGCCATACAGCGCTTCTGCCGTAATTTTTGCGCCCATACAAAACCCGTCGCAAAAAGCCTGCTCGCAAATCAGTAGCATATATTCATTTATATTGCCTGCATATCTGCTGAAATATACCTTTTGCTCCTCGCCCAACTCCTTTTCAAGAGTTTCAAGATTTTTTTCCATTAAATTCTCGAGCTGTTTTATCTCGTTATTAAATCTTCCCAAATTTTTTATGGGCACAAGATTTCCGTTATAAAGCTCTGCAATAGTTTTTGTCATTTTATCCCTCCTAATATCTGCACCCTAAAAGGTGCTATAAATATATTTTAGCACCTTTTAAGGTGCGTGTCAAGCGCATCTTATAAAGTGCGTGATATAATATCTGTAACAGGGGGGATATTAAGATGAAACCTTATGAAAGATTAAGGGATTTAAGAGAGGACAGAGACCTCAAACAAACTGATATTGCGGAGCTTTTAAAAACAACTCGTCAGCAGATAAGCAAATGGGAAACGGGAGTGCAGATGATGGGTGTTGATAAATATATTGAGCTTGCAAAATTTTATAATGTTTCTCTTGATTATTTGCTTTGTCTTACCGACACTCCGAGAAAGCTGAAATAAATGCGGGCGAACACTGTTCGCCCCTACAATATAAAAATGTAATTTGTGCAAAATTTGGCGGGACGTCGAGGGCGCCGTCCCCTACATTTTCCGCTATTCATTATTCATTAACCCGCCTTGGCTTTTAGACGAGGCGGGTTTTGGGGCATAATCGCCCATTAAAATGAAAGATTTTGGAGAACAAATTGCAAAAAATAGGATTTTTTGTTTTCAATTCTATTGACATCTAAAAGCTGATATACTAAAATTAGAGTGTATTTTTAATTTTATCTCTATGAGAGGATGAGTCAAAATGAATCAGTATATCAGCGAAGTTTTAGAGTCCGTTCGCAAGAAAAATGCGAGCGAGCCCGAATTTGTGCAGACCGTTGAAGAGGTTTTCAAGTCCATTGAGCCTGTTGTCGAGAAGCACCCTGAGTACAAAAAGGCTGCTCTTTTAGAGCGTATGGTTGAGCCTGAGCGCCTTATCTCCTTCAGAGTTGCTTGGACTGACGATCAGGGTCAGGCACGAGTAAACCGCGGCTACCGTGTACAGTTTAACGGAGCTATCGGTCCCTACAAGGGCGGTCTTCGTTTCCAC
>JAZOOR010000045.1:0-19120 GCA_045655125.1 Oscillospiraceae bacterium
TGCTTTGAGGCAAGCGGGGATTTTTGTTATTTATCAAATGTGCCGACCATATCGAGCGTGGAGAAATCGTCAAGCGGGAGAGAAACGGGTTTTCCCTCCTTCATACTTTTGTATATCGCGAGGATAAGCTCTAAGGCTCTCATTCCTGCCTTTGCATCGACGTATGGCGAGCGGTCATTTTTTATCGCATCAATAACATCTGCATAGAGGCTTGTGTGACCGTTTCCGTAAACATTTGCAGTCTGCTCTGAGAGTCCGCGGTGTTCGCTGTCCTCATCGGTTTCCTCGGCAAAGGACCACACATTTATTCGGTTAGCGGCAGTTCCGCCAATCTCAACCGCACCCTTGTCGCCGTAAAGACAGAGGGTTTCGGTGTCAAGAGAGTTGTCATAAATATTAGTTGTTCCCTCGGCGGTAGCTATAGTGCCGTTTTTGAACTTAATAACAGCAATACCGAGATCTTCCGCCTCTATGTAGGGGTGGAAATTCTGGCGGGTAACGCCGTAGACCTCGCTTATCTCGTCTCCCATCATCCAGCGAAGAAGGTCAAAGCCGTGGATACACTGGTTCATAAGTGTTCCGCCGTCGCAAGCCCAGGTGCCGCGCCAGTCAGCCTGAGCATAGTAGCTCTGGCCGCGGCTCCAGCGAACTGTGATTGCGCCGTGCGAGAGGTTTCCCATTCTGCCATCTTCGAGTGCCTTGCGCGTTTTCTGAATAGCGATATTAAATCTGTTCTGGTGGCAGGCAGAAACCTTGACCTTATACTCCTCAGATAGAGCAACTATCTCGGCGGCATCGCGCATCGAAAGCGAAATAGGCTTTTCAATAATGAGGTTGCAGCCTGCTCGGATACAGTCCTTTGCAATCTCTGCGTGGCTTCCGCTCTCGGTTGCAATAGCAATGAGGTCGGGCTTTATTTCGGAAAGCAGTGATTTATGATCGGTAAACTTCAAAACGCTGTCGGGAATAGAAAATTTTTCACAAAGCGCCTCTATCTGCGAGGGGTTAATATCGCAGAGCGCAACAAGCTCAAGGCCGTTTGCGTTGACAGCTTTTATGTGATTAGGTGCGATACGGCCGCAGCCGATAAGTGCATATTTCATAGTGTCCATCCTTTCGGGATACAAGGGGTATCTTTAAAAATTATTGCACGCAAACCAAGGTTTGTCAATGGGAAGTTAGAATAATTCCGTCTCTCAGGGGGTTCTAATTGAGAAAAGATGATGTTTTATGCGGGATATCCTGGTGGGGTTCCTTGGGGGTGCGAAAGCAGTTATAGTAAATAATGCCAAAAATCATAGAATTCCACAGGTATCTAAGGTTTAGCGCATCAAGGAAAAAGGCGGCAATGATATTTGCGGTTATAATGGCAATAATTAAGGCGTTTTTGTGCTTAAGTGCACAGCTGAGAGCTTTAATAAATGGCGTCATAAAGAAGGTTAGACCTACAATTCCCACCTCAAAAAGTATAAAAAGAAAAGTATTGTGCATAGCGAGTGTATGTCCAAATTCTGTATAGAGAAAAACAGGGTGACTTAAGACACCAAAACCAAATAGAGGATTTGTTTCTATTTTTCTTAGCGCTGCCAACCATATCCTTGTTCGTCCACTTCCACCTGAATAAGAACTAAAATCAAATAGACGGTTAAAAACGGAGGATGGGAGATATTCCCTAAGTATAAAGTAAGCCATTAAGATGACCAATGGCATACACAATAATATTATAAGCCTGCTCTTTTTTGGGGAGCACATAAGTATAAACACTATCAATGCTATGCTATACGCGAGTAATGCGCCGCGAGAGGAGGTAAGGAAAATAGCAAAAGAGGTAATTATAAAAATTATAGCGAAGAGAATGTTGAGAACAGGAACACCTTTTTGTTTTTGAAAAATTTTATAAAACGAATAGAAAGCTCCGGTTAAAAGGGAAGCAGCAAGATCATTTGGATCTTGAGGTTTTCCTAAAATAATAATAGTGTTGCGGTTTGAGAGTAGAAGCCCTGTATTAGTTTGGAACATTACAAGAATAAGAATAGAAATGATAATACATCCTAGAGTATAGGAAAAAAGGACATTTTCAAGTTCCTTTTTTTCAAAAGGGAAAAGAGACAAAGCGATAACCAAAACCGCCATCATAAGATATGTGATAAGCATACTGAGGGTTCGGTCTCTTTGGAAAGTCCACAAATAACTTGTTGCTTCAAAAAGCGCCCATGCGCCGATGCAAATCTGAATTGTTCCAAATTTCATTGTCTGCTTGGGTGTGACGATAAAAAACATTATGATAAGTACAGCGGCAACCAGTGCGATGTATTTAACACTGGATCCAAACCATCTGTTAAAAATAAATTCAAGCGGACATATAAAAAAGTATAAATATGTCATCCAAAGGGCAGTTTTTCTCACGGTGTTCCTCCAAAATAAAGGCGTTTAGATAAGGGCAGAGAATTTCTATTTACAGGGTTATAGTAGGAATGCTCGAATAGAAATAAAAGTTACTATGAAAAGATTTAAAAACTTGTGCGGAAAGGGAAATGCGATGTGAAGATAATAATCTTATTCATTTTTAAGCTCCCGATTACACAGTCTTAAGGCACTTTTTAACCCCTGCGATGATGTAGTCTATCTGCTCGTCGGTAAGACCTGTGTGCAGGGGGAGAGTCACCTCGTTTTTGTAAAGGTTGTAGGCATTGGGATAATCTGAAATGTCAAAACCGAGGTTTTTGTATGCTGTGTGCATAGGAAGGGGCTTGTAGTGAACATTGGTGCTGATGCCCTCCTCTGCCATAGCGGTAATAAATGCGTTGCGCCTTTCTTCTGTAAATGCGGGCAGACGCATAAGATACAAGTGTCCGCTTGAGCGGAAATTCTCGCCGCGGTGAGAGATAAAGTCGGCGCCTATCTCGCGGCAAAGGGAGTCATAGCGCTCAATTATTTCGTGGCGGCGGCAAAGCATAGAGTCGTACCTTTTAAGCTGCGCTAAGCCGATTGCCGCCATAATGTCAGTCATATTACACTTATAGTAGGGGGCAACAATGTCATACTCCCAAGCTCCGAGACGGGTTTTTGCAAGCGCGTCCTTGCTTTGACCGTGCAAAGATAAGAGCTGATACTCGTGATAGATGCTATCAAGGTCAAAACCGTCGCGCGCCTTGAGGGTAACCGCGCCGCCCTCGGCGGTGGTGAGGTTTTTGACGGCGTGAAATGAAAAGCAGGTAAAATCGGCTACCTGACCGCATTTTTTGCCGTTTCTTATGGCTCCTAGCGCGTGAGCTGCGTCGGCAATAACAGCAACTCTGCCCAGAGCCTTCTGAAGCTCACTATTTGCAGTAAAGAGGTGCTTTTTGCTCTCAACTGCTGAAAAAATGCTGTCATAGTCGCACATTACACCTGCAAGGTCAACGGGGATAATAGCCTTTGTTTTTTCTGTTATTGCCTCGGCAAGCTTTTTATAGTCCATCTCGAAAGAGTTTTCCTGCGTGTCAACAAGCACGGGCTTGGCTCCGACGTGAACAATAACGCTTGCAGACGCGGTGTATGTATATGCGCTGGTTATAACCTCGTCGCCCTCGCCGATTCCAAGCACGCGAAGAGTCAGCTCTAAAGCGGCGGTGGCGGAATTCAGGCAGACCGTGCAGTCAGTACCGCAGTGCTCGCTAAGCTGTTTTTCAAAAAGCTTTGTTTTAGGACCGGTGGTAATCCAGCCGCTGCGAAGAGCATCGATAACCTCGTTTATTTCGTTTTCACTGATATCGGGCGGGGAAAAGGGTATCTGCATCATAAAATAAATACTTCCTTCCCATTTTATACTTAAACTAATATATTTTAACATATAAAATTATAAAAAGCAAATGTTTGATGAGGTATTTAATGCAGAAGTCAGGTTAAATGTCGGAAAGTGTTGAAAAAAGGAGAAAAATGTGGTAAACTGCTAAGGAAAAAGTTCTTTGAATTTTATGAGGTGAAAAAATGATTTGCGAAAAAGTAGAGAAAAAAGTTCCTGCAACAAAAGCTTGCGAGCTTTATCCTGAAATTGAAATTCGCGAGATAAAAGGAAGGCGAGAACTTAAGAAATTTGTTGCTTTTCAGAATACTCTTTACAAGGGAAACCCTTATTATGTGCCTTGCCTGCAGTTTGATGAGCTTGACACCTTGGATCCTCAGAAAAACCCTGCTTACGATTACTGTGATGCTCGCTTTTTTATGGCATATATAGACGGTAAGCCCGTCGGCAGAATTTGCGGACTTTTAAACCGCGAGTACAACCGCTGTTGGAACAGAAGGTGTGTCCGATTTACTCGTTTTGATTATATTGATGACATCCGCGTTTCCCACAAGCTTATAGCATACGTTGAAGAGTGGGCGCTCTCGCAGGGTATGCAGGAAGTGCAGGGTCCTATGGGATTTTGCGACCTTGATAAAGAAGGTATGCTGGTAGAGGGCTTTGAGGAAAAAAGTATGTTCTTTACCATCTATAACTTCCCCTACTACATAGAACATATGGAAAAGCTTGGATATATAAAATCTGTTGACTGGATTGAGTTTCAGATAACCGCTCCAAAGAGCCTTGACCCTCGCATTGAAAAAATCGCAAACGCATCTCTTGAAAAGAACAACCTGCGCTCTGTCCGCCTTAAAAAGACACGCGATGTTGTTCCTTATGCAAAGGGCATTTTTGACCTGCTCTACGAGGCGTACAAGCCGCTTTACGGCGTTATTCCCTTAAATGATAAGCAGGTAGATATGTATCTTGATCAGTTTTTAATGATGGTGCGCCCCGAGTTTCTCTCGCTCATTGTCGATGAGAATGACACCCCCGTCGCATTCGGGCTTGTTGTGCCTACAATGAGCGATGCCGCCATAAAGAGCGGCGGCAAGCTGTTTCCCTTTGGATTTATTCACATTTTAAAGGCACTTAAAGCTAAAAAGAGCGATGTTCTCGAATTTATGCTTGTCGCAGTAAAGCCCGAGCTTCAGAGCCGCGGAGTTAACGCAAAAATGCTCTGCGAAATGTTTGAGGGAGCAGAGAAATTTGAGGTTAAATACTGCGAAACCGGTCCCATGCTTGAAACAAACAGTAAAATCCATCTTATGTGGAAGCGCTTTGAGCACCGTCAGCATAAGCGCCGCCGCTGCTATATAAGAACTCTTACAGAGGAAAATTAAAAAAGATGGTTGCAGTGCGGCCCTAAGTGTGATATACTTTTCTTTTGGACATTATGCCGTCAATGGCGGCATATAATAACCCGTGGAGGGGATAGTTTTGAAAACTGTTTGTATAGTTTGCGGCGGTAAGTCGCACGAGCACGAGATTTCGCTGATGTCGGCGCAATCGGTGCTTATGAATATTGACCGCGAAAAGTATGATGTTCACACCCTTATAATTGATGAAAACGGAAGCTTTTTTCACACTAAAGAGAGCGGTAGCTTGCCCGGCGGTCAGTGGAAAAGCCTTGAGGGACTTGCTCCTGCAATAATCCCGCCTGACCCTAAATACAAGGGTATTCTTAGGGAAACCGAAAACGGTTTCGAGAAGATTGCTGTCGATGTATTTTTTCCCGTTCTTCACGGTGAAAACGGGGAGGACGGCGTTATTCAGGGTGTCTTTAAAATGAGCGGTGTACCCTATGTAGGAAGCGGAACACTTGCCTCGGCCTCTTGTATGGATAAAGAGGTCACCCACATTCGCCTCGATGCCGCAGGAATTCGTACCGCTCGCTACAAGGCTGTGAGGGCTGGCTGTGATATAGAAAAACTGAACAATGAAATTGAAAGCAGCTTTGGGTACCCCGTTTTTGTAAAACCTGCCAATGCGGGCTCGTCTGTCGGAGTAGGAAAGGCAAGTGATGTAAACGCACTTATGAAAGCACTTGAAACCGCCTTTGAGGTTGACAAAAAGGTGCTTGTAGAGGAGTGCATTGTCGGTGCTGAGGTCGAGTGTGCGGTGCTTGGAAATGAAGAGCCGATAGCCGCAGATTTTATTGGAGAAATCGTTCCGGTTGATGGATTTTATGATTTTGAAGCAAAGTATGTAAGCGGTACAACCGCTCTGAACATTCCCGCTCATCTGCCTGAGGATATTTCCGAGAAAATCCGTAAAGAAGCGGTTCGTGCCTATAAGACCATGGGCTGCGAGGGTCTTTCACGTGTAGACTTTTTTGCATTAGAGAGCGGAGAGATAGTGCTAAACGAAATAAACAATCTACCCGGCTTTACATCAATCAGTATGTATCCCAAGCTTTTTGAGGCTTCGGGAATAAAATATAATGAACTTATAGATAAACTTATTGAAACTGCTGCCCTTAAATAAAGGCGGCGCGAAAGGATAGGCTATGGATAACAGACCAATTGGAGTTTTTGATTCGGGACTTGGCGGACTTACCGCAGTTTCGAGACTTAGGAAAATTATGCCAAACGAAACAATTGTGTATTTGGGTGACACACTGCGTGTGCCATATGGAGATAAAACCAATGAGGAAATCCGCAAATGCACGCTTGATGATATTGAATTTCTTCTTAAAAAGGACGTAAAGGCTATTCTTATTGCCTGCGGAACTGCCACATCTTCTCTTTCAAAAGAGGATTTTGAGAGCGTTCCCGTTCCTATCGAGGGAGTGCTTTACCCTGCCTCTGTCGCAGCAGTAAAACTTACAAAAAATAAGAAAATCGGCGTTCTCGGAACTGCCGCAACCATTCGCATAGGCGGTTATGTAAGATATATAGGAGAGCTTATGCCCGAGGCGGAGGTTCTCACAATGGGCTGCCCTAAATTCGTTCCCTTAATTGAGGGCGGCAGGACAAGCCCGCAGGACTGCGAGGTTCGTGCGGCAGTAGAGGAGTATGTCGCTCCGCTTAAAGAAGCAGGGGTTGACACCCTTATCTTAGGCTGTACTCATTATCCTCTTCTTACAGATGCTATAAAAGAGTTTTTCCCTGAGGCTCAGCTTGTAAATGCGGGAGCCGAGGGCGGCGAGCAGATAGCACGCGTGCTGAGAGAAAGAGATATGCTGTCCGAAAAAGCCTCTGAGGGCGAATTTTATGTCAGCGGAGATGTAGACAGTTTTGTAAAGAACGGCGGCATCTTCTTGGGCAGTCCCATTACAAATGCAAAAAAGGCTGTTTTTTAAAAACGGAGATATAAATGAAAAGGGAAGTCTTATTAGAGCTTAAAAGCCTTATAGATTCAAACGGAGAGCAGCAGGAAATCGAGATAACCACCCACGGAAATTTGCTTTGCAAGGACTCGGCTGTATTTGTAAGCTACAAGGAAGCCGAGCAAAACGGGTTTGACGGCAGCACAGTCCTAATAAAAGCTGAGGGCGAGGAAAGAGTGAGTATCGGTCGCTCTGGCGGCGGTCAGTCACAGCTGCTTATTGAGCGCGGCAAGAGAAACCTCTGCAGCTACTGTACTCCGTACGGAATGATTATGATGGGAGTCACCTGCAGCAGTATTAAGAACGAGCTTGACGGCAGGGGGCTCGGAGAGCTTGGCTTCAGCTATGAGCTTGATGTAAATATGGAGCTGATTTCAAAAAATCGGCTGGTTATAAAGATAAGGGAGAGTAAAAACTGATGGCAAATTATATTGCAATCGCAAAACAGCAAATAGAGAAGGTGCTAAATAGCGCTGCGGCCGCAGCCTTTGAGAATGGCGAGCTTGCAGCACGCGAGCTTTCACCCTTTGCAGTTGAAATCACAAGTGACCCCTCGCACGGTGACTTTGCAGCCAACGCGGCAATGGTTTCGGCTAAAAATATGAGAACAAGCCCCCGAAATATCGCAGAGGCTCTTGTAAATAATATTGACCTTTCAGGTACTCTGTTTTGTCGATGCGAGGTGGCAGGCCCCGGTTTTATAAACTTTTTCCTTTCAGAGAGCTTTGCCTCTGAGGTTATTTCCTCGGTTCTTTCTGAGGGAGATGATTACGGCCGCACAGACTATGGTGCGGGTGAAAAGGTTATGGTAGAGTTTGTTTCGGCAAACCCCACAGGTCCTATGCATATAGGTAATGCACGCGGCGGCGCACTGGGTGACTGCCTTGCGGCAGTGCTATCTTGGTCGGGGCATGATGTTACACGCGAATTTTATATTAACGATGCGGGAAACCAGATAGATAAATTTGCCCTTTCCCTAGAGGTTCGCTATCTGCAGCATTTCTTGGGTGAGGATGCTATAGAGCTTCCTGAGGACGCATATCACGGCGCCGACATAAAGGAAAGAGCGCAGGAGTTTGCAAAAGAGTTTGGAGATAAATTTGTAAAAGCCGAAACGAGCGAGAGAAGAGCGGCTCTAACAAAATTTGCACTCCCCAAAAATATCGCAGCCCTTAAATCCGATCTTGAAAAATACAGAATTAACTATGATGTGTGGTTTCACGAAAGTGACCTTCACAACAGCGGTCTTGTAAAAAAGGTTATCGGAATTTTAACCGATAAGGGACTTACCTATGAAAAAGAGGGCGCTCTGTGGTATAAAAATGCCGAGTTTATGGCAGAAAAATATCGCGCCGAGGGTAAGAGCGAAAAGGAAATTGAGAAATTAGAGCTTAAGGATGAGGTTCTCATCCGCGCTAACGGAAATCCCACCTACTTTGCGGCAGATATTGCATACCACTACAATAAATTTGCAGAGCGCGGCTTTAACCGCGTAATAAATGTATGGGGTGCCGACCACCATGGCCATGTTGCCCGTCTTTGCGGAGCGATGGACGCGGTAGGTTTAGACGGCAGCCGACTTCACATAGTTCTTATGCAGCTTGTAAAGCTTATGCGTGACGGTGAGATTGTAAAGGTTAGCAAGAGAACAGGAAAGTCGATAACGCTTTCAGACCTTCTTTGCGAGGTAGATGTAGATGCGGCGCGTCTGTTCTTTAACCTGCGTGAGCCTGCCTCACACCTTGATTTTGATTTGGACCTTGCAGTTTCACAGAATTCTCAAAACCCCGTTTACTATGTGCAGTATGCCCACGCGAGAATTTGCTCCATCTTAAAATCTCTTGAGTCAGACGGCATATCGGTAAGAAATGCTACGCCCGAGGAATTATGTATGTTGACGGCATCTGAGGAAAAGGAGCTTATCTCTCATATCGCAAAGCTTCCCGAGGAAATTGTTGTTGCCGCTAAAGCCTATGACCCTGCCAGAATTACCCGTTATGTGATAGACCTTGCAACCAAATTCCACAAGTTCTATAACGCAAACCGTGTAAAGCTCCCCGAAAATGAGCCGCTTATGCAGGCGAGAATTGCTCTCTGCCTCGCGGTAAAAACTGTTATAAAGAATGTTTTAACAATGTTTGGAATTTCCGTTCCCGAGAGTATGTAAAACAAAACCCGACTGGCTAAAATGCTAGTCGGATTTTCTTATATAAAAGTGGTGTTCTCCATTTTGCCTCCCTCTGATGAGGGAGGTGGCAAAAATCTTTAATTTTTGACGGAGGGAGAGAATTATAAGAAAAAATCTCTCCCCCAGTCTTTTTGCTACGCAAAAATACAGCCCCCTCGTCAGAGGGGGCCTTGAATGTGCGTAATAACAACGCAGAGGTTACAATTTTAAATAAAGTTTAGATGCGGGCAACACCTGATTTGCGCGCAGCCTCCGAGACTGCCTTTGCAACTGCAGGGCCAACACGCTCATCAAATGCGGCGGGTAAGATATATTCGCTATTGAGTTCCTCATCGGAGATAAGACCTGAAATAGCATAAGCGGCGGCAAGCTTCATTTCTTCGTTGATATCGCTTGCGCGAACATCAAATGCGCCGCGGAAGATACCGGGGAAAACAAGAACATTGTTTATCTGGTTAGGATAGTCGCTGCGGCCTGTTCCTACAACTGCCGCGCCGCCTTTTTTGGCAATCTCGGGCATAATCTCAGGTGTGGGATTTGCCATAGCAAAGACAATGGGATTTTCAGCCATGCTCTTTACCATTTCCTCAGAAACTAAATTGGGAGCGGAAACGCCAATAAATACATCGGCATCCTTGATAACATCTTTAAGGGAACCCTTTTCTTTGTTGGGGTTAGAAATTTTAGCCATCTGTGCCTGAGCCTCGTTTACACCCTCAACGCCCTCGTAAATCGCGCCGATTTTATCGCAGAGAATGATGTTTTTAACACCCGATGAAATAAGAAGACGGGCGATTGAAATTCCTGCTGCGCCTGCGCCGTTTAGGATAAGTTTAATTTCGCTGATATCCTTTTTAACAACGCGAAGAGCGTTTAAGAGAGCTGCAAGAACAACAACGGCGGTGCCGTGCTGGTCATCGTGGAAGATGGGAATATCGCATTTTTCTTTAAGCTTGCGCTCTATCTCAAAGCAGCGGGGCGCTGCAATATCCTCAAGGTTAATTCCGCCGAAAGAACCCGAAATAAGATAGATGGTGTTAACAATCTCGTCAACATCCTTGGACTTAATGCAGAGAGGGAAAGCGTCAACTCCGCCAAACTCTTTAAAGAGAACGCACTTGCCTTCCATAACGGGCATACCAGCCTCAGGGCCGATGTCACCGAGGCCTAAAACAGCGGTTCCGTCGGTAACAACAAGGCAGAGATTGTTTCTGCGGGTAAGTTCATAGGACTTGTTGACATCTTTCTGAATTTCGAGACAGGGAGTGGCAACTCCGGGGGTGTAGGCAAGCGAAAGGTCGTGACTGCTTTTGGCGCTAACGCGCGAGCAGACCTCAATCTTGCCGTTTTTCTCGTAATGGAGCTGAAGGCTTTCTTCAGCAATGGTCATTTTTTCAGGCATTTCTATTGCCCCTTTCTGTAATAGATAACATACAAATTTATTTTACAACAATTTTACAATTAAGTAAATAGCAAAAAGAATTTTTTTACATATTATACCCTTAAAGGTTGCAAAAAATAAAAAAGTATGTTAAGATAGTTAAAAAAGTGAGAAAAGCAATGATTGGGAAGAGTAGTCGATATTAGATTCCTTTAAAGAGAGCTGCCCGTTTGGTGAGAGGGCTGCAAAAGAATTTTCGGCAAAGTGCCCCCAATGAGCCTGCGGTGTGAAGCTTTAAAATGTGTGTAGCGCTGTGCGGTTTAGCCCTCCGTTATAGGGGCGGCGGATATTAAGAAGTGTCCGCAAAGTGATAAACCCGAGTGGAACCGCGGCTTTCCTGCCGCCCCGGAAGCGCAGTGTGCGTTTTCGGGATTTTTTATTTTTTGAGGTGAGAAAATTGTTTGATAGGCTGAGATATGATATAAAAGCCATTCGCGAGCGAGACCCTGCGGCTCGAAATGGGCTTGAGGTGCTGCTTTTATATTCGGGGCTGCACGCAATAATCTTTCACCGCTGGGCAAACTTTTTTTACAGGCATAAAATGTTTTTCACAGCGCGCCTTATTTCTCAGTGTTCCCGTCACATGACAGGCATCGAAATACACCCCGGTGCCACAATCGGCAAAGGTCTTTTTATCGATCACGGTATGGGTGTTGTGATAGGAGAAACCACCGTAATCGGTGATGACTGCACAATCTATCAGGGAGCCACTCTCGGCGGAACGGGAAAGGATAAGGGCAAGCGTCACCCTACCCTCGGGAATAATGTTATGGTGGGCAGCGGAGCTAAGGTTTTAGGTCCCTTTACCGTTGGGGACGGTGCTAAAATCGCGGCAGGCGCAGTGGTGCTCAGCGAGGTTGCGCCGGGGGCAACCGCCGTCGGTGTTCCTGCAAAGGCTGTTGTTAGAAAAGATGAGGCGCAGCAAAAGCAGGATCTCGACCAGGTTCACATTCCCGACCCTGTTTCTCAGGAATTTGCCCGCCTGCGTGAGCAGATTGACGAGCTTAAAAACGAAATTACAAGGCTTACAGAAAAGGAGAACAACAAATGAAAATTTTAAACACGCTGACAGGAAGCAAAGATGAATTTGTCCCACTTCGCGAGGGCGAGGTTAATATGTATGTCTGCGGACCTACCGTGTATAATTATATTCACATCGGCAACACCCGCCCGCTGTGCGTTTTTGACACACTGCGTCGATATTTTGAGTATATCGGATATAAGGTAAACTTTGTTCAGAATTTTACTGATATTGACGATAAGCTCATAAACCGCGCAAAAGAGGAAGAAACCACCGTTGCGGCACTGGCTGAAAAGTATATTGCTGAATATAAAAAGGATGCCGAGGGGCTTAATGTCCGCCCCGCAACCGTTCATCCGAGAGCCACCGAGAATATAGAAAATATCATTGCGCTTATTTCTTCACTTTGTGAAAAGGGATACGCATATGAGTCTTGCGGCGATGTCTATTTCCGCACGAAGAAATTCAAGGAGTACGGAAAGCTTTCACATATGCCGCTTGAGGAGCTTGAGGCAGGCGCAAGAATAAACATAAGCGAGCAAAAGGAAGACCCTATGGACTTTGCGCTCTGGAAAGCTGCCAAAGAGGGCGAGCCCTTCTGGGAGTCGCCTTGGGGCAAGGGAAGACCAGGCTGGCATATTGAGTGCTCTGCCATGGCAAAGAGCATACTCGGTGAAACCATTGACCTTCACTGTGGCGGTCAGGACCTTATTTTCCCCCACCACGAAAACGAAATTGCACAGAGCGAGTGTGCAAACGGAGCTTGTTTCTCGCGTTATTGGATGCATAACGGTTATATCAACATTGATAACCGCAAAATGTCCAAGTCGCTCGGCAACTTCTTTACTGCCAGAGAAATCGGCGAAAAGTATGGATACGAGGTTATCCGCTATATTATGGTTGCCTCGCATTACAGAAGCCCCATTAACTACAGCACCGAAATTATCGAGCAGGCAAAGGCATCGCTTGACCGCCTTTACAACTGCCGTGAAAACCTTGCATATGCGCTCTCTAATGCTACCGACACAGAGGCTGACGGAGAGCGGATTAAAAAGCTTGCCGATTTTGAAAAGCAGTTCAGAGAGGCTATGGATGACGACTTTAACACTGCTGACGGACTTGCAGCCATCTTCGATTTAGTCCGCGAGATAAATGCCAACGTCGTCGGCAAAGAGCCTTCTAAAGAGTATGTCACAGCCGCAAGTGAGCTGTTTGAAAAACTCGTTTCTGTTCTCGGACTTCTCTATGAGAGAAAGGCAGATAAAAATCTCGATAGCGAGATAGAGGCACTTATCGAGGAACGCCAGCAGGCAAGAAAGAACCGTGATTTTGCAAGAGCTGATGCTATTCGCGACGAGCTTAAGGCTCAGGGTATTATCTTAGAGGATACACCTCAGGGTGTAAAATGGCACAAAGCTTAAATTTACAAATGCGTAACATATAATGGCGAAAAATCCTGTAAAATAAATTAACCGAATAAAAAACGGAAGGATGTTTTGTAGATGGGAAAAGCTTCTCGCGCAAGAAGCGCAAGACAGGCTGTTGAGGAGATTAAAAGGCAGGAGCATGAAAGACTTCATAAGCAGAAAAAGAAGAAAACCATTATAAATATCGTGATAGCAGCGGTATCGGTGCTGCTTTGCGCAATATTTATTGGAAGTATAATATTCATAAATGCCGCAAAGACCAACGGCAACTTTTTAAGAAACAAGGTGGCCATGAAATCCGATAACCTTGAAATCAGCGGCACTACCTTTACCTATTTCTTAAACTATCAGTACACAGATTTTGTAAACAATTACTCAGACTATCTTTCAAGCTACGGTCTTGACCCTGAGGTTGACCTGCGTCAGCAGGAGTCCTCTGATGGTCAAAACTGGTTTGACTATATGGCAGAAAGCACCGAAGCAAACCTTACCGAAATTCTTTACCTTGCCGAGAAAGCCGCAAGCGAGGGTATGAAGCTCAACGCAGACGAAACTAAGAAAATTGAAGATTTTATTGCTGATCTTGAAAAGTATGCCAAAGACTCCCAAATGGATGTGAAGGATTATATTCACACCGCATATGGTCTTGGAGTAAATAAAGAGGATATCCGCAAGGGGCTTGAGATTTCTACTCTTGCAACTAAGTATTACACCGAGAAAATCGACTCAGTAAAATACACCGACAAGGAAATAGAGGAGTATTTTAATGACCATAAAAAAGATTTTCAGCTTGTAGACTATAAATACTACAATATCGCCCCCAATGTAACTGATGATATGAGCGATGACGAGGTCAAGGCTGAGTATGAAAATGTAAAGAAATACGCAGACCGCCTTTCTAAAGCCACATCTGCCGAAGATTTTGACAAAATTTTAAAAGAGATACTTAAAGATCGCGGCGTCACCGACACCAATATTGAAAACGCTGTAAAAAACAGCGCAATCACAGGAAATACTTATGACCCCGAGTTTGATATATCGGTATGGGCGTTTGACGAGAAAACCAAGGTCGGCAGCACTATGATATACCCCAGTTCAAATAACCGTGCCGTTTATATGCTGACACGCGCTCCTTATCTTGATGAGAGCGAAACGAGGAGTGTTCGCCATATTTTAATTGCGACAGAATCATATAAGAGCGATGAAGAGGCAAAAGCTAAAGCACAGGAAGTTCTTGATGAGTACAATAAGGGTGACAAAACCGCTGAAAGCTTTGGAAAACTTGCCGAGAAGTACACCGAGGACTCCGGCTCTGCTTCAAACGGAGGACTTTATGAGAACTTTACAAAAGGCACAATGGTAGAGCCTTTTGAAAACTGGTCCTTTGATAAGTCCAGAAAAGAGGGCGATACCGGCATAGTCAAAACCGATTACGGATATCACGTAATGTATTTCGTAAATGAAGGCAATCCTGTATGGAAAAATAATGTTATAGGTGTGCTTAAAGACTCTGCCTATGAGGCTCTTTACAAGCAGCTCGAAAAAACCTATAAGGTTGAGCTTAACAAGGGCATTCTCAGCTCTATTCCAACAATCAAGATTACTACATCTTCTGCAAATCAGTAAATGCAAAAAAACGACAGTCGGTTTTTGCTGACTGTCGTTTAAATTTAATATGACTCGCATATAAATATTATAATGTTTAAGAATATAGAAAGTAGAGGAGTGGTTCTGTGACATTTTTTGAGCTGTTTCTAAATAAGGTTACCATAATACAGGAGCTTGAATTTTTCCTGCGAATAGTTGTGGCAAGCCTTTGCGGAGCAATGATTGGCTTTGAGCGTACCCGAAGATTTAAAGAGGCTGGAATCCGCACACATATCCTCGTTGCCGCTGCCTCAACCCTTATGATGATAGTTTCCAAATATGGCTTTGCCGACCTGCAAACCGCGACGGGCGGATATTTTGCAGGAACAAGCGGCGCAGATGCATCGCGCATAGCCTCGCAGGTCATAACGGGAATCAGCTTTCTCGGAGCGGGAGTTATCTTTAAGCTTGGCTCGTCGGTGCGCGGTCTTACAACCGCCGCAGGCATATGGGCAACCTCGGGTATAGGAATTGCAATAGGCGCAGGAATGTATTTTGAGGGCATTTTTGTAACTGCGCTTATTATCTTGTCGCAGTTTATTATGCACCGCATTACCATCGGAAAGGATTCAATCAGAAGCCTCGCGGTTATAGTAACAGTCAAGGATTCGCAGCGGTTTTGCAGCGAGTTTGAGGCTTTGATGGCAGAGAAAAATGCAAAGGTTTCGTATGAGGGAATAACCAAAAACGAAAATGGCACAACCGCCTTGCAGATAACCATGACATTTTCCAAAAAGGAAAATACCGGTGACCTTGTCGCCTTTGCCGATGAAAGCGATAATATAATCTCCCTCGAAAACACCCCTGTAATCTAGTAAGCAATCATACAGCCACTGTTTCAGTGGCTGTTTTTTTGTAGGAGCGGCATAGCTTTCCCTTGTATTGACTTATTATATATAAAGTGGTAATATAAGAGCAGACCGCTAAACCAAAGCGGTTTTCGACTACCCATGATAACGGAGGCACACCGATATGAAAATGTATATTGATCCCGGAACGGGAAGTATGCTGTTTACTATCCTGATAGGTGTTTTAGGCGCGGCTTTTTATTCTGTCCGTATGCTGTTTATTAAACTGCGTTTTCGAATAGGCGGCGGAAAAAAAGAAAATATAAATCAGGAAATTCCATTGGTAATTTTTTCAGATCATAAAAGGTATTGGCCTATTTTTGAGCCTGTTTGCCGTGCACTTGAAAAACGCGGTGTCCCTGTTGTATATTTAACCGCATCCCAAGACGATCCTGCGCTCAGTAGCGCACCATCCAATGTGAGAGCTGAGTTTATCGGAAACGGCAACTCGGCGTATGCTCGCTTGAATTTTCTCAGCGCAACTATACTGTTATCCACTACCCCAAGCCTTGATGTTTTTCAGTGGAAACGGTCTAAGGGTGTTAAATATTATGTGCATATTCCTCACGCTGCCAGCGAAATTACTCTGTACAGAATGTTTGGTATTGACTATTACGATGCAATTATGCTGTCGGGTGACTATCAGGAGAAGGACATACGCGACCTTGAGGCACTGCGTGACTTACCGCCTAAGGATTTAGTCAAAATCGGAATTCCGTATATGGATGAGGCTGCAAAAAGACTTGAGACAGCCGAGCCTATAGGCGAGCATCCTCGTACAGTGCTGCTTGCTCCATCTTGGGGGCCGAGTGCTATTTTCAGCACTTACGGCAGCAAAATCCTCGAAGTTCTGCTCAAAACCGGATATCACGTCATTGTGCGTCCCCATCCGCAATCCTTCACCTCTGAAAAGGAACTGATGGACAAGCTGATGGCAGAGTTCCCCGAGTCTGAGCAGCTTGAATGGAATCGTGACAACGATAACTTTGATGCTCTGCATCGTTCTGATATTATGATTTCCGACTTCTCGGGTGTTGTTTTTGATTTTGCATTAGTACACGGCAAACCAATTATTTACACTAACCCTGAGTTTGATATCAGCGTGTATGACGCATGGTGGCTTAATCGTCCGCTATGGACAGCATCTGCCTTGCTGCGTATCGGCGAAAGACTCACCGATGAAAATATGGACAACCTCAAAGAGCTTATTGACGACTGTCTGAGTAACCCGAAATACACCGAGGGACTGCGTCAGGTTAAAGAAGAAACTTGGTGTAATATCGGTGAGGGTGCAGAGCGAGCTGCTGATTATCTTTGCAAAAAGTTAGAAGAATTATCAAAGTAAGAGAGGTGCAATCGTGACTTTTTTATCCATTCTTGAAACCTTATTCCTTGCACCATTGAAATTGGTGTTCGAGGTCATATTCATGGTTGCCAATGATTTTGTAGGGCATCCCGGACTTTCCATCATTATATTGAGCCTTGCAATGAATATTCTGGTGCTGCCACTCTATCGCAGAGCGGACGCAATGCAGGAGGCCGCAAGGGATATTGAAGCAAAGATTTCCAAAGGCGCTTCCCATATAAAGAAAACCTTCAGTGGCGATGAACGCATGATGATTTTGCAGACCTACTATCGTCAGAACAATTATAAGCCCACCTCTGCTTTAAATGGCTCTGTGTCGCTGCTTCTGGAGATACCATTCTTTATGGCGGCTTATCAGTTTTTGTCCCATGCAGAGATTTTAAACGGTGTGTCGCTCGGCCCAATCAGAGATTTAGGAGCGCCTGACGCGATGTTTGTTATCGGTGGTTTCACCATCAATGTGCTCCCCATTCTGATGACATTAGTAAATGTCATTTCCAGCGCTATCTACCTCAAAGGATTTCCGCTTAAAACAAAAATTCAGTTGTACGCAATGGCAGGATTTTTCCTTGTGTTCCTATACACATCACCTTCGGGACTAGTTTTCTACTGGACACTCAATAATCTGTTCTCACTGGTTAAAACCATCTTCTACAAGCTTAAAAATCCTAAGAAGGTGCTAAGCGTTCTGACTGCGGTGGTCGGCGTAGCATTTATTTCGCTTGGGGCGGGCCTGTACCAAACCGACTCTATCAAGAAAAAGATTTTGCTTTTGGTTCTCGGATTGGCTTGTGAGCTTCCGCTTATCATAAGCCTGATTGCTCCGCATATGTCTTCCCGAAAAAAAGAAACCGAGGCAAAGCCCAACCGCCTGCATTTTCTGCTTGGCGCACTGCTGCTGACGGTGCTCACGGGTGTGCTTATTCCGTCTACCTATATTGCAGGCTCACCTCAGGAATATATAAGCCTTTCTTATTTCCATCACCCGCTTAACTATGTGCTGATGTCGTCTCTGCTTGCCGCAGGCACCTTCCTTATCTGGATGAGTGTATTCTATTGGCTTGCAAGCCCCAAGGGCAAGGTGATGTTTGAACGTATCATTTGGGCGCTTGGAATAGTGATGCTTATAAACTATATGTTCTTCGGCACAAATCTCGGAGTTATATCTTCCGAACTTAAATACGAAAACATTATGAAGTTCAGCACAAATGAGCAGATTATCAACATATTGGTTGTTGTAGCTGCCGCAGTAATTGTGTATCTGCTTGCTGTTAAAATCCCGCGTGTTGTTTCGGTGCTGATTCTTACCGTAACGGTAGCACTCGGCGGCATGTCAGCGCTTAATTTTAATACTGTTAATGCCTCTATTTCCGAGATTACGGATGGCTCCTACAAACAGGGAGATACTGCATTTTCGCTGTCTAAAGACGGCAAAAACGTGGTGGTTTTGATGCTTGATCGTGCTGTGGGCAATATGGTGCCTTATCTCTTTAACGAAAAACCCGAGCTGAAAGAGCAGTTTGATGGATTTACCTATTACAGAAACACTCTTTCACACAGCCCCGCTACCCGTTTTTCCACACCCGCGCTTTACGGCGGTTATGAATATACTCCCGTTGAAATGAACAAGCGTGACGATACCCTTCTTATAGATAAACACAATGAGGCGCTTAAGGTGCTGCCTGTTCTGTTTGATCAGAACGGATTTAAGAGTAGCGCAGGTAATATGCCGTTTGCTAATTATCAGTGGATTCCGGATATGTCCATTTATGATGAGTATCCCAACATAAATGCCTTTAAAACTGAGGTTATGTTCTCAAGCGATATTGAAAGCCAAAAACAAGTCATTAAAAACAACTACCGCAACTTCTTTTGTTTTAGCCTTATGAAGTCGATGCCGGTTGTGGTGCAGCCTTCCATTTACAATGACGGTCAGTATCGCCGTATGGCAGGCAATGAGGAAAAAACAGGTGTGCAGACATCCATTGATATGTCACACGCTGAGGGTATCAACTGGCGCACTCAGAG
>JAZOOR010000046.1:0-9481 GCA_045655125.1 Oscillospiraceae bacterium
AAAGCAAAAGACAAAGACCTATGAGGAAAAGATGCTGGCGTTCATTCATACCTTTTATCAGGATATTAAGAAATGGAATAAAGAGATAAAATGCTAAAAATGTGCTGAAAAAGTTATCTCCAAGTCCATTTACCGGAATAAAAGCAAGCAGCAGCTCCTGCGATGAAAATGTGGAATACCCGCTAAGTAAAAACACAAAATAAATTACCACATTATAGAATACAATCGGTAGCAATAGCTTTAAGAATTTCTTTAAGGTAATATTTGATTTACACATAAAATAGCCTGTTATAAGCAAAAAGCAGTTTATGCCTGTCTTTCCGCCCCAGCCAAAGAGCAGGCAAAACAACGAATTCCAATCAGTTGCATTTTCCATTGTAATCATCTGACTGCTTATTCCTGAGTTAACTATGTAATGGTGGGCAACGATAATAAGCATGGTAATAATTCTAAAAAGTTCCAGCGAAGATTCTCTTACCTTTGGTTTAAGTGTCTTGGTTTGCATATGTGCTATACTCCTGTTTTTTATTATATTCTTGATATATAAACTCCGCCTTCGCCGTCAATCTCAGGGATTTTGACAAGGACTCGTTCTTCGTGTGATGTCGGAATATTTTTACCGACAAAATCTCCGCGAATGGGGAGCTCTCTATGTCCTCTGTCCACCATAATTGCAAGCTGAATACAAGATGGGCGGCCAAGAGAAATAATTGCATCAATGGCGGCTCTTACCGTTCTGCCTGTATACAGAACATCATCTACAAGCACTATTTTCTTGCCTGTTACAGAAAATGGAATATCTGTCGCGTTGATAACGGGGTCTTTAAATTTTTCGGATAGGTCATCACGATATAGAGTTATATCTAAAATTCCCATAGGCAGTTCTTTGCCCTCTATTATGCTGATATTTTTGCAAAGACGCTTTGCAAGAGGAACTCCGCGACGACAAATTCCTATAATACAGAGGTTTTCACAGCCCTTGTTTCGCTCAATAATTTCGTGAGAAATTCTTTTAAGGGCACGCTCTACCGCTTCTGAGTCCATAATCTTAGTGTTTGGCATAATAACCCTCCAAAACTGCCGATTTAAAAGAAAATTTCAGTGTAAAGTATTTATTCTTTACAAGCGTGAATAGCTTCAATCAGCGCTTTCGCGAGCTGGTCGGGGCAGGATGTACCCTTAAAGCCACATTCAATTCCCTCAAGGCGAGAAACCGCGTCTTGCACAGTCATACCCTCAACAAGACGGGCAACGCCCTGTGTATTTCCAGAGCACCCGCCGACAAAATCGACTTTTTTTATAACATTTCCGTCAAGCTCTATTTTGATTTGTCTTGAACACACACCGCGGGGTGTAAAGGTAAACTTATTCATTTTAATTCTCCTTTATTTTGAGCATCCGCTACAGGCGGTAAAGAGTTTTTCAATGCTGTGTGGGCTTGTCCCCTGAGATTTGCGAAAGCCCAAAGGCAAAAGCTCTTTAGAAAGCTCATCTGAAACCTCAAAGTCATAAAATCGGGCGCCCTTTAATTCTCCTCCAGCGATTGCAGCACGAACTACGCCATCTAAAATCGCCGCATTTGGCGCCTTGGCATATTCTATCACCACGGTATCATTTTTAAGTGTAAATATGCAAAAGGCACATATATCGCGCTCTAAAAGAGCCGCATAGCATATTTTGTTTTGGTTATACTCAATATCTGCGCTAAAGCACAGCTCTCTTGTTATGTAAACAGGGGTTTCTTTTATTGTTATCATTTTATCCTCCAACGGCATTAAGACCGTGCATATAAACACGGTCTTATTTTCTTTTTTTAACCATAATAATATTTGCTATGGGAACGGCAACAGGAGTTACGTAAGAAACGATTATCTGGGCAATATTCATATCGCTTGTATTGAGTGCCCTTTTGTAGCCTACATAGATTAAGGCGCAAACAAGCAGTATAAACGCGGCGGAAATGCAGCTTATAATAATGCTTGCCTTTTTCTTATTGAGAGCTAAAAGCAACACCGCGGTTAAAAATCCCACAGCGGAAAAGAAAATCATAAATACACCGTATGAATGAAAGTGGCTGCGTGTATCACTGCTGAGCAGACCTACTATTGCAGGAGTTTCCAAAAGCCAGACAATACCGACTATTAAAAGAAGGTACCAGAAATCTTTATATCCGCGCTCTTCTCTACTCTGCCTTTCCCTTTGCGCTTCCTTTTCTTTAAGCGTTAGCTTTGCCATTTTTTTCTCCTTTTATGTATCTTCCTCTTTTTTTATTCCGAAAATCATCCTTAAAATCCCTTTCAGGAATTTCGGACTTTTTACAACAACAATCTTCATAAAGTTTACACCCCATTCCATAAAGGCGGCTTTGGAGGTTTTATGAACAGATTATTATCTTGGTGCCTACCATTATTGATATGATAGCAGCTATAGTTATAATAAATCTGAATGAACAAAAGGACAGAAGCAAAACCGAAATACCACAACACACAAGCACTTTACCAATATTGCATCTTCTTCTACCCATAAAACTCCTCCGCAAACCACAAAATGAACATAGTATTGCTCATTTTCATTATACGCGGAAAGGGCTTTTTTTGTTAATTATCTTTTTTAGAGAGTATCATCAGCACGCGGCTCATTTCCTCGCCCTCAAGCACCTTTATAACTGCGGTATGTGAGGTTATCTCATTGCTGACACCTATAGGAAAAGAGCTTGTTAGCAGCACCGTTCCATCATAGCTTGTGCCCGATAGCTCTACCAAAGCTCTATCACAGCCAAACGGAAAAAGTGAGAGGTACCCCTCGTTATTTTCAACAATATGCTCACCGACCTCAAGGACACGCACCTGAGTTTTATCGTCTACAAGTTCTCCGCGCAGTCCGTTATCGCAGAGAAATCCAAGCGCAGAAAATGCGGCAACAGTATGGTCAAGTCTGTTTCCGCCAAGTGCGCCGAAAACCTTGAATTCCTCGCAGCCTGCCTGCATACCGTATTTAATTGCAAGCATAAGGTCGGTATCGTCCTTGCGCTTTGGGAATGTCACTGTACATATATCTTCCGTTTCGCTCCTATCGCAAGAATCAAAGTCCCCAAGAGTAAGGTCTACCTTTATTCCCAGTGCCTTTGCGTGTCTTATCCCCGCGTCAGCGCAGATGACCATTGTATCATCATCAATTTTAATATAATCAGCATTTCCAATGGGAGCCGCCGCAAATATAGCGCATTTCTTCATAAGGCTATCACCTTTTTTGTTTTATATCCCAGTCGCGAATTTTTTCTGCTTCACGAAACAGTTCACAGTAGCTGTCATAACGCGAGGATGGGATTTCTCCGCCCGCGACCGCAGTTTTAACAGCGCAGTCCCTCTCTCCTATATGGCTGCAATCGGGAAAGCGGCAGCCGCCAAAAAAACGCTCAAATTCGGGGAAGCAGGCTGCAACCTCATCCTTTTTTATGACGGCATATCCCTCAAAGTCAATGGTGGAAAATCCGGGGGTATCAGCTATATATCCACCCTCGGAAAGAGGAAAAAGCTCAATATGGCGGGTAGTATGTCTACCCCTTGAAAGCTTCTTAGATATTTCACCCGTTTTCAAAGAAAGTTCGGGGAACATCTGATTTATAAGGGTTGATTTACCCACGCCCGAATTTCCTGTAAACACACTTGTAATACCGCTAAGGCTCCGTCTTATCTCCTTGGCCATATTCGGTTCCTCTGCATTTGTTTCAAGAACGGTAACACCCGTTTTTTTATAAATATCAGAAAGATACTGAGCGCTATCTAAATCTGTTTTGCTGATAACAATAACAGGCTCTATTCCACTATGAACTGCTATAGCAGTGAGCTTATCAATATTAAGTAGGTTAGGTTCGGGCAGTGTAGTAGAGCAGACAATATAAAGCCTGTCTATATTGCTGACAGATGGACGGACAAGAGAATTTCTGCGCTCTGAGATTTCAGAAACTACACCGCACATTTTTTCTCTGTCAATCTCAGCAGTAACATAATCTCCAACGTAGGGTGACATTTCCTTATTTCTGAAAGAGCCTCTTGCGCGGCACTCTATAATACCAAGCTCGGTTTCGACATAGTAAAATCCGCCAATGCCCTTGAGTATCCTGCCCCTTATTTTTTCCATAAATTCCTCACAGATTTATAAGAGCGGCGGTAGTTTCTACCGCCGCTTTGATTTTTTCTTATTAGTGTGCGGCTATTTGCCTACATTACTGAGCTGCCTGCTCTCCCTCAGGGTTTGCAATAGAGCTTGAGGTGATATCCTCTGCATTTGAGCTCGGAGAAGAACTCTCGGGAGCTTTAAGCGCTGATTCAAGGATAGATGTGTTATCCTGAAGCAGCGTGTTGGTCTGAGCATCAAAGTTAACATTATAAGCAAGGTAAACAGAGCCGTTAATGCGGATAACGAGCTTACGGATACCTGTACCGCTCAGTTCAAGAGCCCATTTGTCAACATCAGTTGCATAAAGGTTTGAGGTTTTAACAGTTTCACCGTCAAGTGTTGCGATAAGCTCAATCTGACCTGTATAGAATGAGGGGATGGGGATATCCATTTTATATGTGGTCTGCTGCTTTTTGCCTGAGCTTACCTTTAAGGTAACAGCAGTTCCCTGATCTACCCATGTGTCACCTGCGACATCCTGATAGGTTACCATTCCCTTTGCTTTATCAGAGGGAACCTCGACAGGCTCGTTAACTACAAGTCCCTTTGCTTGCAGGAGAGCCGTTGCCTGAGTAATATCCATATCGATAACATTGGGGACCTGAACCTTTTCTATCTTTTCAACAGCCTTGAAAATCTGAATTGTTGTGGAAAGAGCAACCTCTTCACCGCGTTTGGGGTTTGTTCTGACAACTAGGCCCTTAGCAACCTCTGAGCTTTCCTCAGGAATCTCTGTCCAGTTAGTAAAGCCTGCTTTCTTTAGTGCGTCTATCGCAGCGTCAACCTCATACTCTGTAACATCGGGTATTTCGCCTTTTTTAGCGCCAAGGCTGACCCAGACGGTCATTTTATACTTTTTGGTTTTCTTACCCTCTTTTTCTTCCTGTTTGAAGATTATTCCCTCTTCAAACTCATCGCTGTAAGCGGTTTCATAATCAGAAAAATCAAATTCCTTGTGTTTTTCCTGAGCCTCGCTTAAGTGCATACCAACAACATTAGGAATTACGATTGACTTAGTGGAACTGAATATTCCACCCTTAGAAAACGCAACTATGATAAATATAATTACCGCAAGAACTACTGCCGAGGTTACGCCGAGCAAGATGGGAAGAAGCGGTGATTTCTTTTCCTCTTCGCCCTCCTCACTGTCGGCAGCCTTCTTTTCTTCATTTGAAACAGCGCCGAAATGGCGTGTGGGCATTTCATCGTTATTTAAGTATTTATAAGAGAACTGAATGCTTGGATTCTTTTTAAACTCATCGATATCCTTCAGCATTTCTGCTGCGCTCTGATAGCGGACCTTTGTATCCTTTTGCATAGCTTTAAGGATAATTTCCTCAAGACCTTCAGGGATAGTATCGTTAATCTCGCGAGGTCTTGCAGGGGTTTTGGAAACCTGCATCATAGCAACCGAAACGGCGGCATCTGCCTCAAACGGCAGGCGGCCTGTAAGCATTTCAAAAAGCATAACACCTACCGAATAAATATCGGTTTTATGGTCGGTTACATCGCCGCAAGCCTGTTCGGGACTTATGTAATGCACCGAGCCGATAACCTTGCCCGAAATTGTTTTGGTTTCAAAACGGGCAAATCTGGCAATACCGAAATCCATCACCTTAATAGTACCATCCATAAGCAGCATGATATTATGCGGTTTAATATCGCGATGGACAATGCCCTTATCGTGTGCGTGCTGAAGCGCTCTTAAAATCTGCACGGTATAGTGCAGAGCCTCTTTCCACTTCAAAACGCCCTCGCGCTCAATATATTCTTTTAATGTGATTCCGTCAATATACTCCATAACGATAGCAGGAACATCATCATTATAGATTACATCATAAACCTTGACGATATTGGGGTGGGAAAGGCCTGCGATAGCCTTTGCCTCGTTACGGAAGCGGCGCAGAAACTCCTCATTCTGAATATATTCGTCCTTAAGGATTTTAACTGCTACTGTGATGTCATCGATGAGGTCTCTTGCCTTGTAGACATTTGCCATTCCGCCGATTCCAACCTGCTCCTGAATCTCATAGCGGCCTGCGAGCCTGACGCCGATGTACTTATTCATAGTTTTCACTCCTATTTACAAGATCTATCATTTTATGATTACAGCGGTGATATTATCTGCACCGCCTCTTGAAAGTGCCAAAGAAATCAGAAGCTCTGCCGCTTCTTCGTGAGCAGTATTTGCTACTATATCAAGCATTTCCTGCTCTTCTACATAATTTGAAAGGCCATCAGAGCAAAGTAAAATTGCATCATCGCGGCGCATTTTTATTGAGCTTGCATCTGCGCTTACCTCTTCTTTAACTCCGACTGCACGGGTTATCATATTTTTTTCGGGGTGTACCCTTGCCTCTTCCTGTGTTATCTGGCCGAGCTCAACTAACTGCTGAACTACAGAGTGGTCGGTAGTCAGATGAGAAATCTTTCCTCCCCCAATAAGATAGGCTCGGCTATCTCCGACGTGAACAATATGGGCGCTATCCTCAAAAACAACTGCGGCAACAAGGGTGGTTCCCATTCCCGAAAGCTCGGGCTGCTCGAGAGCTGTTTTATAAACGCTTTGGTTGGCGTTTTTTACAGCCTCGCACATAACATTTTCAATCTGCTTTGACTTTAAGCCCTCAAAGCTGATATCCATACCGTGTGAGAAGGCTCCGACCGCCGTGCTGCTTGCATAGTATCCGCCGTTTGCACCGCCCATTCCGTCACACACTACAGCCCAGACAGGCTGAGCACCGTCTACCGAAACTTCAAAGCAATCCTCATTGGATTCTCTGACTTTTCCTATATCACTAAGACCATAAGCCCTCACACTAATCACCTCTTACTCGGCTTAGAATTACCATAATATAATACCACTTTTGACTACCTTTTGTCAACATTATCCGCGCATTTGCTTACTTTCTCTTCTAAGCTGTCCGCAGGCTGCATTTATATCTGCTCCCAGCTTTCTACGGACGGTCGCGGTTATTTTATGCGACTCGATTATATTTTTAAAGACTTCTATGCTTTTTTTCTCACTTTTTTCAAATTCACCCTGCTCAATAGGGTTTACAGGAATAAGGTTTACGTGGCAAAGAATTCCCTTTAAAAGCTCGCACAGTTTTTCTGCGTGCTCGGGTTTGTCGTTTACACCGCGCACAAGCGAGTATTCAAAGGATATTCTGCGCCCTGTTTTGTTTACATATCGGCGGCAAGCAGCTAAAAGCTGCTCGATGTTATATTTATTATTTATCGGCATCATACTGCTGCGAAGGTCATCAAAGGGCGCGTGTAGAGATATTGACAGAGTTATCTGCAAATCGAGCTCTGCAAGGCGGTCGATGTTAGGGACTATTCCGCAGGTTGAGAGCGAAAGGTTCCTCTGGCCTATATTAAGACCGTTCTGGTCAGACACCATATAAAGAAACTTAACTACATTATCAAAGTTTGCAAGCGGCTCGCCTATTCCCATTAAAACAACATGGGAAATGCGCTCGCCTATATCCTTTTGAGCGCGGTAAATCTGTCCTAAGATTTCACCAGCCGTAAGGTCGCGTACTATACCCGCCTTTGTTGAGGCGCAGAATTTGCATCCCATAGCGCAACCGACCTGAGTGGAAACGCAGATACTGTTTCCATACTTATATCGCATAACTACAGACTCTACACACTCTCCATCCGAGAACTCAAAGAGGTATTTATGCGTTCCATCAATTTTTGAAACAAGCTTTCTTGAAATGGTGGGCATTGAGATGCTAAATTCCTGCGAAAGCCTTGCTCGAAGGTTTTTATCTAAATTGGTCATCTCGTCAAAGCTGTCTGCAAGCTTTACGTGCAGCCACTCATAAACTTGAGCGGCGCGAAACTGAGGCAGTCCCATTTCTTTTATGATTTGTTTTAGCTCATCGAGGTTATAGGAGCTAATTTCTCGCATATTTATCGTCCTTTTAAGATTTTTTTATAACTGCTGAAACAAAGAAGCCATCACACTCATCGCGATTTGGTAAAAATGTTTTATGGTACTCTCCGTTTTCCGAAATACAAAGTGGGTGAGGCTCAAAATCACTGTGATTTTTTAGAAAGTGAGCTATTACATCTTCATTTTCCCTTTTATTAAGGGTGCAGGTGGAATAAACTAAAATGCCGCCTTCTCTAAGATACTCAGAAGAGGTTTCGAGGATTTTATACTGCAAATCAAAAAGCTTGTCGGGGTTTATTTTTTTATATCTTATTTCGGGTTTCTTTGCGATAACACCAAGTCCCGAGCAAGGCACATCGCACAAAATTCTATCGAATTTTCCGAGGTCCTCATTAAAAACCGAAGCATCGTTTATCTGTGGCTTTACATTTGAAAGAGAGAGCCGCTCTTTTCCCTTTTCGATTAGGCTGACGCGGTTAGAGCTAACATCACAAGAAACGACCTCAGTATTCTGAGGAGCAACAAGCGAAAGAGTAAAGCTTTTGCCGCCGGGCGCAGCGCAGGTGTCAAGAATACGCGTGGCATCCTCTACCTCAAGAGCAGCGCAACACATCTGCGATGCTAAATCCTGCACATAGAATAGTCCATCTTTAAATTCAGAAAGATGGGTAAGGTCTCCTGCATTACGGATTTCTGCGCAGTCCTTTGCTCTGTCGCAGAGGGAGATATCAATATTCTTTTTCTTTAAAAGAGCGCAAAGCTCATTTAAGGTGGTTTTTCGAGTGTTTACTTTTATGTATTGGCGAGAACTAGTTGAGAATGCAGAAAAAATATCACGCATTTCACTCTCGCCATACTGCTCACTAATAAGAGAAACTATACTCTCATCAGCAGAAAGCTGCTCATTTATAGCCTTGGGAATGCAAATTTCTTTGTTTTGACGAATTTTCGCTCGAAGCAACGCATTTACGAAGCCTTTTGCAGAAGTTTTCTTTGTAAAGTAACAAAGCTTTACACTTTCATTTACCGCAGCGCTATCGGGAACGCTATCTAAAAAAAGAAGCTGATACATTCCCATTCGCAGAATACAGAGAACCTCGGTATCGAGCTTTTGCGGCGGGCGGTTAGATAAGAGCGAGATATTGTAATCCAGCAGCATCTTCTTTTCAAGTGTGCCGTAAAAAAGGCGTGTAGCAAAACTCTTTTCCTCGTGAGAAAGGCTGCATTTATTTAAAAGTGAGTTTAAAACAAGGTTGGAATAAGCTCCATCCTTTTCCATACGAACAAGTGCCAGAAAGCATAATTCTCTTGCGTTTTTCATTCTCTGTTTCTTCCTCTTGCAATCAGTACAAATCTGAGCAGGTTTGCCACAGAAGTTAGCAGTGCCGCAACATA
>JAZOOR010000047.1:0-13266 GCA_045655125.1 Oscillospiraceae bacterium
GAATGGACCCTAACAACAGTGAATATGCAGCAGCATACAATCAGATGTCTGCTCGCAGAAACGGAACATACAATCCAGGTGGATATCGCACCGCAGGCGGTCCTATGGAAAGCTCCTGCAACGATATGTGCTGTGATTTTATGCTCTGCAACTGCCTTTGCAATGTCTGCGACGGGGACTGCAACCCCTGCTGCTAAAAGCGAGGTTATATTATGCGCAAAAGCTATAAGGTTGCCTTAGGCGGTATAATAATGGCGCTCTCTACACTCTGTATGGCTGCTACAAGTCTGTTTCCTGCCGCTTCGTTTGCTTTGCCTGCAGCTGCGGGAGTTTTACTTATAGTACTCAATATAGAGCTTGGCAGTAAATGGGCTGTTTCGGTTTATGTAGGAGTTTCTCTACTGAGCCTTTTTCTTTCCTCAGACTATCTGGCAGTTGTTTCTTTCATCGCGCTTTTAGGCTATTACCCAATAGTCAAGGAAAGCATTGAGCGGCTGCGCCGTCCCGTTTTAGAATGGATTTTAAAAATAATCCTATTAAATGTAACTATCCTCATCGGAAGCTTAATAACGCTCTTGTTTTTAGGCAGCGGTGCGCTTATGGCAGAATACGGCGAGTTTGGATTAGTCGGAATTATCATTTATATTCTCGGACTTAACGGAGCCTTCGTTATATACGATATTGCGCTCACGCGCATAGTAACGCTCATTATTTTAAAGTTCATTCCGCTACTTAAAAAAATAAAATGAGAGGGTGAAAACTGAGGTGAAAAGCATTATTTTTGTCTGCACAGGAAACACCTGCCGCAGTGCTATGGCAGCCGCTATTGCAAGAAAAATATGCAATGAACGCGGGCTTGAAATTTCTATTGATAGCTGCGGTATTGCCGCTCCCATAGGCTCTCCTGCCTCCCAAAACGCAGTGCTTGCCCTATCTGAGCTTTATGGGATTGACCTCTCCTACCATAGAGCCGCTCAGGCAGACTTAACCCTTTTAGAAAATGCTGACATCATCTTTACAATGACACCTCAGCACAGTCTTGCGCTTTCATCTATCCCCTCTCTGCAAAGCAAACTGCGCTGTGCAAATCCCACGATAGACGACCCTTATATGCAGGACTTATCTGTATATAAAAAAGTCGCCCAGCAGCTCTACTCACAGATATATGCGCTTTTATCCGAGGTGTCAAAATGACGGATTTTAGCATTGTTTTAATGGGGGAAGAGCATCTTGACGGTGTTTCTTTGCTTGAAAAGGCTTGTTTCTCACGCGCGTGGTCAAGGCAGGCTCTTAAAGATGAACTAGATAGCCCAAATGCGCATTTTCTTATTTGCGAGAAGGACGGCGAGGTTTTGGGGTATGTCGGCTGCATATTTGTTTTAGGCGAGGGCAGTATTACTAATGTTGCAGTTTCACCTCTGCACCGCAGACAGAAAATTGCAGATTCTCTTATTTCTCGTCTTATACAAGATGCCAAAGCTGCCGGAAACGATACCCTTTTCTTAGAAGTCAGGTGCAGCAATACTGCTGCTATTTCTCTATACAAAAAGCATGGTTTTTTAAGCTGTGCTACCCGAAAAAACTTTTACAGAGACCCTACGGAAGACGCTTATGTGATGCGTCTTTCACTGATTTAAAACTTTAGGTGGTAATATGAAAGACACACTTATTCTTGCTATTGAATCTTCTTGCGACGAAACCGCCGCCTCCATTATTAAAAACGGACGGGAAATAGTTTCAAATGTTGTGTTGACGCAGATTGAGCGGCACCGTCTTTTTGGCGGGGTTGTTCCCGAAATTGCATCGAGAATGCACATTGAAAGTATCTGCCACACAGTAGACAAGGCATTTAGTGATGCAGGGCTCCAAAAAAATGAAATAGATGCTATCGCGGTTACTGCCGCACCGGGTCTTATAGGCTCTCTGCTTGTAGGAGTAAACTATGCAAAGTCACTTTCCCTGCTGCTTAATAAGCCTTTAGTTCCCGTTCATCATCTGCGCGGTCACGTTGCGGCAAATTATCTTGCACACAAGGATTTAGAGCCGCCTTTTCTCTGCCTTATTGCATCGGGTGGACACAGCCACATTGTTGCCGTTCGCTCATACACAGATTTTGAGGTTATTGGCAGAACCCGTGATGACGCGGCGGGCGAGGCTTTTGATAAAGCCGCTCGCGCTATGGGATATCCTTACCCCGGCGGAATTGCCATTGACAAGGCTGCAACACTTGGAAACAAAAACACATTTAAGCTTCCCCACCCTCAGCTCGATACCCCTTATGATTACAGCTTTTCGGGGCTTAAAACCGCAGTTCTTAATATTTTAAATAGTGCCAATCAAAAGGGCGAGGAAATATGTAAGGAAGACCTCTCTGCAAGCTTTCAACACACCGTTTGCGAGATACTTTGTGATAAACTCTTCCTTGCCGCCGAAAATTTCGGCTTTAAGACCATTGTTGCGGCAGGCGGCGTATGTGCAAACAGCGGACTTAGAGCAGAGCTCGAAAGACGAGCAACCGAAAAAGGCTACTCTCTCTACTATCCGCCCCTTTCTCTATGCGGAGATAATGCGGCAATGATTGGCGCGCAGGGATATTACGAGTACATAGCGGGTGTTCGCGCTCCGCTTTCACTAAACGCATATGCCACTATGGATATAGCTGATTTAAATTGGGAAAAATAGATTAAAAAATGCTCCCTGATGCCTTATGCATCAGGGAGCATTATTCTTAAAAGTTATCCCAAGGGATATTGACTGTTTTATTTCCTGCCATAAGCTCATTTACATGGGCAAACAGCGGAATACTATTCATATTAAATTCGCCGCGCTCACATTTAAGCTTTAGTGCTTCTGAAAGCGCCTTTACTGCGCTTACCGATTCGAGTGTCATTCCGCGCAGCTTTTCAAGCGACTCTTCTACTGTATAGCCTCTTCCCAAAAGCACGCCGATTTCACGGTTTCTTCCGCTCTCTACCGTTATGTAAAGGTCAGCAACTCCGTAAACTATATTTTCAACGGGGTTTCCGCCGAATGCCTTTATAATGGTTTCCATTTCGCGAATACTCTGGGCAAAAAGCCCCGACTGAGAGTTAAAATGTGGGCGGCAGCCAAGACCATCCTTGGACTCAGCAACACCTATCGCCATAGAAACTGCAAGGGCATAAATATTCTTGATGGCCGCCGCAATTTCAAATCCAACAACGTCGGTGGTGGTGTTAATATGGTAATAAGGGGTTAAAAAAGTTTGCCTGATAGTTTCAAGAAGTTGATCACTGTAGCCGCAGATGCCAACAAAGGTATCGTGTCTGTCAGCAAGCTCGTAGCTTATACACGGGCCGCCTATTGCGAAAAAGGGTACTCTTTTATCGCAGCGCTCCTCAAAATAATCTACAAATGAGCAAAGCTCTCCGTTTCCTTTGCTGTGTAGTCCCTTAGTTACAAGCAAGGTGGGTGTGCCGTCTGCTATAAGTGGCAGAATATCATCGGCAAACCAGTCAACACCGAAGCTGCTGATTCCCGCAACAACAATATCGCTATCTACTAAAACCTCACGGAGCTCCTCTATCTGATAAAAAGAAATTATCTCAGGCAAACACCGTTTGAGCCCTAAATGGTATCTATCCTGCTTTAAACGAGCGATTATTTCGCGGTCATAGGGAGTTCCCACAATGGACACACTATGCCCGTTATCACAGGCGGGGAATGCAACTGTGCTTCCCATAACTCCGGCTCCGATAACCGTAATTTTAGACATAAAATTTTCCTTTCCTGCTTTTAGTCATCTTTTGCCATCTGATGCTCTTTTATTATACTTAAATTTCCTCCCTAAGTCAAACACTATTTGTAATTTTTTCCACTTATAACAAACCGCTCTGCAAAGCCATTTTTTAAAAAGTATACTATATATTGTGTTTTTACTATTGACAAAATAGAAAATATAGTATAAAATGTAAATACAGTTTAAATGCAATGCGGGACATTTTTAAAATGAAATGCCCCGCATTAATTTGCCAAAAAGGAGGTTTTATATTGCATATCCGAGGTCTGCAAAAGCTCACCGCATTAGATTATCCGGACAAGCTTGCAGCAACTATTTTTACAGGCGGCTGCAATCTGCGCTGCGGCTTTTGCCACAATGCTTCTCTTGTTTTAAGGCAGGAAGGCGAGCTTTCGGAAAATGACATTCTCTCCTTTCTTAAAAAACGGCAGGGTGTTTTAGACGGGGTTTGTATCACAGGCGGTGAGCCGCTACTGCAAAAGGACATATCCGACTTTATAAAAAAGGTTAAAGAGCTTGGATTTTTAGTTAAGCTTGATACCAACGGAGCTTTCCCCGAAAAACTCCGCGAGCTTATATCACAACATCTTGTGGATTACGTCGCAATGGACCTTAAAAACAGTCCGCAGAAATACCCACTCACCTGCGGCTTTGGGGACAGAGATGCAAAAGAATTCTTTCTTCCTTTTAAAAAGAGCATAGAAATTCTGCTCGAGGGGAAAATAGAATATGAATTTCGCACAACGGTTGTGCGCGAGCTTCATACACTTTCAGATATTGAGGCGGCAGGAGCCGAGATAGAAGGCGCAAAGCGCTGGTTCCTTCAGTGCTTTAAGGATTCGGGCGACCTTATTTCCGATGGTTTTTCAGAGCCGTCTCGCGAGCTTTTGCTTAAAATGAAGAGCATTGCCCAGAATTTCGCTCTACACTGCGAAATACGCGGTATTTAGCTTATTTTGTGAAAAATATTTTTAAAAACCACAATATATTGTGGTTTTGCTATTGACAAACTTCGACACATATGATAACATTAACTCATATCAAAATAATTAAATGGAGGAGCATATATGTATAACGTACTTAAAAGAGACGGTAAGATAGTTGATTTCGATCTTACCAAAATCAGAGAAGCCATAAAGCTGGCATTTGAAGCTTGTGAAAAAGATTACAACGACAGTATCCTTGATTTTATTGCGCTGCGTGTTACCGCAGATTTCTCCACCAAAATTAAAGACTCCCACATTGCAGTTGAGGATATTCAGGACAGTGTTGAGGAGGTTCTCGGTCAGGCAGGATATGCAGATGTTGCAAAGGCATACATCCTCTATCGTCGCCAGAGAGAGAAGCTGCGTAACCTAAACAGCACCATTCTCGACTACAAAGAGGTTGTTGACAATTACGTTAAGGTAAATGACTGGCGAGTTAAGGAAAACTCCACCGTTACCTATTCGGTTGGCGGACTTATCCTTTCAAACTCGGGCGCTATCACCGCAAACTACTGGCTCTCCGAAATCTATGATGACGAGATTTCCAATGCACACAGAAATGCTGACATTCACATTCACGACCTTTCGATGCTGACAGGCTACTGTGCAGGCTGGTCGCTCAAGCAGCTCATTCAGGAAGGACTTGGCGGAGTCTCCGGTAAAATCACCTCTGCTCCCGCAAAGCACCTTGCAACACTCTGCAACCAGATGGTAAACTTCCTTGGTATTATGCAGAACGAGTGGGCAGGCGCTCAGGCATTCTCATCTTTTGACACCTATCTTGCTCCCTTTGTCAAGGCTGACAATTTAAGCTATGATCAGGTTAAGAAATGCATTGAGTCCTTCATCTACGGAGTTAACACCCCCAGCCGTTGGGGAACTCAGGCCCCCTTCTCCAACATAACACTTGACTGGACTGTTCCTGCTGACCTTGCAGAGCTTAACGCTATTGTTGGCGGCAAGGAGATGGATTTCAAATACAAGGACTGCAAAAAGGAAATGGATATGGTCAACCGCGCCTTTATCGAGACTATGATAGAGGGCGATGCCAACGGCAGAGGATTCCAGTATCCTATTCCCACCTATTCAATCACAAAGGATTTCGACTGGTCTGAAACTGAGAACAACAAGCTTCTCTTTGAGATGACCTCTAAATACGGAACTCCTTATTTCTCAAACTACATCAACAGCGATATGCAGCCCAGCGACGTTCGTTCAATGTGCTGCCGTCTGCGTCTTGACCTTCGCGAGCTCAGAAAGAAGTCGGGCGGTTTCTTCGGAAGCGGCGAGAGCACCGGTTCTGTCGGTGTTGTTACCATCAATATGCCAAGACTTGCGTATCTCTCTGAAAACAACGAGGATTTCTACAAGCGTCTTGATCGTATGATGGATATTTCTGCTCGTTCACTTAAAATCAAGAGAACAATCATTACAAAGCTCTTAGACGAGGGACTTTACCCTTATACCAAGCGTTATCTCGGAACCTTTAACAACCACTTCTCCACCATTGGTCTTGTCGGTATGAACGAGGCTGGCCTTAACGCAAAGTGGCTTCAGAAGGATATGACTCACAAGGAGACTCAGGAGTGGTCCAAAGAGGTTCTCAACCATATGCGCGAGCGCCTTTCAGATTATCAGGAGCAGTATGGCGACCTCTACAACTTAGAGGCAACCCCTGCAGAGTCCACCTCTTACAGACTTGCCAAGCACGATGTTAAGCGTTATCCCAACATTAAGACCGCTAATATGGATGCAACCCCCTACTACACCAACTCCTCGCATCTTCCTGTTGGCTACACCGCTGACATCTTTGATGCTCTTGACATTCAGGACGGATTGCAGACACTCTACACCTCGGGCACTGTTTTCCACGCATTCCTCGGTGAGAAGATGCCTTCATGGAAATCTGCCGCCGCTCTTGTTCGCAAGATTGCAGAAAACTATGAGCTTCCCTACTACACCCTTTCGCCCACATATTCTGTCTGCCGTGACCACGGTTATCTCGTCGGCGAGCAGTTTACCTGCCCCGAGTGCGGACAGAAGACTGAGGTTTACAGCCGTATCACCGGTTACTATCGTCCTGTTCAGAACTGGAACGATGGTAAGAGTCAGGAATACAAGGACAGAAAGGTTTACGACATTGAAAATTCTGTTCTTAAAAACACCCGTGCCGAGAAAGAAACTGTAGCAGAAGAAGTAGCTGTTGGTACCGTAGGAGAGGCTATCCTCTTTGCTACCAAAACCTGCCCTAACTGCAAGATTGCAGCCGCATTCCTTGACAAAGCAGGCGTTGGCTACAACAAGCTCTATGCAGAGGACGAGCCTGAGATGGCACGCGACCTTGGTATAAAGCAAGCTCCCACACTTATTGTCGGAGACAAGAAGCTCACGGGAGTTTCAGACATCAAAAAATACATCGAGTCCTTAAACTAAGGAGATTATTATGTACGATATCGCCATTATCGGCGCAGGAGCCGCGGGTTTAACCGCGCCTCTCTACGCACTGAGAGCTAACAAAACCGTTCTTATTATTGAAAAAGGTGGATTTGGAGGTCAGATTACCTTTTCACCTCAGGTTGAAAATTTTCCCACTCAAGAAAAGCTTAGCGGTGCTGAGCTTGCCGACAAACTTACCGAGCAGGCGCTTTCGCACGGCGCCGAGGTTGAAATTGACACCGTTACCTCTATTGAAAATAAAGATGGCTTTAAGAAAATCATTGGAGAAAGCTCAAGTTACGAGGCAAAAGCTGTTATTATTGCAACCGGCGCTCGCCACAGAATGTTAGGACTTCCTCGCGAGGAAGAGTTTGTGGGTGAGGGAATTTCCTTCTGCGCCGTTTGTGACGGAGCATTTTACAAGGATAAGAATGTTGCCGTTGTCGGCGGAGGAAATTCTGCTCTTCAGGAAGCAGTGCTTCTCTCACAGCTTTGTAGTGAGGTTACAATAATTCAGAATTTAAGCGAGCTTACAGGTGAAAAGGCGCTGCAGGAACAGCTCTACAAAAAAGAGAATGTTAAAATTCTCTGCTCGAAAACTGTAGCCTCATTTGACGGTGAAAAGGAGCTTTCGGGCGTCACCATTAGAGACGAGGTGACAGGAGAAACCCAAAGCCTTACAGTTGACGGTGTGTTCATTGCCATCGGCCTTGTTCCCCAAAACGAGCCGTTTAAAGATGTAATGCAGCTTGATTCATATGGTTATGCTGATTCTGATGAAGGCTGCACAACCAAAACAGAGGGAATTTTTGTTGCGGGTGACTGCCGCAAAAAGTCTGTTCGTCAGCTCACTACCGCTTGTGCCGACGGCAGCGTTGCCGCGCTGGCCGCCTGTCGATATATTGAATCACTTTAAATAAGACGAAATGCTCCGCAGAAAATCTGCGGAGCATTTTTTATATAAACAAGCTTGCAACAGCAGTGGTGAGCATACAGCAGATAATGCCAACGGCAGTTGGGAGAAGTGCCGAAACAAGTGTCCATTTAAGGCTACCCGTTTCCTTTTTTATGGTTAAAAGCGTTGTGGAGCAAGGAAAATGAAAAAGCGAGAAAAGCATTACATTTATTGCAGTAAGAGCGGTCCAGCCGTTATCGACAAACAGCGTTTTCATTTCAGAGAGCGAGGTCATATCGGTGAGTGTCCCCTGAGAGAGATACGCCATTATCATAATAGGCACTACTATCTCATTGGCGGGAAAGCCTAATATAAATGCAATTAAAATTACACCGTCAAGCCCCATAAGCTCTGCAAAGGGGTCAAGCAGCTCTGATGCGTGCGAGAGCAGGCTTGCGCCGTCTACCTTTATGTTTGCCACAAGCCAGATAAACAGACCTGCAGGAGCGGCAACAGCGGCAGCTCTGCCCAAAACAAACAGAGTTCTGTCAAAAATCGAGCGCAGTATAGTTTTACCTATCTGAGGCTTTCTGTATGGCGGCAGCTCTAATGTGAAGGACGACTGTTCTCCTCGAAGCAGCGTCTTGGAGAGCAGCCAGGTCATTAAAAAGGTCATACCCACTCCAAAAAGAATGACCGCGCACAGTAAAAGTGCCGAGCCGACAGAGGAGAAAAGTCCACCCGCCGAGCCGACAAAAAACATAGTCAATATAGAAATGAGTGTGGGAAATCTGCCGTTACAGGGAACGAAATTGTTAGTAAGTATTGCAAGAAGTCTTTCTCGCGGCGAATCTATTATTCGGCAGCCGACCACACCCGCGGCATTGCAGCCAAAGCCCATACACATAGTCAGCGCCTGCTTTCCGCAAGCATTGCAGCGATGAAAAGGCTTATCTAAGTTAAATGCAACTCGCGGAAGGTAGCCTAAATCCTCTAAGAGTGTAAAAAGCGGGAAGAATATTGCCATAGGCGGCAGCATTACCGACACAACCCACGCAAGCACACGGTATGCGCCCGATATAAGTATTTCCCTAAGCCAATCGGGTGCGCCGACAGTCACAAATAGCTCATATAGTCTATCCTGAATCCAGAAAAGCGCCTGTGACAAAAGCTGTGACGGGTAGTTGGCGGCGGTTATCGTAAGCCAGAACACAACAATTAAAAGAGCTATCATCACGGGGAAGCCCGCCCATCTGCTTGTGAGAAGCTTATCTATCTTACGGTCTATATTGTTATACCTGCCCTCTACTGAAATTGTGCCGTCTACTATCTCCTCGCCTTTTTTCACAAGGGCGCAAACTATCTCATCCTTAACAGACTGCTTGCTACTGAGTCCTAAATTCTGCCACGTTCTGCCCAGAGCGGCGACTATTTCGCCATCCTCCATTATATCAAAGCCAAGATAATTTTTAAGTTCCAAGGTAAGCGATATATCGCGGTCCAGAAGGCGAAGAGCGAGCCATCGGCAGTCTATTTTACCCTGAGTTTTTCTTTCTAAAATAGGGATAAGATTTTCTATTGCATTTTCTATTTGCTCTGAATACTGCACCCTGCAAGGCTCAAAGTCGTGCCGCCCTGAGCAAAGGCTGTCAAGGGTGTCGGTAAGTACCTTTAAGGTTTTCTTTTTTTGAGCCACAACTCCCACAACAGGCACACCGAGGCGGTTTTGCAGCTCCTTTAAGTTTACTTTTATGTTCTTTCTCTTTGCCTCGTCCAAAAGGTTTACGCAAACTATGACTTTTTTTGAAATTTCCATAGTTTGCAGTACCAAATTCATATTTCGCATAAGACAGGTGGCATCGCAGACAACTATTATTGCATCGCTCCCACCAAAACAGATAAAATTCCTTGCAACCTCCTCCTCAGCAGAGTGCGCCATCAGAGAATATGTGCCCGGAATATCCACAAGCCGATAGGAATGTTTTTTTGTGCTAAAGCTTCCCTGCGCGCTTGCAACAGTTTTGCCGGGCCAGTTTCCCGTATGCTGATTCATACCCGTCAAGGCATTAAACAGGGTGCTTTTGCCGACATTGGGATTGCCTGCAACAGCAATAATTCGCTGCTCAGGGGTGTCTTTTTTTATTATAAGCCCCGTATCGAGCGCATTTTTGGAAACAGATTTATTTGTCAGTCCCATTTTCTCCCCCCTGATTTCTCTTTACAAGAATATGCGCCGCGTCCTCGCGTCTAATCGCGATTACTGCGCCGCGAATTAAATATGCACAGGGGTCGCCGCATGGACTTTTCCCAACACACTCTATCATCGTTTCGGGAACAATGCCAATATCAAGAAAACGGCGGCGGATACTTCCCTCGGCTGTGAGAGCAGTCACATGCGCCCGCTCCAATACATCTATATCACAAAGACGGATTTCGCCATTCATATATACACCTTCTAAACGGTTTTATTACAGGATATGCTAATCTATACTATGAAGGTAAAAAATAAAAGGTGACGGGCGCAGCCCGTCACCAAAATAACTTAAAGTATTTTATTTTAAGGTTACCTCAAGTAAAATGGGGTTGTGCGAGGAGTAGCGAAACTCCTGATCAACCGTTACTATCATATCAATTTGCAGGTTAGATGAAAGTATGTATCCATCTGACACATAGACATGCCTCTCTTCGCTCTCTCTATCATATGGCGCGGAAAGAATACGCGATGTGGGAACAGTAGGGTCATAGCAGAGAGTAAGCCCCGCGGGAAGCTCATCAAAGCTCATTTGAGTAGGCTTCCAGCGCAGACGGTCAGATAAGGGGTATCGGTCGCGGGTGTCATCAAAGCTTCTGTAAAAGCTGCCTGCCGCGATAACATAGTCGCCGTTCTCTGCGGCTTTCTCTGCATATTTTATAACCTCGGCGGTCTGCTCTTTTTTTGCCTCGTCGGAAAGATATGCGTCAAGCTCAAAGTTTATTAAAATAAGCTTTTTGCTTGAATTTTCAATACTAAACTCGGTAACAAGCATACAGCGGCGAGCAGATGTCGCTGAAATTCCCTTTGGATTTGGGAGCGACACCCTTTTAGCAGAGGTAATTTCCCTTTTAGAAAGGGTAAGCACTCCCGAAGTTACCTTTTTATATGGCGGTAAAAAGCTTGTGCTACGAGTTTTATGGTCGGTAGCATAGGCGCTGCTGAAGCTTGCATTACCTAAATAATAGGAAAGCTGGTCAACATATCGGCTGCGGTAAGAATCAATATCAACACTCTGGAGCATCACCGCATCAGAATTCGAAAGGTTTACAAGCTCGGAAATTCCGCGGGCGTTTTTAAGAACGACGTCGACATCGGCGCGTTTTCCCCGTCCGCCCTCTTTTTTGCTGTCTGCCTCTTCTCCGAGAGAGGCATAGCCTGTGTTAAAGGAGAGAATTCGGATTTTATCTTGTGAAATAGGCGCTGCGCCTTTAAGGTTTGAAACAGAAACGGCCTGCTCTGATTTGGGATTATAGGCGTAAAAGAGGTTAATGGTGCCGTTTGCGGCAATGAAAATTACAAGCGCAAGCACAAGTGCACAGATTATTTTGCCGATTTTTTGGATCACACTCTTCCCCTCCCCCTTGGTTAATAAATTAAGTATATCACATATTTCGACAAATTTCTATACTATATAGGTAATTTCCATATATTTTTTAAAGTTGAAAAGAGTAATATTTTATGATAAAATAGTAGCATCTAAAAGGGGGAGAAATATGCCACGCATAATTAAAATAGATGACATAAAAGCGCTCGAGCTTTCTGTTTATGCATCGCTTACAGAAGCTCAGCTTAAAGAAAACAACGGTCTCTTTATTGCTGAAAGCGTAAAGGTTATTGATGTTGCGCTAAAAAGCGGTTTAGCGCCTGTAAGCTTTCTTATGGAAGAAAAGCAGATAGATGGAATCGGCAAGGAAATACTCTCGCGCTGCCCCAATGTTCCAGTTTATACTGCACCGAGGGATGTCCTCTCTGCTCTTACGGGATTTGAGCTTACAAGGGGAGTGCTTTGCGCTATGCGCCGCCCCGAAGCCTTAAGTCTTGACACTGTTTTAGAGGGCGCTAAAAGAGTTGCAGTGTTAGAACGGCTTAGTGATAGTGTTAATGTGGGTGCAATATTCAGAAGCGCTGCTGCTCTTGGAATTGATGCGGTGCTGCTATTTCACAACTGTTGTGAGCCGCTTAACAGGCGAACTGTACGGGTTAGTATGGGCAGTGTATTTTTGGTTCCTTGGGCATTCTTTCCTAAAAGTGACTATCCACTGCCCTCTGATGCGGTAAACTATCTTAAAGAAAAAGGCTTTGTAACCGCCGCGCTTGCGCTTCGGGACAACACACTCAACATAAACAGTCCTGCCCTAAAATCAGCCGAAAAGCTTGCGCTGTTTTTCGGCGCAGAGGGTGACGGACTATCTGTCGACACCATAAATGCCTGCGACCACACCGTTAAAATCCCTATGCACCATAAGGTTGATTCGCTCAATGTTTCAAACGCTGCAGCAGTCGCCTTTTGGGAACTGAGTAGGAAATAATTTCTAATAAAAAAGGCGGGGCGCAGCCCTGCCTTTTATTCGTTTTTGAGGTGCTGAGTGCCTGCCGAGTCGAGCCAGTAATTATCCTTATAGATAAGCTCGTCGGCGGTGACAAAGCTGTAACCCTCGCGCGACAAAATTTCAAGGATTTTATCAACTGCGGCAGGAGTGTTCTCTAAATCGTTATGAAAAAGGAGAATACTGCCGTTTTTTGCGTTTTCGGTGACGGTTTTTACCATATAGTCTACGCTCTTTTTCTGCCAGTCCCTACTGTCAACATACGAAACAAAAGTAATATAAAAAATATTATTTTGTTGGGTGACAAATGGCGACTTTTTGCATATAATAATATTGCAACAGAAATAGTTGCGATTTTAAAAAAACGAAAGGATGTTCAAATGAAGAAAATTTTAAAGGAAATTGAAAAAGCATTAAAGGAGGAAATGTATTATTCTGCATTAGCACTGACACTTACTTTACCTGATATTTGCGGTAAAGCAGAGTATGGGGACATACAAAACGGTGAAAGGTATAAAAAATGGATAAACAATTATGCAATAAAAATTTTTGAGAACCCCGAAGAATTATCATACTTAGAAGAATTTACG
>JAZOOR010000048.1:0-2226 GCA_045655125.1 Oscillospiraceae bacterium
AAAAGAAAAAATCTTTTTAAGGTTGATTTCAGCATCCTCACGCTTGGAGGATTCTATATTATTGTGATGGCGGCGTACATCTTTTTTGAAATGTTCGTTGTAAATTACAGACCGATACTTATAAATGGAATTTTAGAAGCATCTTATCCGTCATCAACCACTATGCTCGTAATGTGTGTTATGCCAACAGCCATAATGCAGTCTAATTCACGCATCAAAAGTAATATAGTTAAGAAATGTGTGAACATTCTAATTACTGCATTTATTGCTTTTATGGTAATAGCGAGACTCCTTTCGGGTGTGCATTGGTTTTCCGATATTATCGGCGGTGCACTGCTCAGCGGTGGACTTGTTATGGTTTATTATGCTATAGTCAACGGATAGTGGATTGCTTAGTTTATATTATTGCTTTATACTTAAATCGTGGAGGTAAAGAAAAATGAATTTAAGTAAAAACGGAAAACTCCTTTGCGATTTAAGAAAAGCCAAGGGGCTGACACAAAAACAAGTTGCCGACAAGTTGGGTATTGTGCCAAAAACAGTTTCAAAATGGGAGACGGGACACGGATTTCCTGATGTATCAACAGTATCAGCTTTGGCGGATATTCTTGGTGTGAGCGAGAAAACCATTTTGTCAGGCGACATGGAGCAAAATTTGGAGAGCGCTAATAATATGAAAAGAACAAAATTTTATGTGTGCCCGTGCTGTGGAAGCTTTATGCAAGGAACAGGCAACAGTCAGGTTGTGTGTTGCGGAAAACAGCTTGAAGCTTTAACGGCAGTTTTGGCAGACGATGAGCACACAATCAACATTTCTGAAATTGAGGACGATTATTATATTGAATTTAATCACGCAATGACAAAGGAGCATTATATAAGCTTTGTGTCATATGTAAGGTTTGACAGAGTGCTTACGATAAAACTATATCCTGAGCAAGACTGCACAGTGCGTTTTCCCAAAATGTACGGCGGTAAGATTTATTTTTATTGCAGTAAACATGGATTGTTTGAATATCAGATGAAATCATGCCGAAAGGCTTGATTATATAAAAATTTATTTTAAGGAGTATTGCTGTTTGAAGAAAAACAACACCTTGGATATTGTAGCATAGCCGGAGGCTGTGTAAATAATATCCGCACAAGCCTCCCCGTATTGCAGTCAACAATTATCAGGAGGAGAAAAATAATGAGTAAAAATGACTATATTATTCGTTTAGAAAGAAAAGAAGACTACCAAGTGGTAGAAAATTTGATTCGTGAAGCGTTCTGGAATGTATACCGCCCAGGATGCCTTGAACACTATCTCATAACGAAGCTCAGGGAGCATCCTGACTTTGTCAAAGAGCTTGATTTCGTTATGGAAAAGGACGGCGAAATCATCGGTCAAAATGTGTTTGTAAAGGCAAATATTAAGGCTGATGATGGAAGAAATATTCCGATTCTTACAATGGGACCTATTTGCATTACACCAAAGCTTAAAAGACAAGGTTATGGTAAAATTCTGCTTGATTATTCAATTGAGAAAGCTACCGAACTTGGCTTTGGTGCAGTATGCTTTGAGGGCAATATCGGCTTTTACAGCAAAAGCGGATTTACATTTGCAAGTGAATTTGGAATCCGTTATCACGGCTTGCCTGAAGATGCGGATGCATCGTTCTTCCTATGCAAAGAGCTGATTCCAGGATACTTAAAAGGTATCACGGGAGAATACGGACCGCCGGAGGTATATCTTTTCCCAGAGGAAGAGGCAGAAGAATTTGACAAAAAATTTCCATATAAAGAAAAATTAAAACTTCTGGGACAACTTTTCTAAAACGAATATAAACAACAGCAGCCGATGCGAATTTTTCGCATCGGCTATTTTTATGCCCGAAAAACTTTCTTTTGCTGCACTTTTATTACAAAGCAGGGGTTATATTACACACGCGCTGCACTTTCGCTGCAACTTTGTAACGCTTGTTGACGCGAACCTTGCCGCGCGTTATAATCAATCTCCCAAGGCGCTGTGGGAGATATTTTTTTTGAAAGATTGGAGGAATCTAAATGTTTAATTTAACAACAAAACCTGTATCAGCAGGAGAACTTATGAAGAAAGAAAAGAAACCGATTAACTTTGTGGTAGAGAAGTTTATCTCGCAAGGCGTTCATTTTCTTGCGGGGCACCCTAAGTCGGGTAAGTCGTGGCTCTCGCTTTGGCTTGCGTTATGTGTTTCAAACGGCAATAAC
>JAZOOR010000049.1:0-52748 GCA_045655125.1 Oscillospiraceae bacterium
ACTTTCTAAAAAGTTAATTGCCGTCCTGCTCACTGCGGTGCTGGTTGTAGCACAGGTCAGCGTGTTCCCCTTTGCAGATGCAGGCTCAAGCAGTAAATATGCTTCCGGTAATGATGACGGAGCGTACTATTTCTGGCGTGTCCCCAACACTCAGTCTGATGGTACTGAGCTTCCTAAAAATACTGCCGGCAGAACCTATGTTAATAAATCTGCTCTTGGTAATATTTCTGTCAGTAAATATCTTGGAAAAGATGTAGAAACCGGAGAGTATACAAACACTGGTAGCTTCTTTATAGAGGAATTTGATGGTGAAAGATTTGTAGAGCTTGATATTCAGAAAAGCTGTCCTTCTTTTGCGTTGAATTCACAGTCTTATTATGACGGAGAAAAATACTACCCCTCTGCAGGTGTCCCCAACGATATTGATGCCTCTAAGATTGAGGCATTTGCTATCCGTTTTAAGGTAACAGGCGAGGGCGAGTCAGGCTTTGACCTTCGTATTGGTGATGAATCAAGCCCCTATTTCGGGTTTATAAGAGCCCATTCCGAGCTTACATTTATTGATGCAAAAACCAATGAAGTCAGCATGATTCCTTATGGTAAGCCTGATTCGGCTAGCGAGTCTTTTACTTTCTATATTAACGGAGAGATGGATGGCTGGATCATAGTTCCTATTGTTTTAAGAAAAAATAGCGATACTGGCAACCTTTATACTAAAGCAGAGGGCGATGAATGGCTTAGAAACAGCTGGAGCAGCGTCGCACTTTACTTCCACACCAAATGTTCGGGACATAATGGTCAGTTCAGCGACTGGGAGGATAGACTGTTTTATGCAGGAGACAGTATGTTCCTTACCGATGTTGATAAGTTCATTGATATTCATGGCGCTCCCGAGGCTCCTGAATGTTCAAAAAAGAGCTACAATTCAGTTACCTTGTATAAGGTAGATGGTATTGTATATTCTGTTGCAAAGGCATCGGCTCCTGAGGTTATCCTTGCTTCCAATGAAACAGGTGTATTTAAAGATCTTGAGGAGGACACCGAGTACACATTCTTTTCATCATGGAAAGATGGACACAATGCTCATACAAGCCAGAGAACATATCTTACCGATAAGATAAGTCCTTCTCTTGCAAAGCCTGAATATTACCCGGAGTCTTTGACTGATGAACGTATTCAGATTAAGGTTATAAATGGTCTTGAGTATGCAATAGAGGGTACCGAGATTTTCAATGAAACAGGTTTATTTACCGACCTTGCCCCTGATGCCACTTATCGCATCGTAGGTCGAAACAAAGCAACCCATGAGCTTACAGATGTCCTCGAATTCAAAACCTTAGCTCTTGATAACCCATATGATAGGGGAGACGGTTCTTCCGGATTCTTTAATGTTCCCACAGACACTAATTCCTTTACTTCATCCAGCAAAGTTTGGGTCAAGGATGAAAATGGCGGTATTCCCATAGTTGAGCATAATGGAGAAAGATTTATTCAGCTTAAGGTTGTAGAGGGAAAAACGGGAGGAAGCATTTCGATTAAGGGCGAAACCTTATATGGTATGGCTGGAGGTATTCCTCGAAACATCTGGCTTGAGAGATGCTATGGCTTTGCTCTGAGAGTAAAGGCTGAGGGTCCTGAGGAATTGTATACCAAGATTTTGTCTAACCTCCCGCCTGAAAAGGCTATTCCTAATAATTCTACATATTATCTTGTTGATAGCACAACAGGCACATGGACCAAGGAAGTCAAGACAGGCGACTTTAAGCTTTGTGGCTTTGACGGTTGGATGATCTTCCCCTTTACCACCTATCTTAAAATATCCGGTGTCACTGTTACTTATGAGACACTTCAGAAGACAATGAAGAGTTTCAACTACTATCTGAAAGAAAGCGGTGTCGAAGGCGGTTGGTCTACAGAGGGCGCAGCATTCTATATTGGTGATATTGTCGTTGTTGAAGATATTGAGAAGTTTATAAGCGTATATGCTCCCAATACCGAGGCCCCGATTATTCCCCCACCGAGAAATGAAGTAACCGAGACTTCAATTCCCGCTGTTATGATGAATAACGCGAGCGGAGGTTCTGTAGGTGATGGCCTTTATGCACTTGACAGAGTCAGAGTAAACGTTATTAAGATTAAAAAGATTAATGAGGAGAGTGAGGCTCTTCGCATTTCTCCTAGACATGCGTCTACCAGCATTTCACTTCAGAATGACGCACTTAACTATAAAAATGTGCCTCAGCAGCTCGAGTGGGATGTTGCGGGCTCTCTCGGATTGGCATTCTATCTTGAAGTCCCCGAGGAGTTTGATTACAGAGTTCATTTTGGAGTTCGTATAAAGGAAGATGCAACCGAGTATCATGATTTTGGCTCGAATTACGATTACTATACAATTTCCGATGGTGTTGCAACTGTGCGCTATGGAGCGTTAGAGTTCCGTCCCGGCTTTAAGGGATATGTAATGCTTCCGTTTATGTACTTTGATATGGATACCGTATTTTCCGATAAGGTTGACGGTATGCTCAGTAATCCCCAGAATATTGATAGCGTTGCCCTTACCTTTAATACCAATAATTATCCTGAAATGGCTTATAGCTACCTTATTGTAGATGACTTTATGCTCTATCAGGACGAAGAAGCATTTATTACCTCTATTCTTAAAATTCAGGGTACTGACGAATATTCCGTTGTAGAGGATATAAAAAGCTTCCAGCTTGATGATTATCCTGAAATTCCGAGACTTATGGCTAATGACTGCACAGGCAAAGAGCTTGAAGATGGTATTTATGCGATGGATAATATCAAGCTTGCACTTGTAGATAGGAAAACAAGTCTGGATTCCCATATTGATATTACTATAGGCGAAAATATTTCATCGGTAATGTTTGAAAACCATGTTTCAACTGATGATTATGATGCACTGTATAGTTCCAAGGGTGTTTCCTTTAAGCTTAAGGTTCCTGAGGATGCATTGATGACAGTTGGTATGGATATGGAAATCTTTGAGCTCAAAACCGAGTATTTCCTCTATGACCCCAACACCTATTACTACACAGTTGAGGATGGTGTTGTCACTCAGGTATATGGTTACCTTGAGTTTGATCCCGGATTTGACGGCGTAGTAATTATCCCGTTTGAAAACTTCTCATATGCGGGAACTGCTGCTGTTGGCGAGGATGCTGAGTATGATCCGTATGATCCGTATTGCGATACAGTGTTTACTGAAGTAGGCGATGTTGATTACTATGGCTTCTATTTCAGCACCGATTACTATGCTTCTATCGCAAATACCACAATCAGCCTTGATGATATTGCTGTTTGCGGCGAGATTATGGAGTATATTGACGCAGTCTGGAAAAGTCAGAAAAAGGCGGCATAACAAATTTCCAAACAACTTAAAAGCGGCGCTTTATGCGCCGCTTTTGTGTTTTTATTTGCTTGTAAAAAGATATACAATATGTTAAAATATAGGTAAATCAATTAAAGCCTAAGGGAGACGCCGATGTATAGAAGAATTTGTTTGAAGGCAAATGCAAAATTAAATCTTGGCTTAGATGTTATCGGAAAAAGAGCGGATGGCTATCATCTCTTGGAAACGGTGATGCAAAGTGTAAGTTTGTATGATACTGTATCGGTCCGCCGAACTAAAAAAGAGGGAATAACAGTAAGCTGCGAAGAGCTGTCTGTTGCACAGGAGAATAATATTGCCTATAAGGCGGCGGTTGTTTTTTTTAAAGAGACGGGATTTTTGGAAAACACAGGTGTCAGCATTAAAATTATAAAGAGAATTCCTTCTCAGGCTGGGATGGGCGGCGGTAGTGCGGATGCAGCAGCAACCCTTGTAGCTCTAAATCGCCTTTTTAAAACAAAGCTTTCCGAAACACAGCTTTGCAAAATTGGAGAAAAGGTTGGGGCAGATGTTCCTTTTTGTATTTGCGGCGGAACACGCCTTGTGCGCGGAATAGGAGAAATAATTACAAAGCTTGATGATTGTGCCGACTGTTATTTTGTTATAGCAAAGGGAAATTACGGTGTGTCAACAAAACAGGCGTATGAGAGCGTAGATAAAGCTGAAAAGCTTATTAGCCTCAGGACTCAGAAGGTTATTGAGGCGATAACCAAGGGTAATTTTACGGATTTAAATGGCAGGCTTGTGAATGTTTTTGAGCAGTGTACTCAAATAAAGGATGTAGAGGATATTAAACAAAAGCTACTTGAAAATGGAGCGGTTGAGGCGGCGATGACTGGTAGCGGAAGCGCTGTTTTCGGTATTTTTACACACAGAAAGCAGGCAAAGGAATGTGAAAGAAAATTAAAGCAAGAATATCCCTTTGTATGCACTGCAAGACCTTGTATCAGTGGAATAGACTAAATAATCGCGCATAGAATTCAGTATTCTGTGCGCGATTTTAAATATATTTGAAAAAATAGGATAGAGGTATTGACTTTTTAAATATAAAACAGTATAATAAATAATGCTGTTGAAGTCACAAATGGGCCATTAGCTCAGTTGGTTAGAGCAACCGGCTCATAACCGGTTGGTCCGGGGTTCGAGTCCCTGATGGCCCACCATCTGTTTTAAAATTTAATATTCAGGGGTATAGCTCAGTTGGTAGAGCAGCGGTCTCCAAAACCGCGTGCCGAGGGTTCAAGTCCTTCTGCCCCTGCCAAAATAATAGACACCGCGTCTGCGGTGTCTATTATTTTTATATGTGAAGAAACTTTCCGAGACACGCGGAGCGTACTGGGCAACGGCTGCGAGCGCTCGCGTAGAGCTTATTTTTCCGAAACAAGCTCGCAGAGGCTTTTGCGGTTTTTTGGTCTTAAGTTGTCATCATCACTTGCATACCCAAGAGTTATAACAAGTCTGACTGCACCATCGAGGTTGCAGATTTCTCTTATTTTTGTGTCATCAAGCCAGCCGAGGATGCAGGTTGAAAGACCCTGAGCAGTAGCCTCGGCGGTTATATATGCCGCCACAATACCAATGTCAATAGAACGGTAGTCATTTCCCTTGAGTTTTGAGCCGAGAGCGGCGGTTTTAACATAAGGCTTTTCAGATATTACAATCAAAATTGGTGCCTGTGCGGCAAATTTATTCAGCCCCATACCCATTGTAGCTTTTGCAACTTCAATTGCGGTTGTTCCGCGGCAGATGGTTATATGATATGGCTGTCCGTTGCATGCAGAGGGCGCAAGCCTTGCAGACTCTAAAACTTTTGCAAGCTTTTCCTCTTCAATCATCTTATCTGGGTTATAGCTTCGGCAGGACTGCCTGTTTTTTGCAATTTCAGTAAAATTCATATTAAACACCTCTTTTACAGGTTAAATTATATATTAAGTTGGCTAAAATTACAAGCACCGAGAATTTATCTCGGTGCTTTTTCTTATAAATTCTCTTTTTAAAGGCAATAATATTTTAGGTGATTTATATGAAAACTGTATGGAGAGGCTCTCAGGAGATTCCTCAATTCAATAGACTCAATGGTGATATAAAAACGGATGTGCTGATAATCGGCGGCGGGTTAGCAGGGCTTTTGTGTGCGCATCGGCTCCATGAACGCGGAGTTAATTATGCGCTTATTGAAAGAGATAGGATTTTATCAAAGGTCAGCGGACTTACAACGGCAAAAATAACAGCACAGCACGGACTTATTTACTCAAAGCTAATAAAGGAATTCTCGGTGGAGTGGGCGCGCCAATATTATAAATCCAACACTCAGGCAATAGAAGAATATCGGCGCCTGTGCGAGAGCATAGACTGCAATTTTGAAACAAAAAATTCGTATGTCTATTCTCTCTCCGATAAAAACAAGATAGAAGCCGAAATAAGTGCGCTAAAGAGTATTGGAGCTGATGCAAAATACAAAAAGGAGCTCCTACTGCCGTTTTCGATAGCAGGAGCTGTTAAGCTTTCAAATCAGGCACAGTTTGACCCATTGATGTTTGCGGCAGCAATAGCTAAAAGCCTTAATATCTACGAGCAAACCGTTGCAACAGAATATGTGGGAGATGCAGTTATAACAAATGGCGGCACAATAACGGCTAAGAAGATTATTGTTGCAACCCATTTTCCTTTTATAAATAAACACGGCTTGTATTTTCTTAAAATGTATCAGCACCGCTCCTATGTATTAGGATTAGAGGACGCTGAAAATGTTGATGGAATGTACGTTGACGAGGCTAAAGATGGATTATCGTTTAGAAATTATAACGGCCTGCTATTGCTTGGCGGCGGCTCGCATCGTACAGGCAAAAAAGGCGGCAGCTACAGTGAGCTCATGGCGTTTGCGAAAAAGCATTACCCATGGGCAAGGGTGAAATTTTATTGGGCAACTCAGGATTGCATGACTCTTGACGGTATCCCTTATATAGGCAGATATTCTAACCGGACTACCAATATTTATGTTGCAACGGGGTTTAACAAATGGGGTATGACGTCCTCAATGGTTGCGGCGAATTTGCTTTGTGATATGGTTATGGGAAAACCGAATGAATACACCGAGCTGTATTCACCCTCGCGCAGTATACTTCGGCCTCAGCTTGTATGCAATGCTATTGAGAGCGCGGTAAACCTTTTCACTCTAAGCACTCCGCGATGTCCGCATCTTGGTTGTGCACTTAAGTGGAACTCTCAGGAGCATTCGTGGGACTGTCCCTGCCACGGTTCGCGTTTCTCGGAAGACGGAAAGCTTCTCAATAACCCTGCAACTGGGGATTTAAAGCTTTAATCGGGAATCCGCCGATTCGTCGGCGGATTTTTTGTAAATTTTTGTATAGAAGTTGACAACTCAACTTCTCGGATGTATAATTATACCATTAGCAAAACACATCTTTAACAAGGAGAAAGATATGATAGATCGTTTTGAGCGGTTTTCCTATGGAATATCCGAGCTATCCCGTTACTGGCACAAGCTTGCCGGTGATGAAATGGAAAAATACGGATTAAGGGGTACTCACAGCGTATATCTTATTACAATGGCAAGATACCCTGAGGGGCTTACAGCAACTCAGCTTTGTGACCTGTGTGCAAGAGATAAGGCTGATGTCTCCCGTATGATGTCTATTATGGAGAAAAAAGGACTTGTCGTAAAAGAGGGCGTGCATCAAAACCTTTATCGTGGCGTTTTTAAGCTTACAGATGAGGGACTGGCGGCTGCGCAGCACGTTTGTGGCAGAGCGGCTCTTGCGGCTGAGCTTGCAGGAAAAGACCTTACAGATGAAAAAAGAGAAGTTTTTTATGAGGCACTCTATAGCATTGCTTCAAATCTTAAAAAACTCAGCAGGGACGGGCTTCCCGAATAAACAATAAGGAGAATATATTATGAGCAACTTTGTTATTTTTACAGATTCTGCCTGCGATATAAAGAGCGAGGTGCTCTCAAAATGGGGAGTTTCAAATATTGAGCTCAGTTTCCGCTTTGACGGTGAGGATAGAGAATATCTTAATAGCGATATGGAAATTAATGAGTTTTATGACAGAATGAAGAAAGGCGCTGTCGCTAAAACTTCAGCCATTAACCCTGAGGGATTCAAAGTGGCTTTTGAAGAGGTTTTGAAAGAGGGAAAGGATATCCTTTATCTTGCTTTCTCTTCGGGACTTAGTACAACCTGTAATTCTTCAAGAATTGCTGCCGACGAGCTTTTAGAAAGCTATCCCGACAGAAAAATAGTGATTGTCGATACACTTGCTGCATCTGCAGGTCAGGGAATGCTTGTTTATTTTGCGGCAAATAAGAAAAATGAGGGCGCAAGCCTTGAGGAAACTGCTTCGTATATAGAAAGTATAAAACTCAACCTATGTCACTGGTTTACTGTTGATGACTTAGTGTACCTTAAAAGAGGCGGAAGGGTAAGTCCTGCTGTAGCGCTTGTGGGTAAGGCTCTTGGAATAAAACCGATTATGCATGTTGATAATGATGGAAAACTTATAAAAACAGGAACCATCAGAGGAAGAAGAGCTTCCATTGAGGCTCTTGCCAATAAATATTTTGAGCTTGCACAAAAAACTGACGAAGGAACAATTTTTATCTCCTGCGCAGACTGCGGTTCAGATGCCGAGCTTCTCTCTGATATTATTGAAGAAAAGTGTTCAGTAAAAGCTGAGATTATTACTGATGTCGGAACAGTTATCGGCGCTCACTCTGGCCCCGGCACACTTGCTCTATTCTTTCTGGGTATAGAAAGATAAATGAGAAAAACGATAAAAGCCGCTCGAAAGAGCGGCTTTTTGCTTATATTTAGCCAATCCTACTGAGAGTAGAATTTAAATTTTAACTCTATTTTCAAGAAAAAAAGACGAGAATTTAAAATGACTCGAATAGATTGAGTGTATGGTAAAACAAATGTATAATAAATTTTGTGATTTTGAGAAAAGGCGAAAGGAATTCTTCAGAATGGATTTAACTAAAGTTAAAATAATTGCAGACTCATCTTCAGATGTGCTCAGTCTTTCGGGTTTTCCGTATGAGTCGGTGCCGCTAAAAATTATAACCGCAGAAAAAGAATATGTTGATGATGAAAAACTTGACGTATTCGGTATGGTCAGTGACCTTCTTAGTTACAGTGGAAAGTCATCAACCTCTTGCCCTAATGCAGGGGAATGGCTTGATAGTTTCGGTGAAGCGCAGTATGTTTTCTGCGTCACTATAACCGCAACCCTTTCGGGTAGCTATAATGCCGCTATGATGGCAAAGGAAACTTATGAAGAAAAATACCCCGACCGCCGCGTTTTTGTTTTAAACTCGCTTTCAACAGGACCTGAGATGTCTCTTATGATAGATAAGATTCGTGAGCTTGTGCTCGGCGGATTGGATTTTGATGAAGTATGTGAGCGGCTTTCAGAGTATAGCAAAAACACAGGCCTATTATTTATGCTGAAGTCTATGAAAAACTTAGCCAATAACGGCAGAGTAAGTGCGCTCGTTGCCAAAATGGCGGGGCTTCTGGGAATTCATCTTGTAGGAAAGGCGAGCGACGTGGGTGATTTGCAGCCTCTTAGTAAAATTCGTGGTGAGGCAAAAAGCCTCGAGTTTATTACTGAACAGTTAAAGAGTCAGGGACTAAAGAGCGGAAAGGTGCGGATAGCCCACTGCTTTAATGACAAGGCGGCCTTTGTTCTTAGTGAGAAGATAAAGTCTGAAATTCCTAAGGCGGAGATTAAGATTTGCGAGTGCCGCGCTCTTTGCAGTTTTTATGCAGAAAAGGGCGGTATACTTATTGGTTTTGAGAAAAATTAAGATAAAAACTGCTCCGAAAAAACTTTAGGAGCAGTTTTTATTTATATATGTTGAAATAACTTATAAGCGTGATATAATAATATTATAAAAGTATTTTAAGGCTCGGAGAACAGTATGGAAAAAATAAATGCGCTTATATTTAAATTCCTTTCTCTTTTCAGAGGGAATATACTTAAAAATTTAAGTGATGAACAAATAGAATTGCTTTCGCAGGTTATTAAGTTTTGCTGCGTGGGCGTGATTAACACAATCGTTTCCTATACAGTAACTGTTTTTTGTGTCTTTTTAGGAGTGCCACTACTTATCAGTAATGCGATTGCTTTTATAATAAGCACGGCTTGCGCATTTATTTTAAATTACTTGTTTGTATTCTCTCCGCGCCCTATCTGGTGGAAAGGTCTTATCAGATCTTATTGCTCATATGCCTTTACAGGAATAGGCCTCAATTCAGCGCTACTTTATCTGCTGTCAACGGTTTTGGGAGTGTCAGAGTATATTTCACCTCTGCTTGTGCTTGTTGTAACCATTCCCAGCAATTTTCTACTTAACAAACTCTGGGCATTTAAAAAATAAGTGTAAAAAAGCAGCAGACTTAAGGTCTGCTGCTTTTTTGCGCTGTGGGTTTGTTCTTATTTGCAAACTGCGAAGGGGACATTCCCATATATTTTTTAAAATTTCGGTAGAAGGTGCTGAAATCACTAAATCCGCAGTAGCTTGCAGAGGCAGAAACCTTTTCGCCTGATGCTATAAGCTCTGCCGCTCTGTCAATTCGGTAACGGTTTAGGTATTCCTTAAACGGCATACCGAAAATGGAATTAAAAATTGTGCAGAAGCTTGTTCTGGACATGGCAGATCGCCGTACGATTTCGGATAGGGATATCTCTTCGTCGAAATGGTTTTTTATATATTCGATGCTGTGCATTACAAGTTGCTTGTTTTCCTTTGCCACAAGAGCTGCATCATTCACCTCGAAATATACACGCGCGATGAGCGATAGAAGCACCGAAACACTTTCCTTTATAATCTCGTTTTTGCCTGTTTTGTTACCTGAAAATTCTGCCATTATTCTCTTAAAAAGTGCGCTTGTGAAAATTGTGTCCTCATAGGAAAGAGAAAGCTTAGGCTCAATTTTTTTGGTTCTTTCTGTCTGCAAATATAACAGAAAATCCAAAATCAGCTTATTGCCCTCTCTTATGCTTTGAAAATAGTCGGTGGTAAAGGAAAGTGAATAGAAGTCCACCTCTCCGTCAGGGGTTTCTATGTAGTGAGGCTGATTGGGCGGTAGAATAAAAATATCTCCCGCCGTAAGCTCGGCGGTACTGTTTTCAATATGGTGGGTAGCCTTTCCGCTAATAACATAATAAATCTGAAAATAGTTGTGACTGTGTATATTGAGTGCCTCTTTTGGAGAAGAGATACGGGTAATATAAAAATCACTTGTGGCATTCTCATAATAGGACAAAACAAACTTTTTTACATTCATAAAATCACCCCCAGAAAATTATAACACAACAATGAATAAAATGCAATATAATTAGAACAAAATGCATTGAAGGTTACGGCTGATTTTAATAATATAAACTTAGATAATGAAATCGCCAGAAAGGAAGATTTTATGAAAATAGTTGCATTAAACGGATTGTTGGGTTATGGTTACAGCCAGGAGGCGCTGGATATTGCTTTTTCAGAAAAAGTAGATTATCTTGGCGTTGATGCAGGCTCTACCGATCCTGGTCCATATTATCTCGGAAGTGGAAAGTCTTTTACCGACCGCGGTGCTGTAAAAAGGGATTTGGCACTCGCACTTCCCAAGGCTCTTGAGCAGAAAGCTCCTTTTATAATCGGAACTGCGGGCGGCGCGGGAAGTGAACGTCATGTAAAATGGCTTAAAGAAATTATTTTCGAAATAGCAAAGGAAAAAAATCTGCAATTTAAGCTCGGCACAGTTTTCAGTGATGTAACAAAAGATTATGTATTGGAAAAGCTCAGTGCCGGAAAAATTATAGATATGAGCAGTGAGATGCCCTTATCTCAGAATGCGGTTGAGGAAACCTCAACCGTTGTAAGCCAGATTGGAATTGCTCCCATTATAGAGCTTCTTAAGAAAAAGGTAGACGTAATTGTTTGTGGCAGAGCGTGCGACACCGCAATTTATGCCGCGCCCTGCATTTTTGAAGGCTACGATGAGGGACTTGCATTTCATATGGCAAAAATTATGGAGTGTGGCGCGATGTGCTCCGAGCCTGTTGCGGCTGCAGATGTAATGCAGGGATATATGCACAAGGATTATTTTGAGCTTCGCCCTGCAAACCCCATCAGAAGATGTACTGTTGACAGAGTTGCCGCACATACATTGTACGAGCAGTCAAACCCCTACCTCATTTTTGAGCCTGACGGTGTTTGCGACCTTACAAATTCAAAGTTTGAGCAGATAGATGAAAGAACTGTTCGCGTCAGCGGCTCTGTTTTTAAAGAGGCAGAGGAAAAAACTCTCAAACTTGAAGGTGTAAAATGTTCGGGCTACAGAACAATTTGTCCCGCAACAATTTACGATTCTAAAACAATAGATAACATTGATAAGATAATAGATATTGTTACAAACTTCATTGATGAAACCACAAAAAACACCCTTCCTAAAAATAGCTACACCATTCATTTTAAGAAAAATGGCGGCGCAGAAAGCTCCCTTGGTGTAATTATTGATATTGTGGGACAGACACAGGAAATAGCAGACACAGTTTGCGCTCTCGCAAGAAGCAGAATGCTTCACTGCGATTACGAGGGAAGAAAATCAACAGCAGGTAACCTTGCATTTCCGTTTTCACCTTCTGATATTCACGTGGGTGCGGTATATGAATTTTCGGTATTCCACCTTGCAAAAGTAGATTCGCTTCTTGAAACTGCAAAAATTGAAATTGAGGAGGTACGGTAATGAAAAAGCTTATTGATTATACTAAAATTCTGCGCAGTAAAAATGCAGGCCCGCTGTTTATTACCTTTGATCTGATTTTCAATACTGCCGAGGATATGGAGTATGTACAGGAAAGGCTTCAAAAGGAACAAATAGCTGAGGCTTACGGTGTTGATGTAGAAAAAGTTGACATTATTTCATATAGCGTTGTAAATTCGATAAAAATAACCTTTCCCAGAAAAAATATCAGCGGCAGCTTAGCAGATGATGATATTTACGGCTGTCAGCAGCATGTCCCTCTTGCAAATATTGAGATTTAAGGGCTGAAAATCAAGGGAACTGATTATAACGGCAATAATAGAGGTGAAATTAAATGATTAGAACAGAAACCTATGAAAAGGCGCTTTTTGAGACAATTAAAAGGGGTGCCACAGAAATATCTGCCGATGTAAAAGAGGCATTTGAGGCTGCAATCGCTCGGGAAAGCAATCCCGATGCCAAGAAAGGCTTAGTTGCAACCTTAAACAGTATGGAAATGTCTGCAAAAAGGGAAAACCCTCTTTGCGTAGATACCGGTTGGCCCATTTTCTACTTTAAGGTGGGTAACAACTGCGAACTTGAGGGCGGTTTTGTTGAACTTGAAAATGCGGCTCGTAGAGCAGTTGCAAAAGCAACAGAACTCGGTTATCTTCGCGCTACTATGAAGCATCCTCTGACAGGATATGACCCCGGCAACAATATCGGTATGAATATCCCTGACTTTACATATCAGTTTGTAGATGGTGATTCTATCGAAATGTCCTATGCTGCAAAGGGCGGCGGAAGTGAATGCTTTGGCGGCACCCGACACAGAATTGTTGCATTTGCTGATGGAATCCAAGGCATTGAAAAGTTTGTAATTGACAGCTTTGTTGCTTCTGCCAGAGCAGGTGCAGTTTGTCCTCCCTCTGTTTTGGGTATAGGTATTGGCGGAACTGCAAATGTTGCGGCAAATCTTGCAAAGGAAGCTGCTTGTCTGCGAACTGTAGGCTCAAGGCATCCCGACCCAATGTTTGCAAAAATAGAAGAGGATTTGTATAAGGCATTAAACAGCCTTGGTATCGGAATTCTCGGAGCGGGCGGAGATACTTCTGTTTTAGCGGTTAATGTTGAATATGCGTATACTCACATTGCAGGTATTGCATGCGCAACCAGCACAAACTGTATGGTTGCCCGCAGAGCTTCAAGCCGCATTGATGCAAACGAGAAAATCACAGTTATGAAGAGTCCTATGTGGTTTGGGGACAGATAGGAGGAAGGTATGGCAGAATATCATATTAAGGCGCCTCTTACAGACGAGGATGTCAGTAAATTAAAGTTAGGCGATACAGTATATATCAGCGGTGAGGTATTCACCTGCCGCTCGCGTCTGCAGAAATATATATTTGACGAAAATCACACACTTCCGTTTTCAACAGAAAACAGAAATATTCTTATCCATAACGGCCCTATTGTAATAAAAGAAAATGGCAAGTGGAAGCTTGTATCCTTTATGCCTACATCAAGTATCCGCTTTGAAAAGTGGGGCGCTAAGAGCGTAGACCAGTGGGGACTTAAAATGATAGTAGGTAAAACTACTATGGGTGAGGAAACAGCAAAAATGATGAAGGAGAAAAAGTGCGTTCACGTTTCTCCCCGCTCTGTAAGCCCTAATCTGTGGATTGATTCTATCGAGGTGCAGGATGTCTACCTCTACGACGAGCTTGGAAGAATAGAGGCAGCATGGCATTTTAAGGTAAATGACTTAGGCCCCTTTATTGTGGATATTGATACCGAGGGTAACAACTATTTTGACAAATTAGACAAAGAAATAGCAGAGAGAAAAGAAAAAGCGTTGTCTGATTTGGGAATTGACAGTGAATTTAAGTTTACTAAACTATACTAAGGAGAAACGGTATGAAGAGCAAGTATTACTGCAACATAAACGGTAAATACGGTATGGGCGCTTACGGAAAGCCCGACTATACAAGTCTTAGCGATTTGCTCAGCCATCTTGACCGTTTGGGTATATGGCAGACTGTTGCATACCATTCAAATGCCTGCGACCTGCATCCTGTTTACGGTAATCGCTTTTTGTTTGAGGACATTGAAAACACTCCTGGAGCAAAAGAGAGGGTTATTCCTGCGCTTGCAGTAACCCCCGCTATGCTTGCGGGCAAAGGCGAGATGGAATATGTTGAGGATTGCCTTGAAAATAAAAAGGCTGCCTGCCTTGTAATTTTTCCTGTTACAAACCGATTTCGTTTAGTAGAATACCGCCGTGTTTTTGACCGTATCCGCAAATATGAGCCTGTAATTTTAGTTGATGTTACTGAAATGACCTCGGAGGATATGGAGGACCTCTCTAAGATTGCGCCCGATTACCCTGAGCTTAAATTTGTGCTTCAGCGCGTCTGGTGGCAGAAATTTTCAAGGGTGCTTGACCTATTGCACCGCACAAAAAATGTGTATATGGAAACCTCGTGGGTGCATACACGCGATTCGCTCGCTATCGTAAATGAGCAGCTTGGTGCAGAGCGTCTTTTATTCAGCACAGCTTTTAAGGGTCATAACGGTGCTTCAATAGCGGCACTTTCCTGGGCAGATATTCCTCAGGATAAAAAAGACAAAATCGCTTACGATAATTTTATCTCCTTGCTGCCCGAATGGGCAAGAAAACAGGCATATGAAAATCGCCGTAGCGTTGAGGATAAGATAAATAACAGTCTGTGGAAGGATTTTATAAATGGCAAGGGTATAAGGGACGATGTTCTTGTAATTGATGCTCATACTCATATTGGCCCCTTCAATCGCAGCTGGTATCTTAAAGAAAATGAGGTTGAGGGTCAGATTGCAACACTTGAAAATGATATGAAAATGTTCGGTATCGACAGAATCATTTCTCAACCGGAAACTGCACTGTTCGGCCAACCTATTGAGGGAAACCGTATTGTAGAAGAAAAAATCAATGATAAGCTTGACCGTTTCAGCGGTAACCTTGTGTTTAATCCGGTTTATTCAGAGCTTTACACAGAAGAGCTGTTTGATGAGTTTTTCAAGGGCGGATACTACTGTGGCATTAAAATAATCCCTGGATATCTTAAGGTAGCTATTACCGACGAAAGATATAAACCTGCTTTTGAATATGCGAACAAGCATCATATGCATATACTTATTCATAGCTGGATGGATGGCTACGGCGAGCCTAAAATGATTGCGCAGGTGGCTAAGAAATATCCCAATGCAATATTCTTAATCGGGCATTGCGGCGGCGAAACCGAGGGAATACATCAGTGTGAAGAAATTTCTCAGGACCCTCAATATGATAACTGTATCTTTGAGTTCTGCGGAACATTTGTAACCGATGCCACCTGGGAGGAAAGCCTTAAAAAGATTGATTATAAGCGCCTTGTATTCGGCACAGATACAATAGTTCACGATGTCGCATGGGAACTGGGCAGACTTCTTTCTATTGATATTCCTGAGCAGTGGATAATCGATATTCTCGGAAACAATATGCTAAGGGTTTTAGAGAAAAATAAACTCCCGAAATTCAGGCTGTCGTAGAACTAACATACAAAAAGCTAAGTAATAAAAAGTAAAGAAAAAGCAGTCGGCGAAAACCCGACTGCTTTTTTGGCGGAGACGGCGAGATTCGAACTCGCGGGGGATTGCTCCCTAACTGATTTCGAGCAAAAGGCTGTATCTGCCGCACCGCCCCTCTCCGTCCCTGAAATTTATAATATGTCCACCCATTCTGCGAGATTTTGAAAAACATCTGAATTTTTGCGAGAAATTTGCGAGATAGATGCGAGAAACCTTATAAATAGCATTCCTCATAAACGGTTTCTAATCGTTTGTGAGGAGTAGGTTTATTAGGTGGTTGTTATTTGGGTATGGAATAATTGAATAAAAGTCCTTTTTATCGGACAGTAAATATGTTATACTGTAAATAAGCAAGGAGGTTAAAATGGATACTTTAAGTGAATTTAATGCAAAAAAACATATATGTAAATTTGGTTTTGAATTATATGACCACGCGACATTAAATCCAAATAGATATAATATATTGTGTGATCTGTATCAAAAAACAATTGTATTTGAATTTATTAATATTAGAACTGAAGAAATAGTTGAAACTTTTGGATTTAGACTTAATGAATCACAAATCAATTCACTTCTACCTCTAATAGAATGTGAAAAATACGAACTATATCGTGATTTACCTAATGGATGGGAATGGGATATAAATAACGGTAATCGAGGATATCGCGATGGTTGGGGATATAAGTTTTGGTGTCTGTCCGAAAGTGGACATCCATTATTCCAAATATATATGGATTGTATATTTGATGAAAAACAATTGCCGCCTTATGAAAAACTGCTTAATTGGGTCAGAAATAATTTTAAGAATAAAAAAGAATTAAAAAATAAAGATATGTTATGGTAAGGAGAACCAAAGTGTCAGAATATATTTTCGAAAATATATTACAATTAGATACACCGGTAGGGTGTTTTAGTGTAAATCACGGAAGACTAAAAATACCTTTTTCTGTGAAAAAGAATAGTTATGATATCCCGTATAATATTTATGATATGAAAAATGAGCACATTTTAGATACCGTACAAATAGAGACTAATTATGCTATTGTCATTGATGTTAATGATTTGAATGTAGGTTCTGTGTATAGTATTTCTTTTTCTAACGGTCAATTAAAATTTTGCGACTCTGATGAACATACGGAAGCATTTACAACAACTATAGATAATTGGTCTATTGGAATTGGCTCGTATAATCCAAATGATGATGAAGAGTATGATCAATCAGAAGAGTACTCTAAAAAGTTAGGAACTTATGCAAAGGGAACAATTGTTGAACCTCCATTTTATGATGAATCTAAACTCAAAAAATATAGGGTTTGGTTTTCTGAAGGAGCAAATGGTTTTAAATTTAAATTATTAGACAAATCAATTGAGAAAATCGTATTTCCGGTTGCTTGGATGAAAAATGATGAGCTTGAAAGTTTTTATTATGAAGATGCTCTTAGTTTTTGGCTCACATAATGTGTAAAAATAGATTTTACATCGTTTTAATCAATAAAGCGGTCTATCACTTAAATATCCAGTGAACATATCAAACTAATGCAAAAATTCTTTAAACATAATCAGTAAAACGTCCAAAAGAGGTTGCACATAAAATGTATGCGCAACCTAAATTTTTATCTCTGGACTTTCCGTTTTTTTGTGATATCCTTTGTGTACACTCGGGCAAAGAAAACACAAGGAGAATAAAAATGAACCAAGAAAAACAAAGAGAAGCATACGAAAAGATGCTCAAAAAATGCCCCGATATCTTAACCCCGATGAAAGCAGCTCGGTGGTCGCCCGTCGGCAAGAATACAATCTACGCCGCACTCAAAAACGGTGAGATAGAATCCTATACCTACAAAGGCGGTTACATCTTCACCAAGGACGCCTTCATTGATTACCTCGTCAAGACCGCAAACGATAAAGGCAGAGGTTATACAATCCGAGGTGATAAGAAATGTTGAGCAGCTTACCGCAAGTGCTGTCGGGCGAACAGGTGCGGTGCGCTTTGCATATCAGTAAACGTAAGTGTGCTTGGATGCTCAACAACGGCTTTATCAAATGCCAAAACACCGGCAAGAGAACAAGAAAATATACCGTGCTGAAGGAAGACTTGCTGACCTACATAGAGGACTCGGCAAAGCACCCCGAAAAGTATGTAACACCCTACGCCGAGTTCTCAAGGGCAAAGTATGGGAACATACACAAACCACGACCACTCAAAACAGGATTTCCTTCCTCTCTGCCGTCAGACTTCCGCCCGTGGCTCGAACAGGAATTCGAACCCGTCCCCGATGCACTCACCGTACCACAAGTCATTGCCACCACCGGTTACGCTGATAACACCGTAAACCGTTGGCTCCGCCAAGGACATCTGAAGTCTGTCCAAACCCAAACCGCAAAGATAATCCCAAAGACCTGGCTCATCGACTTCTACTGCTCCCACGCCTATACCATAACAAATATGTCCGATAAACACATCAAACTCCTGCAAAAGTTCTTCAAAGAACAACTTTATTAATACGACTTGTTAATATCAATTAAAAATGGTAAAATTCATATGTAATAATGTGGAGGTTGAAAAATGGAAAAGCTGTTTGGATTAGATGTAGTGACAGAAGCTAATGTTAATGATTATAAGAATGGCGGTGTATGGGCTCTGTTTGGCAAACGCAAGATAGCGTCAGATAATAAATGGTATTGCTTGCAAGTTGCTTCGACAAGATGCATTTACGAAGAAATAAAAAAGGACTACATACTTTTAGAGAATGAAGAGATAGAATGTGCCGAGGATGTACCATACATCAATTATTTTGGAGAAAAAGTATTTAGTTATCCTGCACATCCAACAACAAGAGAATATCTTTATACGCAGCACATCAAAGATTTATTTGAAGATTTTAAATTCGTTATTGTATGTATTGAAGACGATATTAAAAAAAGAAAAGAAATCGAAAAATCGTTTGCGATTTACACAAAAGCAATATATTGGAGAAATGGGCGGCCATACAAAACAGGTGATAAAATAGATTTTGATGAACGAAAAGGTTTTCAAAATAATAAAGAAAAGTCTGGTTTTAAATTAGAAGATTGTAAAGAGTTGCACAAATTTCTTTCGATGTTTGAAAAACAACAATAGAATTTATTTAATCAACAGAGTGAAAACCTCGGCTAAAATGAGTGAATCTCACATTTTAGCCGAGTTTTTTTGCGTTTAAGTTTCCTTTTGCTTAAAAACTAAATCTATCAGGAAAGTTTGCTGATTTATCAAAAATAAATGTAGTTATCGCTTTATTTCACGGTTGCAATATTCACACTTTGGTGGTATAATAAAATTATCGAATTACAATCTTTTTATGAGGTGTATTTATGGCTGTCAGTTACAAAAAACTATGGAAGCTTTTAATTGACCACGATATGAAGAAAAAAGATCTTGCCAAGGTCGCGGATATCAGTAATTATACCATCACAAAAATGAGCAAAGGTGAAAACGTTACTGTCGATACCCTCGGCAAAATTTGTGCTGCCTTGAATTGCGGTGTAGATGATATTATGGAATTCATCCCCGAAGAAACGATGTGAGGTGCGATTATGCTTGAAAATAAATTAGGAATCACAACTGCTCCTGAACTTGCAGATGCTGAAGAAAAAATTAGTAAAAAGAAAGCTATTGAACTGTTTGAAAACGGCATGCTTGATAAACTTGAAGCAGGCAAATTTGCATCTCTCAAAGCAATCCATAAATATCTCTTTGAAGATATTTATGACTTTGCCGGTGAAATGCGTACAGTTAATATTTCAAAAGGTAATTTTCGCTTCGCTCCTCTGATGTATCTTGAGGCAGCTCTTGAAAACATCGATAAGATGCCTCAATCCACCTTTGATGAGATCATAGAGAAGTATGTGGAAATGAATATTGCTCACCCCTTCCGTGAAGGTAACGGTAGAAGTACACGCATATGGCTCGACTGCATAATGAAGAAAGAGATCGGAATGGTTGTTGACTGGAGTAAGGTTGATAAAGAAGATTATCTTCTCGCTATGGAGCGTAGTCCTATTAAAGATATTGAGATTAAGCACATCTTAAAGTCTGCGCTAACCGATAAAATCAATGACCGTGAGGTCTACATGAAAGGCATCGATCACAGTTACTACTACGAAGGTTATACAACCTTTAAGACGGAAGAGTTGTAAAATTCCAAAGTATCAAATTGATACCTTGGACTCGTAAATGCGAAATTTGTAGATATATAGGGATAACAGACAGGAGAATATATGAGCAATTCAATAAAAAGAGAATACGATAAGCCATCACTCTTAAAGGATATTGACGAGCGTGAAAATATCGTTTATCAATTTCAAATGACCGGTTTTCTTGACCGTAGTGATGCAATTGAAAAGATAAAATCAATACAGTTTACAGATGTCGAATTGGCAACAGCGACCATTGCCAAGCAAGTACAATTCGGTAGTGTTGATCTTTATCAAGTTGACAACAAGCTTATTATTACTAATATTCTGTTTCAAATAGATTTTCTAAAAGCAAAACTTGCAAAATTAGAGTTGGAGGATAAAGAAAATGGCTGATATAAGAATTAATCGAGAGCGTGATGAGCTCCATAAAGCAATATGGTCAATCGCTGACGAACTTCGTGGTAGCGTTGACGGATGGGATTTCAAGCAATACGTGCTTGGAACGATGTTCTATCGCTATATTTCCGAAAATCTTACAAACTATATCAATAAAGGCGAGCATGAAGCAGGAAACACTGATTTCGATTATGTAACTATGCCCGATGCTGATGCGGAAACTGCGAGAGATGGTCTTGTCGATGAAAAGGGCTTTTTTATTCTGCCTTCGGAACTATTTTGCAATGTTAGAGCAAGAGCTTCTCAAGACGAAAATCTTAATGAAACTCTAGAATCAGTATTTAAACATATCGAAGCATCGGCGCAGGGACATGTTAGCGAGGGCGATTTCAAAGGATTGTTTGATGATTACGATGTTAACAGTAACAAACTCGGCGCAACCGTTGCAAAGCGCAATGAAAAACTTTTGAAGTTGCTTGATGGTGTTGGAGATATGAACCTCGGCGATTATCATGACCAAACTATAGATGTGTTTGGTGATGCTTACGAGTATTTAATGAGCATGTATGCTTCAGGAGCCGGAAAGAGCGGTGGCGAATTCTTTACACCGCAAGAAGTATCCGAACTTCTAACAAAAATTGCCACTGTTGGGAAAACAGAAGTTAATAAAGTTTATGATCCTGCGTGTGGTTCTGGTTCGCTGTTATTGAAGTCTGCAAAAATCCTTGGTAAAGAAAACGTTCGTCAAGGTTTCTTTGGACAAGAAATTAACATCACAACATATAACCTTTGCCGCATCAATATGTTTTTGCACGATATTGATTACGATAAGTTTAATATTGCCTGCGAAGATACATTGACTTCTCCCGAACATTGGGATGAAGAACCTTTTGAAGTTATCGTTTCGAATCCACCATATTCCATTAAATGGGCAGGCTCTGATAATCCGCTTTTGATTAACGATCCTCGATTTGCACCCGCAGGCGTTCTTGCGCCTAAATCTAAGGCCGACCTTGCATTTATTATGCATTCACTTTCTTGGCTTGCAACAAATGGTACGGCAGCAATCGTATGTTTTCCTGGTATTATGTATCGTGGTGCAGCAGAAAAGAAAATTCGCAAGTATTTGATTGATAATAACTTTGTAGATTGTGTAATTCAATTGCCAAGCAATTTGTTCTTTGGAACACCTATTGCCACCTGTATCATGGTACTGAAAAAGTCCAAAGCAGATAACAAAGTATTATTTATTGATGCTTCTGCCGAATTTGAAAAAGCAACAAACAACAATAAATTAAGCGACAAAAATATCACTAAAATAGTTGAGCATTTCTCAAGTAGAACAGATGATCCTTATTTTTCGAGACTTGTAGATTACAAAGAAATTTCCGAAGAACAAGATTACAACTTGTCTGTATCTACTTATGTAGAACAAGAGAACACCAAAGAAGTTATTGACATTAAAGAGCTTAATTCTGAAATACAGAAAATTGTTGAAAGAGAAGCCGTTTTAAGAGCTGAAATCGACAGAATTATTAAAGAAATTGAGGGGTAAGTATAATGCGTCTTTCTAACGTTTTATCTAAACCGCCAAAGTTGTCTTATGAAACTGTTGATGGTTTTCTTGTTGGTAAGCAAGGCAATTTTGGTCAAAAGGTTGACCTTGATGTTGGAACTGTAGCATTGAATTATTTTTGCGAAACCTGCGACGATTTGCGCACTTTTTACTCGGAAGGAAAGCTTTCATGTATTTTTGTAAACAAAAATATGATTAGTATAGATTGCGTAATGTCGTGTAATTGCGGTTCAAATGTGGAGGCATGGTTTTTGGTTGATTGCGAAGATGATATAACGTCTTTAACGCCAAAAGTGCGTATTTTAAAAAGAAGTGAAAAGTTGTCCAGCACAGTCAGAATCAATAATACACGGTATGGGCAGTTTGATGCTTTGTTGAACAAAGCGGAACAAGCATATAGAGAAGAACTCGGTGCCGGTGCTATTGTATATTTGAGAAAAATATTTGAAATGGTTACAGTTCAAGCTGCAGATTCAATGGAAATCGAATATCAAAAGTATGAAGGTGGAAATCCAAAGAACTTTTCTGCTTTGCTAGAAAAGGTAGATGCAGAATGTTCCATTATTCCAGTAGAATTTTCAAAGAATGGAAAACGACTATTCAAAGAACTTAGCAATGTCGTTCACGGAGATTTTGATGAGGAACTTGGACTTAAAAAATTCGAACCATTACATAGGCTTGTAATTGGAATTCTTGAAAATGTTCGTAACAAGGAAGAATTCAAAGATGCTAAAAAAGCTCTCGGCTGGCCTGAAGAAGATGAGGTGTCCTGATGACTAAACTCGAACAACTTATAACTGAATACTGTCCAAATGGTGTGCCGTATAAAAGTTTAGGAGAATTGGGTTCTTTTTACGGTGGCCTTAGTGGTAAATCTAAAGACGATTTTACTGACGGTAATGCGAAATTTATTACATATATGAATGTATATTCCAATCCCGCTCTAAATTTGGATGTTACAGAAACTGTAAAAATAGGAGAAAACGAAAAGCAAAACACAATACAATATGGAGATGTTTTATTCACCGGTTCTTCAGAAACACCTGACGAATGTGGTGTTTCATCGGTACTTACGCAACATACTGATGAAAAACTGTATTTAAACAGCTTCTGCATGGGGTATCGTTTTAATGACATTAATTTGTTTTTACCTGATTTTTTAAAACACATGTTCCGCTCGGAAGCATTAAGAATCCAAATCGGAAAAACTGCCAGTGGTGTTACAAGATTTAATGTTTCTAAAGATAAGATGAAAAGGGTATCTATACCGATTCCACCCATTCCAGTACAGGCTGAAATTGTCAGGATACTTGATAATTTCGCAGAGCTTACAGCAGAGCTTACAGCAGAGCTTACAGCAGAGCTTACAGCAAGAAGAAAACAATATGAATACTATCGTAATGAACTAATGACATTTGACGATACGGTTCCTATGTTTCAATTGGGAGATGTCTGCACCGTGCAGTCTGGGGGAACTCCGTCAAGAAAAAATCCATTATATTGGCAGAACGGTACTATAAAATGGCTAGGTTCTACAGTATGCAAGGACAAAAAAATTGTAGATGAAGTAACAGATTTTATTACAGAACTTGGATTAAACAATTCTTCTGCAAAACTCATGAAGAAGGATACTACATTAATTGCTTTGGTTGGAGCCACCATTGGTCGCGTAGCGTTTCTTCCTTTCGAAGCAACTATTAATCAAAATATTGCCGGTATCTATCCTATTAACTTGGATCAACTCGATCCCTCGTTTGTGTACTATTCCTGTCAAATGCTTTATCCAAAGTTTTCTGCTTTGACTCAAGGTTCCAAACTAGCTATGGCAAATATGTCCTTTGTTAGAAGCCTAGTAATCCCTGTACCCCAAATTAACGATCAGAAACGTATTGTATCAATTTTAGATCGTCTGGACTCTTTGTGCAATGATATATACAAAGGTCTTCCCGCAGAAATTGAAGCAAGGCAAAAACAATACGAGTATTATCGGGATAAATTGTCGACTTTCAAGGAGCTTTCGTAAATGGATGAGTCTTATAGTTTTAAAACGATTCTCTCGGGTGCAACAAAATTTATTGAGAAATTTGTAAAGGTGTTGGAAGTTTGCCACAAATGGTATCAGGATAATGAAGAAACTATTTCAATGTACCTTTTGGCGTTTGCAGATTTTGGAGTATGGTGTGTTGCAACCGACAAACTTGCTACTAAGGAAATTGTGTTTACGGATAACTTAACTAGTGAATTTGCCAACGAGATATATAATTCCTCAGATGTTGACAATTTGATTCAAAAGTATTATTTCGATAACGCCGAAGAAAAAATGCAGGGTTTAATTGAAAGATGTAAAGAATCTAAACTAATCGAAAACTACGAAGAACTGTATTTTCAAATTTTAGAAACTTACAAAAGAGCGTACTATCACCTTGCGTGCGTTGGGCTTTTTTCCATAATTGATGGTGTGCTTGCTGACACTTCTAATATGATCAATAGTACAAGCTTCAAAAAACGAATTGAAGTAATCGAAAGTAAATTCAGTGATAAAATTGAATTAAATGATATTGACCGAAAAACTTTGTGTATATACAATTCTGTAAACTCACTCAAAGATTCTATTTTTGGCGATTCGAGGTTTTCGGAAAATGAACCTGAGACAATAAACAGGCATTGGATAGTACACGGTCGCACACGAAAAGATTATACCAAATATGATTTCTTAAAAATTTTGCTTTGGCTCGATGCGATCATCTTTCTTTCAAAACTTAGCGAAATAAAGGAGAACAACAATGACTAAAGATAAAAAATTTGGTGTTATTTATATCTTGACAAATCCATCTTTTCCCGATTTTGTTAAGATTGGATATGCCCAAGATATTGAAAAGAGGCTGAAACAACTCAATCGTAGCGAAACAATTCCTTTTGCTTTTCGTGTTTATGCGGTGTATAAGGTTGAAAGCAAACTAACTGACAAAGAATTACATAAATTGATTGATAATCTCAATCCTGACCTTAGAACTATTGAAAACTTTGATGGCAAGGAAAGAGTAAAAGAATTTTATGCTATGTCTGCAGAAGATGCTTACGGTCTCCTTGAATGTATAGCAAAAATCAGCGGAACTGAAGATAGGCTTCAACGCCTCACTCCCGAAGGTCACGAGATTTTAGATGAGCAAATTGCTAATGAAGTGCGCGAAACTGCCCGTAGAGGCCCTTTCCGTTTTAGTGATTGCAATATTCCCGTAGGTAGCGAACTTACATTTATCGAAAACAGCGATATAAAGGCAATCGTTGTCGATGACCGGCGTATTGAATACGATGGTGAGACCACTTCAGTTTCTGCTCTTGCGCAAAAACTTAAAGGTTTTGATCATCCCGTTCAGGGAACTTTGTGGTTCTTATACAAAGGCGAGAAATTAACGGATATAAGAGATCGTATAGAAAAATCAGCGAAATAAGGAGGCATACTCCAAATGAGTTATTACAATATTATTGCTCAAACAACCGAAAGCACTGTTGTTACTGAATATAAATCCAATTCTACACGTGCGGATGCATATCAAAGCGAGACGGAGCTAGAAAAGGAGTTTATTCGACTTCTTGGCGAGCAAAGTTATGAATATTTACCGATTCATAAAGAAGCAGACCTGATTGCAAATTTACGCAAAAAGCTTGAAGAACTTAATGATTATGTCTTTACGGATAGTGAGTGGGAACAGTTCTTTAATAATTGCATTGCCGGGCAGAATGATGGTATCGTTGAGAAAACTCGTCGTATTCAAGACGACCATGTTCAAGTGCTACATCGTGATAACGGCTCTACGAAGAATATTTCTTTGATCGATAAGACACATATTCATAACAATAAACTACAAGTTATCAATCAGTATGTTGTTACTGAAGGCACACACGACAACCGTTACGATGTGACAATTCTTGTAAATGGTTTGCCGCTTGTGCATATTGAGTTAAAACGCCGTGGTGTGGCAATTCGTGAAGCTTTCAATCAAATCAATCGTTATCAAAGAGAAAGTTTTTGGGCTGCTTCGGGATTGTTTGAATATGTACAAATCTTTGTCATATCTAACGGCACAAACACTAAGTACTATTCTAACAGTACTCGCTTCAATGCTATTAAAGACGCAAACTCTGGCAAGGTAAAAAAAGAAAAAACGAGCAATAGTTTTGAATTTACCTCGTTTTGGTCTGATGCAAATAACCGTATCATCCCTGATTTGATTGACTTTACTAAAACATTCTTTGCTAAACATACAATTCTAAATATATTGACAAGATACTGCGTATTTACTTCAGAAAATATGCTTCTTGTAATGCGCCCTTATCAGATTGTTGCAACAGAAAAAATCCTTGAACGCATAACAGTTGCCGACAACTACAAATGGTATGGAAAAACAAAGGGCGGCGGGTACATCTGGCATACTACCGGAAGCGGTAAAACTCTTACCTCATTCAAAACTGCACAGCTCGCATCTCGTCTTTCATATATAGATAAAGTGTTATTTGTGGTTGACCGTAAAGACCTTGACTATCAAACGATGAAAGAATATGACCGATTTGAAAAGGGTGCTGCTAACAGTAATACTTCTACAGCTATTCTGAAAAAGCAGTTAGAAAATCCGAACGCTCGCATTATTATTACGACTATTCAAAAACTTGCAACATTTATCAAGAAGAATCAAGAACATGAGGTCTATGATAAGCGTGTTGTAATTATTTTTGATGAATGTCATCGTAGCCAGTTCGGTGATATGCATATTACCATTACGAGAAGATTCAAAAAATATCATTTGTTTGGTTTTACTGGCACTCCTATATTTGCAATCAACGCAGGTGTTGGTAAAAATCCTAACCTCAAAACCACTGAGCAGGCTTTCGGTGATAAGCTTCACACCTATACCATTGTTGATGCTATTAACGATAAAAATGTTCTTCCTTTTCGTGTTGATTTTATCAAAACAATGGATAAAAATGATGATATTCCTGACGATCAAGTGTGGGATATTGACCGAGAAAAGGCGTATATGGCGCCGGCTCGCATTTCTCAAGTAACAAAATACATTCTTGAGCATTTTAATCAGAAAACATATAGAGGCGAAAAAACTTATGCCTATAATGTGTTGACGAATATTTCTTCTGTAGCATCTGCAGGAGCTAAAGAAGCTGTTGAAGAAATTAAGAAAAAGCAACGGCTTAGTGGCTTTAACTCCATTTTTGCAGTCGCTTCAGTTCCAATGGCAAAGCTCTATTATAATGAGTTCAAAAAGCAAATGGAAGAAGATTCTACAAAGAAACTCAAAATCGCTTTGATTTATAGCTATGGAGCAAACGAAGAAGATTCCGACGGGATTTTAGATGAAGAAAATTCTGAAAATACTGATGCGCTCGACGCTTCTTCACGTGAATTCTTGGAAATAGCGATCAAGGATTACAATGAAACCTTTAAGACAAACTATGATACTTCAAGCGAGAAATTTCAGAATTATTATAAGGATGTTTCGCTTCGTATGAAGAACCGTGAAATTGATCTTTTGATCGTTGTAAATATGTTCTTGACCGGTTTCGATGCAACTACTCTTAATACATTATGGGTAGATAAGAACCTTAAAATGCATGGACTTATTCAAGCGTATTCACGAACTAACCGTATATTGAATTCTATAAAAACATTCGGTAATATAGTTTGTTTCCGTAATCTTCAGAAGCGTACCGACAGTGCAATTTCGCTTTTTGGTGATAAAAACGCCAGTGGAATTGTAATGTTGCGCCCTTATCATGACTATTACTACGGATATAATGATAAAGATGGTGTACACAAACAAGGATATGTCGAATTGATTAATGAGCTTACATCTATGTTCCCGTTAACTGAGCCTCGTATTATCGGGGAGCAGAATCAAAAAGATTTTATTTCTCTCTTCGGTGCGATCTTGAGAATGAGAAACTTACTTACGTCTTTTGATGATTTTATTGGTAATGATGTTCTTTCTGATCGAGATTTGCAAGATTATCTTGGCAGATATCAAGATCTTAGAGATGAATGGAAAAAGCATCGTGAAGATGCTACAAAAGAAAATATTAACGATGACATCGTTTTTGAAATTGAGCTCGTTAAGCAAATTGAAATCAATATTGACTATATTCTTTTGCTTGTCAAAAAGTATCACGATACACACTGTGAAGATAAAGAAGTTCTTATCTCCATTAAACGTGCTGTTGAGTCAAGCCCCGAACTTCGTAGTAAAAAGGCACTTATTGAGAACTTTATCGCCGGAATCAACGAGGTTGATGATGTTCTTGCTGAGTGGCGTGAATATGTGGCAAAAGAGAAAGAAAAAGAACTAAATCGTATTATTGAAGAAGAAAAGCTTAAGCCAGAAGAAACAAGAAAGTTTATGGATAATTCCTTCCGTGACGGCGCATTAAAAACTATCGGCACCGACATCGACAAACTGATGCCGCCTGTTTCTCGCTTTGGCGGTGGGAACAGGGCCGAAAAGAAGCAGAGTGTTATTGAAAAATTCAAAACCTTCTTTGAAAGATTCTTCGGAATAGGATAAAAACATTTGATTCTGGAGCAAAAACATTAATCAAGTCTGATACTAGCCAAAGAAATATTTACTTTAAAGGACATTTTTAAATTATATGTAAGGAGTCTGCAATGGCATCAATATCATTTGAATATTCAGGAGAAAAGTTGATTCTTTGTTATGCTCCTGCTATGGGGATAGACGATATAACTAAAAAACTTTCCAACGGTGACTGTATTCCAATAAAGCACACATTTTTTGTGACAAAAAATTTGTTGTGTGAGGATGTTGAAGAAGAGGATGATTGGGAAGAAACATTACGTTTCTATGTTGGAACGATTGGCGAAACATATACCAAACTTGATTCTGAGGTGTTTGACACAAAGAATACTTTCTACATTGGTAATGAAATTAAATTGAAGCCTCAGATGTTCACCGCATATCGTAATATATCGATTATTCGAAAAATCGACGAAGTAATTGAGCGTGATTTTTACATAGGTGGGGATTGGGAAGCACATAACGGTATCTCCAAAGAAACTTTTGAAAATTTGATAAGCAAATTCCCTAAAACTGCCGAATTGGACAAGTATGCCCATAAGAGGATTGCCAGCATAATAAAAGACTATTTCCCCGAATGCGATAAATACGAAGCGATATATGATAAATTTATCGAATTAAGAAATAGAAGCTATATTGCGCCTTCATCCTCTTTATCTGACTATAACGTTCAAATTGAATTAGAGCAGTTTACTGTCGCTTACCAAGAATTAAAAGAAATGCTTGATCGATATGAGGCGATAGATGAACCACAATGGCAAAAAAAGATACACAATATTCTTCAATTATTATATCCCAAGTACATTTGTTGCGCTCGTGAAATCAAATTTTATGGCGGCAAGTATGACAAGCAACCTGATTTCTTATTGGTGGATGCAAATGGCTTTGTTGATATTTTGGAAATCAAGAAGGCTGATGTTCGTGTGTTAACACAGTATAGAAATAATTATGTTGCAACAAGAGAAATTTCCGGTGCTGTTCAACAAATTGAAAAATACATATATTGTTTGAATTCATCTTATAAAGCACAAGAAGATGTAACGAAAAAGTTGATAAAGTTTCTGCCTGAGGGTATGGCGGTTAAATTTGTAAATCCACAAGGTATTTTGCTTGCCGGTAGAAGCAATGAATTTAACCGTGAACAACAGGAAGATTTCGAACTTATAAAAAGACAATATAAACACATAGCCGATATTATGACCTATGATGATTTATTGTTCAGATTAGAAAATATTATTAACTCATTAAAGCGAAAAATTGATTTTAATGTAGATTTGGGATGTTAACTAATGATTAAAGAAGTTATGTACGATCCGATTTTTCTTGCCGGAAAGTCGGAGGTGGCTACAAAAGAAGATTTGCAAGTGGCGCAGGATTTACTGGATACGTTGATAGCCAATAAAGACGGTTGTGTTGGTATGGCGGCGAATATGATCGGTGTGCGCAAGCGCATTATTGTATTTGATAATGAAGGTACATATATGACTATGCTTAACCCTGAGATTATCAAGAAATCGGGACCTTATGATACCGAAGAAGGTTGCCTTTCTCTGCTCGGTGGTCCCCGTCCCTGCAAGCGCTATCAAACCATTAAAGTGCAATGGCAAACCGCTGAATTTCAAACTCGCATCAAAACCTTTACCGGTTGGCCTGCGCAAATAATTCAGCATGAGGTTGATCACTGTGATGGTATTTTAATTTAACACTTAGGAGAATTCTTATTGAAATGTTTATTTTGTAAAAGCGATTCAACTGGATCAAAAAGTGTAGAACATATTATACCTCAAACATTAGGGAATACCAAATTAGTTCTCCCGTCTGGGTTTGTTTGCGATCAATGCAATAATTATTTTTCTCGAAAAATCGAACAGCCATTTTTTGATATGAAAGAAATCAAACGGCTTAGATTTTACGAAAAAGTCCCCAATAAAAATGGGAAAATCCCTGCTATCGATGCTTTTCTAAATGGTAAAAAAATCTCAATAGAAAGAATCCAACCCAAAGGTGATTTTCCTCCGTGTTTAGAACTTGTAAGTATAGACGGAAATATTGAAGAAGGTGTAATGTTTGCCCCAGCTTATGATGACGGAGAATTATTAAAATTATCGCGAACGACTTCACGTTTTATTGCAAAAATTGCTTTTGAGGCACTTGCTTTGAAAATTATTGATGATCCAGAATGGATAGATTATCTTTTGACTAATAAAGAGTTGGACAATATGCGAAATTATGTTCGCTTTAATATTGGCGAAGTTTGGCCTTACCGAGTAAGGAGAATCTATGATATAGACGCAGAACATTATTTCACAAAAGAAACTTCATATCAAATAATTCATGAATCAGATTTTCTAATGATTAAGGAAAAATCCAACTTTGACGAAAACGGGAATGAGGTTTTGTGTGGCCACTTATATTTCATCATTGCATTATGGGGCTTGGAGTTTGTGATAAATTTAGTTGACAGAACTGACGAGGGCTTAAAAAAGTACGACGAATGGCTTGAGGAGCATAATAATATAAGTTTTTTGCACTATGGAAAAAATGACAATTCAACATTATGTAGAGGTGAAAAAATATGAATAGTTTTGCGTTGTGGTTTGATAAAGGTGCACAAGAAGATGACTTCGCTGCGGATATCCATTTTAATCTATGGAATATACATAACCGCAAAGCACAGCCTGTTTCTTTAGATGTGGGCATAAAAATTTATGCTCCCAAAGGCTATTCTAAAGTGAATTTTTATATTCCATGGGAAGTAAAGCAAACCGATATCGTTGACTTAGCAGAACATCTTAAAGACACCAAAATGTTATGCACTGTTTTTAATGAGGACTGTGAAATTTCACAAGGCGCTCAAAGCAAGGTTTTGCACGTGTCAAATGCAAAACAAGATTTAAAATTAAACGTATATTGCTTGGATATCCAAAATGATATAACCGTTGAAAACAAATATGATGGATCTTTGATTTCATTTGAGCGCCCAAAACAATTAGAGGTTTCGGACACCACCGAATATTTTAGATTTCGTATTAACAGCAAAGGATTTAAAAATATTATAAAATTATATAGTCCTGATAATGTGCTGTTTCAAAGCGCAATATCGATCACGGAAGCAATAGATTTCAGGTTTAATGATTATCGTAGTTTGCCATCGTCTTTGTTAGAGAAAATGCGAGAAGGTGTGAGTTATAAAATAGGAAAAGTTCACTTTTTGCTTTTGACAGAATCGTATGTTGATTTGGAATACTCATCTATTTCTCCAACTGCTCGTGAATTGGAAAAAGGCACATGGAAAGATTATTATTCTAATATGGGCAAGAAGAATATTGTGGCATATCATTGGAAGTTTACAAGTCAACAGACAGGGAAATTAATTGAAAATTGTATTATGTTCGTAAAAACAAAGGTTAGTAAGTGTAATTGGAAAACTATTTTAGTATATATAGTCGTAGCAGGTCTTTTATCTGTGTTATACGACTTCATCTTCAATCTTATCCAAAGATTAGGAGGTTAATCATGAAAGCATTATTAGATACTAATATTATAATTCATAGAGAGAATTATAAAGTGATACACGATGATATTGGCGTTCTATTTGGATGGCTTGATAAATTAAAATATGATAAATGTGTTCATCCTGTAACGGTTCAAGAAATTTCAAAGTTTGCGGATAAAACAGTTGTCTTTTCTTTTAATAGGAAGCTGGAAAGTTATTGCTTATTAAAAACCACTTCTGCAATTTGCACAGAAGTGGAGGCTGTTACAAATAAAATTGATCGCACGGAAAACGATAAAAATGATACAATTTTGTTAAATGAAGTTTTTTGCGAAAGAGTTGATTTATTAATAACTGAAGATAAGTTAATTCACGCAAAAGCTAAAGAACTTGGGATATCTAACAAAATCTTTTTTATCGATTCTTTTATTGAAAAGTGTCTTGTTGAAAATCCTAGTTTTGTTGATTATAAAATTCAATCTGTAAAAAAAGAATATTTCGGAAACATAAATATTAATGATTCATTTTTTGATAGTTTTAAACAAGATTATGATGGATTTGAAAAGTGGTTCGTTCGCAAAGCCGATGAAACAGCTTACATTTGTCAAGATAACGGAGAAATTCGAGCTTTCTTGTATTTGAAGTCGGAGACTGAAAGCGAAAATTATATGGATATTGATCCGGTTTTTAAACCTAAAAAAAGATTGAAAATCGGGACTTTAAAGGTGACCTTGAATGGATACCGTATAGGTGAGCGTTTTATCAAAATAATCATTGATAATGCTCTTAAATTGAAAGTCGATGAAATCTATGTTACCATTTTTGAAAAGACAATTGAACAAAAAAGACTGGTAAGATTATTAGAAGAATATGGTTTTTATAAGCACGGCATAAAAACGACAAATTCTGGTGTAGAAAATGTTTATGTTAAAAGCATGACCCCCATAATTAACGGGAGTGATTATAAAAAATCATATCCATTTATTGATGCTGATAGGAATGTTTTTTTAGTGCCAATATATCCACAATATCACACGTCTTTATTGCCGGATTCTATTCTTACCACTGAAAATCCTGGAACCTTCGAAGAACAAGAATCATATCGCAATGCTATAAGTAAAGTGTATATTTGTCGCTCCTTTGAAAGAAATATAAAACCTGGAGATATCATAGTTTTTTATAGGACGGGTGGATATCACAAAAGCGTTGTCACAACATTAGGTATTGTTGAGGGAGTGCGTACTAACATTACTACGCCTGATGAATTTATAAATCAGTGTCGAAGTAGAAGCGTATTTACAAACGAAGAACTTTTGGAACAGTGGAACTATAACAGATATAATCGACCGTTTATTGTTAAATTCTTATATGCGTATTCATTTCCTAAACCTTTAAATTTAAAACGTCTTATTGAATTGGGTGTCATAAAAGACGTGGGATCTGCACCAAGAGGATTTACAAAAATAACGCAAGAACAGTTTATGAAAGTGATTGAGGAGACACATACAAATGAAAATATTATTATCAGTTAAACCGGAGTATGTGTATAGAATTCTTAATAAAAGCAAGCGCTTTGAATTTAGACACAAATTAGCAAAAGAAACTGTTGATAGTATTGTGTTATATGCAACTTATCCTGTTATGAAGGTGGTTGGTGAAGTAGAAGTGACCGGAACCATCACAACATCTCCAACGGATTTATGGGAGAAAACAAAGACTTTTGCAGGGATAACGAGAGAAAAATACCGCAAATATTTCAAAAGCAGAAAGACAGCAAGTGCTTATATTTTAGGCAACGTAATACAATACGAAAATTCACTTACATTAGAGTCTCTAGGAATAAAAAAAGCTCCACAGTCTTTTATTTATTTAAGAGATTAATTCTCTGGACTTATGAAAACCTTTGTGGTATATGTTTGTACTGCAAAGGAGGTGCTGATATGGCACGAAAAGAAAATACAATCAAAAAGAGCGGCTTTGCACCGATTGGTGTAGAGCCGCTCTTCTCTTATGAGGGGGTGCAGAAATGACAACGCTTGAGGATTTATATTACGGTAACATCAGTCCGCACGAAAGGTACATTAAGCAAGGCACACGCGTGGACAAACTTGTAAAACTGATATGCAAAAACGAAGAAGACCTAAACTCGGGGCTTACGGAGAAGCAAAAAGAAACCTTTGAAAAATTCAAAGACTGCACAAGCGAGTTATCATGCATCACCGAGCGTGAGGCATTCAGTTCGGGATTTATCCTCGCCACTCGTATAATGGCAGAGGTGATGCAAGGACTGGAGGAGGTTGAGGATATATGAGAAAACTCATTATCCTTCTTCTCTGCTGTGGGGTGCTCATCAGTATGGTAGGATGCGGTGTCGCCACCGCACCACCGCATACCGAAAGTCCACAGACAACTGTATCGGAAACGGCAATAACAGAAACACCGACTGTAACGTCAGTAGCACCGACAGAAAAAGAAACAGTTTGCGTTGAGAACAAAGAACAAGCATGTGAGCCACCCTCTACCGCACCGATGATAACGGTAAAGTCAACAGAAGAAATAACGCCTTCTGAAACAACAAATACATCAGAGAAAAACAGTACTTCTCAAACAGTTGTAACAACACCAAGTATAACATCGCAGCATACGGAAAGCGAAAGAACAGTAACCGAACCAATAAAGGAAATTACACCGAAATCAGAAACTCCACAACCTGAGTTTGATATCTATTATTGGATAACGTTTGCCAAGGAGTACGCTATAAGTGTTGGGTTGATACTGGATAGCGCTGCTGTGAGTTGTTGGGATAACCCAATTGGTGCAAATAGTCAATGTATATATCTTGAACGGGATATCATAAGCCGATTGAATCGTTATGCAAAGGACGAGGACATTACTGACGTGTGGATATGGGCTGAAACTACAGGTAACAACTGCTACGATATTTATATCGGCTACGCTTAACGATCGATATTGAACTTTATAAAAAGATCAAGCGGGTGTTTGCTTGGATGAGTAAACACTCACCTTTTCTTTTTAATCGCAACGTGGGGTAAAGTAACGCCCGAAAACGCCGATAATTCACTGGTGCGATTATAACCGTTTATATTTGCATACTAATGAGCGACAAGGATTATGGTGGACAAAAATTATATTCACCAGGACTTTAAGATTATCAATTGTTTATTCTATAATAATGTGATATACTATTAACTAAATGAAACCCAATAAGCGAGGAAAATTATGCGTATATCAAAAATTAAAATAGAAAACATTAGAGGAATAGAATCAAAAGAATTTGAATTAAATATTCCATCCAATAATCCTATTATTATAGTAGCACCAAATGGATTTGGGAAAACCTCTATTGCCACAGCATTCAGTTCCTTAAAGGCTCAAAAAATAGATGTTGCTGAAGAAAATTTATACAAGAACGATGTTTCAAAGGAACCCCAATTAACCATACGTGATGAGAATGGATGTTCTTATTATGCAGACAAAACTACCAATACAATTAGTGATGAATTTAGTGTATTCACCATAAAGGGACAAGTTAAATCCAAAGCAACCAATGTTTCTTTTGGCGGATTTTCAAGAGCAAAATCTTCACTTGTTATTGATCCGATAGTGCTTTATAAAACGGTACCCTCAAAAAAAGAATATACTTATTCTTTTACCAATATTAAATCTCGTTTTGGTAACTCTGTTGCTAAACTGTTAATAAACTATTCTGAATTATTAAAAAACCCAAATTTTGTTCTGTTGATTAATGAATGTAAAAGAGATATTCTTTCTTTACATAATGTGAGGAGTGAAAAACGATTCCAAAAGTTAATTGAAGAAATCAATAGTGTTTCGGGCACCAAAAACACACTTGTTAATAATAATTATTCCAGTATTTCTGAGGTAGAAAAAATATTGCAAGTTGAAGTGTTGATTTCTAAACTTGATCTATATTTTACCGAGCTTTCTTTAGTAGAAAAATTAATAAATCTTTTCCAACTATCAATAATTTGCAAAAGTAATGAAGCGAGAATTAATGATATAAGCAAATATTATGCTTATTTATCTGATAAGCAAGAAATTAACGAAATGTTAGAGTTGCTTAATTGCACATGGAAAACTATTAAAGCTTCTCAGAAAAACGGCAGCTTTATAATTGAGTTTCCAAAAGCAGATCAAATTTCAAATGGTGAGCGAGATGTATTATGTTTTGTGGGTCATCTTTTTGAAGCTAAAAAGCAATTAAGGAAAAACAGATGCATTTTGGTAATTGACGAAATTTTCGACTATTTAGATGATGCTAACTTAATTGCGGCTCAGTATTTTTTAACCAAGTTTATAAAAACCTTTAAAGCATCAGGACGAGAAATATACCCTATATTATTAACTCACTTAGACCCTATGTATTTTAATACATATTCTTTTTCAATAAAAAATGTAGTATATTTAAGTAAGGTACCAACACAATCCAATAAATATAAAATCAACAATATGCTGAAAGATAGAAACAATTGCAAAAAAACAGATCAAGAAGCGTATGACATCATCTCAAGTAATTATTTGCATTATTCTGAAGATACAACAGATGCGCAAACATATTTAAGTACCCTTGGAATTGAAACCCCACTAAAAACACCCGTAAGTTTTAGAGAATCTGCACTATTGGAATTAGACAACTATAGAAATGATAGACAGTATGATATTGCATTAGCATGTTGTGGATTAAGAATACTAATTGAGAAAAAAGCATGTGAACAACTGTCCGAAGAACATAAGCAAGAATTTATAACACAGTACCATAAAACCGTTGATAAATTGTCTTTTGCTAAAAATTGTGGTGCAGATATTCCCGAAACTTATTTTTTATTAAGTATAATTTATAATGAATGTATGCATCTTGATGACCAATGTAAAAGGCTTAGACAAATTTATTGCAAATTAAACAATAAAGTTATAAGGAATATGATATGTAGTATTTGACATATGCGAATATTTAATGTGAAAACCAATATAAAACAAGGCGATTTAAGGCGGGTGTTTGCTCAGGCGAGTAAACACTCGCCTTTTCTTTTTAATTGCAACGTGGGGCAAATTAACGCCCGAAAACGCCAAAATTATAGTGATTGAAAAAATTTTTTTAAAAATTTTTTCGTAGAATATTTACTGCTAAAAAACACTCAAAAGAACGAAAAATACTAAGTGGAAATAATGGACGTCATTTTGGTGGAACCCTTGATGCTATGCGGTTTTCGGGGTGTTGACAAGGTGTTTTTTGGTTGTTATAATGAAGTTGCACCAAGGAAAAATGGTGCTTACAACTGAATAAAAAAGGATGTCGGGTACAAAGCCGTCGTGGCCTTAACAGGGAAGCAAAGATGGTCAACGCCGCCAAGACCTCAAACAAGTGAGCGAGCGATAAAGCGTATGTGCCGAACCGGAATATCGACAACATTTTTTCGGTTTGCGATGACCCACGATTGGTATGATGATACTTCTGCATAGCAGCTCATAGGCATATGAGATGTGGACGGCCAGGGTGAAACTTAAACCTGTTTGTTACATATGATTCTCTCGTTCTCACGGTACAATCCAAGAGATAGATGTTGCGAGAAACCAAACATCCTTCGTTTAACACAGCAACCCATTTTCAGCACTGACTATATTAACAGCACTTTCCTTATTTCCCTATGCGAAACGAAAAAGAACAAAGAATTTTTATGTGACTCTTATGCAATTCCAAGGGGTCACTGTATCTAAAATCAAATACTAACAGAAAGACCACCTACAAGAAACGTATCGTTTCATTGTGAGTGGTCTTTGTTTTTTGAAAGGAGAACGCAAATGATTAAAATACCAAGCCTGAGAAAAGATTTCTTTATAGTGGCAAACAGTATCTTTGAATGGAAACTCAAGCCGCGTGATTTTGCGGTGTACTGTTGTCTGCTACGACACGCTGATATTGAGAAGCACACATGCTTTCCATCAAGGCGAACAATATCAAAAGAATGTCAGATCGACAAAAAAACGGTGGACGTAGCACTCAATAGTTTAATAGACATTGGATTGATTAGAAAGATTACACGAACGCGGTTTGACGGCAGTAAAACTTCAAACCTCTATCATGTTGTTGATCTGACAAAAATCAATAGCGAATAAATCTCGGTTGGGTAGGTTCGAAACTTCTTATCAGTAACAAGACCCATAGAACAAAACCCAGTAATCTTACAACAGAATAAAGAATATATAAGCATCTAATATGCAAGAGCGTAAATTAGGAGAATTGAAGACTTTGGCTCACTTTCTTCTTTTCTGCCGTAGTGGTAGCACACTTGGATGAAAATAAAGCAGGAGAAAGGAAAGGTGCCGCAAATCGCCACCTTTCCGACTCACATCGGACGGCAATGCCGACAGTTAGGGGCTTTGTGGGCTATTCACAAATCAAATTACAGGTGTGCTACCTTTTTGCGATTAGCGCCGCAAATGTGCTACCTTTGGAAATTATTCCACCACCCATTTAATACTCAAAATATCGAAAAAACGAAAGGAGAATCTTCATGAGTCACAGATATTATTTCAAAATGTTTAAAAACGAACCCGATGTATTGACCGTGCCGGATGTGGTAAGGCTGTTACAGTTTGGGAAGAACACGGTCTACAGTCTTATCAAAGAAGGCCGTATCAGTAGCATCAAGCAGGGCAAGAAAATTATTGTGCCGAAGGTATGTTTGGTTGAGTTTTTAACCAACGCAGGAAACTATCAGACACCGTCCCCGACAGTCCCGAATAATCTCTGGACTTATGAAGATGGTTGTGATAGTGTTGGTGTTGCCCGAGAACCCGAAGGACAACTTCAAAAGAAAGGAGCGTGAGTGAATGAAACGAATCACAGGACACCTGACCGAGAAAAATAAAAAGTGGTATGCGGTCATCAATCTGTACGATACAGACGGCAAGCGCAAAGAGAAGTGGCAAAGCCTACACCTTGATGCGAGCCGAGGAAACAAGCGCGAGGCGGAATACCGCCTCCGCCAAATCCTTGAGCAATACAACACCGACGACCTATACAAGCGTGAGAATATGTCCCACGCCGACAAAGAGCGTAGTCGAGTGGCGCACATGCAGGTGGCGGATTACCTTCCCGAGTGGCTCGAGTCGCACAAGGTGAACGTATCGGAAACCACATACGAAGGCTACAAGTTGATGATACAGTCGCGAATGGTTCCGTTCTTCCGTGAGTGTGGCGACCTCAAGGTCAAGGATATAACCGGTGATGAAATCAACGATTATTATATCCGCATCCGTAATGACGGGCTCAAAGGCACGACCGCTCAACGCCATCATGCGCTGTTACATCTGGCTTTCAAGTCGGCGGTCAAGCGAAGAATCATACCGAGCAATCCTGTTGAACAAGCCGACAGACCGAAGGCACAACAGTACATCGGCAAATATTATAACGCCGGTGAACTGAAAGAGTTGCTTGACAAGACAGCAAACGACCCGATACACATTGTAATCTTCCTCGCTGCTTACTACGGACTCAGGCGAAGTGAAGTGCTTGGACTCAAATGGTCGGCGGTTGACTTTGAAAATAAAACGGTCAGCGTAAATCACAAGGTGGTGCAAAACGATAAAGGCGTGGTCGGTATGGATGTTATGAAAACCAAATCTTCCTACCGCACACTGCCTTTAATACCGCAAGTGGAAGAAGTTCTCCTTGCCGAAAGAGAAAAGCAAGAAGAAATGATGCGAGTGATGCGCCGAGGTTATTGCAAAAAATACACCGACTACATCTGCGTAGATGCAATCGGTGAATTGATAAAACCTAACTACGTGACTGACCATTTCAAAGTGGTGCTCAAAGAAAAGGGATTAAAACCCGTCCGCTTTCACGACCTCAGGCACAGTTGCGCATCGCTGCTGCTTGCAAACGGTGTGCCGATGAAAATGATTCAGGACTGGCTCGGTCACAGCGATATGGGAACCACTGCCAACATTTACAGTCACATTGACAGTGAGAGTAAAAAAGCGAGTGCGATGGCAATAGGAACTGCCTTGGGATAAAAGAGAACTGTAATTATGGTGGCATTTTGGATTCGAACCAAACCTGTTCGTGGTATAAGCACGATGATCCCAGATCTCTTAGCCATAATTACAGTTCGCATAAAGTATATCACATTAACGAAGCAATATCAAGTTGTAAGTAATAGTGAAAAGTGAAGAGGTAAAAAGTAAATCGGCACTCTTCAAAAGAAGAATGCCGATTTTGGCGGAGACGGCGAGATTCGAACTCGCGGGGGATTGCTCCCTAACTGATTTCGAGTCAGCCCCGTTATGACCACTTCGATACGTCTCCATATAAAATTGTAAAGGCAAAGCCTAATTACCGAATTGCGAGAAAACTGCGAGATGCAGATTTCTGAAAGTGCAAATGCACACAGCGTAAACGCCGATAAATAGCGGAGTTTCAAAGATGGGCGCGTGACACACCCGACTATGTTTCGAGTCAGCCCCGTTATGTCCTGCCCGGGTACCCGAAATTTTTTAACACTGCCGTGTAAAAATTTCGACCGCGGCCACTCCGTAGCCTTCGCTTCATCTGCCACCGGCAGCGCTCGCAAACGTCCCCACTTCGATACGTCTCCGTGAAATTTCTGCGGGTTTGAGTTCTCAAAACCGCAAGAAATATTATAACAAAAACATATTAAAAGGTCAACCTTTTTTAATGATTTGAGCAAAAAAATCCTGCAGGCTTTTAGCCTGCAGGATTTAACCTAAGTATTTACGGCTTGTTTTTGTGATATGTAGTTTGAAATTTGCTTGCATATTGCCTCTGCAGGATTTTGTGGCAGTTGCGCCTTGCAGCTTTGAATACACTGGCGAGTGGAGTCGGGATTTTGCAGAATAGAAATTGCTGCCTCTGCTGCGCTCTCTGCGGTATCAGCGGACTTTGCGTAGTGATGAGTAGTCATAAAATCAATGTTTCTGCTCTCACAGCCAGGAACTGCGGCAATATAAAGAAGCGGAATTTCCTTAAAAATTGCTTCGGTAGTACTAAGACCGCCCGCCTTTGATAGATAAAGGTCGGCAGCGTCTAAATAAAGGTCTATTCTCTTTGTGTAGGGCAGCGGGAGAAGATTTGGGTGGTTGAGCTTTGAAATGCGCTCTAAAAGCTGCTCATTGCTGCCGCAGGCTACAATAACAAGCCCATCATCACAGAGCTTTTGTGAAAGCAAGTCGGCAAGCTTTACAATAGGTCCGCAGCCCATGCTGCCGCCGCCTACGAGAACCATTTTTTTATCGAGCGGTAGATTTAATTGCTTTCGCGCCTCATTTTTAGATGTGCGGATTAAAAATTTTCGTGAAATGGGAATTCCGAAAGGATATATTTTTTCTTTGCTGATGCCCGCCGAAACAAATTCATCTGTTAGCAGAGGGTGCGGAGTAAAGTAAAGGTCAGCATTACTTTCAAATGCACCTGGGTGACAGGTGTAATCGGTTGAAACAAAGGCGCAGGGGCAGGAGTAACCAGTTTTCTTTTTGTATTCGTTTACTAAAATTGAACTGAAAACATGGGTGCAGACAATCACATCAAAATTATTGCCTTTAAGGAAGTTCTCAAACTTTTTAACACCTAACCGAAGCTGTGACTGTATAAACTTTGGCTCGTGGTTTTCTTCGTAGCGGTAACCGATGCCGAAAAGCTTGGGCAGACGCTTGTAGACAAAAACGTGTCCGTCACAGATAATAGTGTCGTGCACCTTTGAGAGAAAAAGCAGAGTATTTTGTATTTCGCAGTTATGTCCGTTTTTTTCAAAAGCTTCTTTAATGGCAAGGGCAGCTGTGTTATGCCCCTGACCTGTATTGCAGGATAATATAAGTACACGCATTTTTATATACCTCTCATTCAAAATGCCTTGGCTTTCAAGACCTCTATATGCTAATGCGCTTTTGCAGCAGCGCGGTGTTTTTCTATTCTAAGATTAAAATATCCTATGATTGAAGCGATAAGTGCGCCGAGCGAATCGATGATTATGTCCTTCATGGTATCGGAAAGCGCTGCGTGACCGATAAGCTCTGTGCCGTCTGCAAGGCGGAATTTCTGCATATTAAGACCTAACATACCGTCAAAAGAATATTCGTAAATCTCCCATAGAGTTCCAATAGCTAACCCAAAGCAAAAAGCAAAAACGGCAACAAAGAGGGGTGACAGATTAAAGGTGGTGTGTTTGTCCTTGTTGAGAATGTCAACCACCATAAAGCCAAACGTTCCTGACATAAGACTGCTGAAGCAGTGCAGAATACTGTCCCAATGTGGAACCCTGTAATAAAAATCGCGAACCTCGCCGAGTGTTATGGCGCAGTAGAGAAAAACGAGGTACATAATATACAGAGTTTTTGGGATTTCAAAGCTGAATTTGCGCTCTAAAAAAGAGGGCAGATGAATAACCACGATACCCAGTATACACTCCAGTAGCATCAGTATGTAATCTGAAATAGGCCTCGGGTCTGATATAGTATTAAAGGACAAAAGAATTATTTTTCCAATAAGAAAAAATGTGGGAAGAATGAAGCTGATTAAAACTGTAAAGTATAAAAATTTGGGTAAATTAAGCTTTTTTGTCATAATTTATCTCTCCCTATGGTAAATGCTGAATTTCAACAATGTCCCCAATGTCGCAGCTTAAAAATCTACAAATCTCAATGAGAACGGTAAAGGAAACTATTTTGTTGCGGTTTAACTTGCTGACGGTTGCGGGACTAAGTAGCTTTCGCAAGTCATTTTTCTTTAAATCACGGTCAATAAGCAGCTTCCAAAGTTTTTTATAGCTGACTTGCATTCTTATTTCTCCTTTACTATATATTAAATAATAAAATTTTAGAAAAATACCAACCTGGAGATTAAATTTTTATTAACAACAAAATTATAACACGTTTTTTTCGATAATTCAATACAATTGGGTAAATTTTGTTCATAAACGCGAACAAAATTTATTTTTATATGAACATTTTGTATGCAAAAAAGAGCCAACGCACCGTTGGCTCTTTTTTCTTAAAAATCTGTAATAACCTTTTCGGGAGGAGCTTCCATAAGCTCGGGGTTTTTAAGCAGCCTTTCCATTTCGTGAAAACACTTTGCGTAGTATCCGCCAGAGGCGATTCGCTCGTCGCAAACAACACCGAGAGGCATATTCTTCTGAAGCTTGACTTCTCCATCTTTATACAGAGGACGCATTTCGCTGTTTCCGATGGTGATAAGCTGACCGACAGTTCCAAAATCATAAATGTGGTGGAAAATATGATTTGTGCGGATGCTTGCAAGGTTTGAAATAACCATAGATGCGTGGAAAGGAGAAGCATCTATGATTGCCTTGGGAAGCAGACCGTGCTTGTCAAGGAATTTTAAGAGACATACGGCAGGGCGCAGCAGAAAACTGAATTTAGTGAGCTTGTGCATAAGAGCATCGGTTTTGTTGCTGTCTTCCTGTCTGTTATCATCGACAAATTTGTTTATCTTATCGTTGACATCAAAAACGGTATCGGTTAAATTAAAGCTGAGCTTGCCCATGGTGCTTTGAGCATCTATTGAGCGCTGAACTACCATAGCTACAATAAGCTCGTTGCGGGAATAAATGTTTTTGTTTACGACAAAGCGGTTTACTGCGGGATGTGTGGCAACTGTACGCACATATGCGGCAATTACAAGTGCCATATGGCTGAGCCTTATACCCTCGGCACGCTTTTTAACTATGTACTCGTGCATAGGGTCGTAGGGGATATAAACGGTAACGGCATTACATCCGTCACTGCGTTTTGCCATAATATGAGGAGCTATGGAATACATCATGTCGGGACTGTGGTATCTTTTTCCGTCTTTTCTCGGCATAATTTTTCACCCTTCTTAAAGTTTAATATGTGCTTATAATTATACACTATTTTTCGACAAAATACAAGATAATTTTATGCTTTTCAAATTTATAAAAGTGTGCTAAAATAATAATATGCAAAAAATATTACCGAAAGAGGATTTTCAGATGGATTACTCACAAAAATTATCAGAACAGTTTTCTGTTCGTGCCGACTATGTGGCAAATATAATTGCCTTGCTTGATGAGGGAAACACCATTCCTTTTATCGCCCGTTACAGAAAGGAAATGCACGGTTCGATGGATGACCAGCTTATCCGCGAAATTTCCGAGCGCCTTTCATATCTGCGCGGCTTGGACGAGAGAAGGGAAGAGGTCAGAGCACTTATTGAGGCTCAGGAAAAACTCACCGATGAGATTTCCGCCTCTCTCGATAGCGCAAAAACCCTCTCTGAAATAGAGGATATTTACAGACCCTTCCGCCCCAAAAGAAAAACACGCGCCTCGGTTGCAAAGGAAAAGGGGTTGGAGCCTCTTGCTCAGCTTATTTTTGCGCAGGATAATGATAGTCTTATCCCCATAGTCGCGGCTGAGGAGTATATAGATGAAGAAAAAGGTGTTGCAACCGCTGAGGAAGCCTTGCAGGGTGCTCTTGATATAATCGCAGAGGATATTTCGGATAATTCCGAAATCAGAAAACGCATCAGAAACCTCACTATGATGGGCGGTATCATTTCTTCGGTATGCGCAAAAGAGGATACCGACAGCGTTTACTCAATGTACTATGAGTTTTCAGAGGCGGTCAGTAAAATTGCAGGACACAGAGTTCTGGCTATCGACCGCGGTGAAAAGGAAGGCTTTTTAAAGGTGTCGGTCAGTGTTGACACCGAAAAAATGCTCTCTGTTATAGACAGGCTTGTGGTAAAGGGTAATAATCCTTGCAGCAACGCAGTAAAGGGCGCGGGAGAGGATTCGTTTGGTCGCCTTATTTTCCCCTCTATTGAGCGCGAAGTGCGAAGCGAGCTTACCGACAAGGCGGCAGAGCAGGCAATAAAGGTTTTCGGAACTAATCTGCATCAGCTTTTAATGCAGCCCCCCGTAAAGGGTAAAATTGCTATTGGTCTTGACCCCGGTTACAGAACAGGCTGCAAGCTTGCAGTAGTCGACGAAACGGGCAGAGTTCTTGACACCGCTGTTATCTATCCCACTCATTCAGATGCACAGATAGAAAAATCCAAAGCAGTCTTAAAGGATATGATAAAGAAACATAAAGCGCAGATTATCGCCATCGGAAACGGAACTGCTTCCAAGGAAACAGAAATGTTTACAGCGCAGGTAATAGGTGAGATAGACGCCGATGTTTCATATATGGTAGTCAGCGAAGCGGGAGCCTCGGTTTACTCGGCATCAAAGCTTGCGGCAGCAGAGCTTCCCGATTTTGATTTAACCCTGCGTAGCGCGGTTTCTATTGCAAGAAGACTGCAGGACCCACTTGCCGAGCTTGTTAAAATCGACCCCAAGGCAATAGGAGTAGGGCAGTATCAGCACGATATGCCACCCAAGAAGCTTGCCGAAACCTTGGACGGAGTGGTTGAGGACTGCGTTAACACCGTAGGTGCTGACCTCAACACCGCATCTCCCGCACTTCTTTCGAGAATTTCGGGACTTTCGGCGGCAGTATGCAAAAATATCGTTGCTTACAGAGAGGAAAACGGTGCATTTAAGTCGAGAAGTGAGCTTAAAAAGGTTTCAAAATTAGGTCCCAAGGCATTTGAGCAGTGCGCAGGCTTCCTGAGAGTTTCAGAGAGCGCAGAGCCGCTCGATAACACCGCTGTTCACCCCGAATCTTACAGCGCGGCAAAAGAGCTTCTTGCTCACTTCGGATATAAAAGGAATGACGTTGCAACCTGCGGCGAAGAGCTTAAGAAAAAGGTGGAGGCGGAAGGGATTTCGGCTGTTGCTGAAAAACTCGGCATAGGCGTTCCGACACTTTCTGATATCTTAAAGGAGCTTGCCCGACCCGGCAGAGATGTCCGTGACGAGCTGCCACCGCCGATGCTTAGAACCGATGTTCTTGATATCAAAGACCTTAAAGATGGAATGGTCTTAAAGGGAACTGTGCGAAATGTTATAGATTTCGGTGCATTTGTTGATATCGGTGTGCATCAGGACGGACTTGTTCACATTTCGCAGATTTGCAGCAGATTTATTAAGCATCCTTCCGAGGTTTTAAAGGTCGGCGATGTTGTCGATGTTAAGATTTTATCGGTCGACATAGCTAAAATGCGAATTTCTCTTACAATGAAAGATATATAAAGACAAAAAGAGCAAGGCTACAAGCCTTGCTCTTTTTAGTGAATAATGAATGGTGAATAGTTATTTTAGCTGATTTTTAACATATTCAATCTGGCTTTCGACCGAGGCAACCGAAGTTCCGCCCTCGCTGATGCGCTTTTCAACGCAGGTTTCGAGCGCAATATCATTAAATACATCGTCCTCAAAAAGCTCGCTGAACTCTTTGTACTCGGAAAGGGTTAGGGTTTCTAAAACCTTGCCCTCGGAAATGCATTTTGCAACAATCTGTCCCGAAATCTTGTAAGCACTTCTAAACGGAAGACCTTTTTTGACAAGATAATCTGCAAGGTCGGTGGCATTTATAAATCCGCCCTGAGCCGCCTTTTTCATATTCTCGGGGATAGCGCGCATACCCTCGACCATCGGAGCCATAACCGACAGGCACATTCTTACGGTTTCGCAGGCATCAAAAATGCCCTCTTTATCTTCCTGCATATCCTTGTTGTATGCAAGGGGTAGACCTTTCAGGGTGGTGAGCAGCGCCATCAGGTCGCCGTACACTCTGCCTGTCTTACCGCGGATAAGCTCCGCCATATCGGGATTTTTCTTCTGAGGCATTATAGACGAGCCTGTGGTAAACGCATCAGAAAGCTCAATAAACTTAAATTCCCAGCTTGACCAGAGGATAATTTCCTCTGAAAAACGGGATAGGTGCATCATTAAAATGGAAAGAGCGGAGAGAAGTTCTAAACAGAAGTCGCGGTCAGAAACTCCGTCAAGGCTGTTTCTGCAAATTCCGTCAAACCCAAGGCGCTGAGCTTCAAAATGACGGTCAGTATTATATGTTGTTCCTGCAAGGGCGCAGCAGCCGATGGGGGAAAGGTTCATTCTTCTTTTGCAGTCGGCAATTCTGTCAAGGTCACGCAGCAGCATCATAGCATATGCCATCAGGTGATGCCCAAATGTGATGGGCTGTGCGCGCTGCAGGTGAGTGTAACCCGGCATAATAGATGCCTTGTGTTCCTCAGCCTTAGTGACAAGTGCAGAGATAAGCTCTCTGATTTGCGCACTTATAGCCTCGCACTCGTCGCGCAGATACATTCTCAGGTCAAGCGCAACCTGATCGTTGCGGCTTCTTGCAGTGTGCAGCTTTTTACCAACATCTCCGAGGCGGGCTGTCAGCTCCTGCTCAATGAACATATGAATATCCTCGCAGGACATATCAAACGAGAGTGCGCCGCTCTCGAGGTCATTGAGTATTCCCTCAAGTCCCTTAATAAGCGTGTCGGCATCGACTTTTGAAATGATATTCTTAGCTCCAAGCATAGCGGCGTGCGCCATGCTGCCCGTAATATCCTGCCTGTACATTTTAAGGTCAAAGTGAATGGAGGAGTTAAAATCGTCAGCGAGTTTAGAGGTTTCGCCGTCGGTCCTTCCTGCCCACATTTTAGCCATTGTGTGTATCTCTCCTGTTAAAACTATTATTTTCTGCCTTCAACCATAGCCTGAACCTTTATGGGCAGACCATAGAGGTTGATAAAGCCTTCAGCATCCTTCTGATCGTAGTCGCTTTCGCCAAAGGTTGCAATCTCCTCGCTGTAAAGTGAGAAGTCGCTCCACATACCTGCGTTGATGATGTTGCCTTTGTAAAGCTTTAAGCGAACTTTACCTGTAACATTCTCCTGAGTTTTGTCAACAAATGCAGAGAGAGCCTCGCGCAGAGGTGTAAACCACTGGCCGTTGTAAACAAGCTCAGCAAAGGTGATGGAAAGCTTCTGCTTTTCGTGCAGAGTCATTTTGTCAAGGCAGATGCTCTCAAGGAAGGAGTGCGCCTTGTAAAGAATTGTTCCGCCGGGAGTTTCATAAACACCGCGGCATTTCATACCAACAAGTCTGTTCTCAACGATATCGATAATTCCGATACCGTTAGCTCCGCCGATTTCGTTGAGCTTTAAGATGATGTTTTTAGCGCTCATCTTCTCGCCATCGAGATGGGTGGGAACACCTTTCTCAAAGTCAATCTCAACATAGGTCGGCTTGTCGGGAGCGGTAATGGGGGAAACGCCCATTTCGAGAAATCCCTCTTTTTCGTACTGCGGCTCGTTTCCTGTATCCTCAAGGTCAAGGCCCTCGTGAGAGAGGTGCCAGAGGTTTTTATCCTTGGAATAGTTGGTTTCGCGGTTTATTTTAAGGGGGATATTGTGCGCCTCGGCATAGTCAATTTCTTCATCACGGGACTTGATATCCCACTCACGCCAGGGAGCGATGATGTGCATGCTGGGAGCAAAGTATTTGATGGTAAGCTCAAAGCGAACCTGATCGTTGCCCTTTCCGGTGCAGCCGTGGCAGATTGCATCTGCGCCCTCTTTAAGAGCTATGTCAACAAGGCCCTTTGCGATGCAGGGTCTTGCGTGGCTGGTGCCGAGTAGATAATCCTCGTAAACTGCGCCCGCCTTCATTGTGGGGATAATAAAGTCGTCAACATACTCGTCGGTAAGGTCTAAAACATAGAGCTTGGAAGCGCCTGTTTTAAGAGCCTTTTCCTCAAGTCCCTCAAGCTCATCAGCCTGTCCGACGTTACCCGAAACGGCAATAACCTCGCAATTGTTGTAGTTTTCCTTGAGCCAGGGAATAATGATAGATGTGTCAAGTCCGCCTGAGTAGGCAAGAACTACCTTTTTGATGTCTTCTTTTTTCATAATAAAAGCCTCCTGCTAGGTGTTTTTTATCGTATAGGCTTTATTATAGCTTCGTTTTTTCGGTTTGTCAAGCATAATTTAGAATATTTATACAAAAAACATATCTTTATTTTGCATATTATGCATAAATTAAGTGAATATTCACGAATATTATGAATATTTATTAGCTTGCAAATAATTTACTCATTAAAACGGTTGACATATCCTGTCTAATATGTTAGACTAAAAATGTAGTCTAATGCATTAGACAAAGGAGGGGTGCAAATGCAAACACCGAAAATTTTTGAAAGTGAATATCGTTTCTGCCTTATTTTGTGGGAAAATGAGCCTGTTGGCAGTGCAGAGCTTGCAAGGCTGTGCGCAGAAAAGCTCCATTGGTCGCGTACCACCACATATACTGTTATAAAACGTCTTTCGGATAGAGGAGTATTAAAAAACGAAAAAGCAGTTGTAACAAGTCTTGTTTCTAAGGAAGAGGTACAGGCTTTTGAGATAGATGAGCTTGTGGATAAAACCTTTGAGGGCTCATTGCCTGCCTTTGTCGCCGCCTTTGCAAAGACAAAAAAGTTGTCGCATAAGGATATAGATGAAATTCAGGCTATGATTGATGCATTCAGGAGGGAGCAAAAATGAGAGGGTTTATAGATTTTATAGCCAATAATTTTGGTCCTTTCTTTGAAGGCGGTGTGTCGGTTTTCTTATGGTTTTTTAACCGTGCGATAGCTGCAGGCTGGCTTATTATTGCTATAATTTTTCTGCGACTTATTTTAAAAAGAGCGCCAAAATGGATATGCTGCGCCCTGTGGGGTATATGCGCTTTGCGCCTTGTGCTTCCTTTTTCGCTTAAAAGTGTACTTAGTCTTATTCCCAGCAGCGAAATTCTGCCGCCTGAGGTTATTTATCATAGCCGACCGCATATTGAGTCGGGTATACCTTTAGTTGACAATACAGTCAATGGTCAAATTGCTGAGTATTATTTTGAGGGTGTTTCTGTATCTAATGGAGCGGGTGTAAGTATGGCATCACTTGCCGCACTTTTGTGGCTTATCGGTGTTTTTGCTTTACTTTTATATGCGCTTGTAAGCTTTGTGCGTCTTAGAAATAGTGTCAAGGAAGCTTGTGAACTTGAAAAAGGTGTGTTTGAGAGCGCTGCTGTTTCCTCGCCCTTTATTTTGGGGATTTTTCGTCCGCGCATTTATCTGCCCGTTAATATGGATAAGGAAACAGCTCAGTATGTGCTTAGGCACGAAAGGGCGCACCTTCGCCGCATCGACCATATTTTAAAGCCGCTTGGTTTTGTCATTCTTGCGCTATACTGGTTTTCTCCGCTTGTGTGGATAGCATATATTCTTTTCTGCAGAGATATTGAGCTTGCCTGCGATGAAAAGGTAATAGCAGACCTCGATAAAGAAAACCGAGCCAATTATGCACAGGCTCTGCTTACTTGTGCAGTTGGAAATAAGCTGCTTTCCGCTTGCCCGCTTGCTTTCGGCGAGGTGTCTGTAAAGAACAGAGTGAAATCGGCACTGAATTACAAAAAGCCTATGCTGTGGATAGTAATTGCAGGTTTAATTTGCGCCGTAGCCGTTGCCGCTTGTTTTCTCACTGATCCCCTAAAAAATAAAGTAGGCGGAGTTGTCGTTACAGATAGCGGCTCTGATTATTACGAGGGCGTTTCTATCTCGGTTGTCTCTGTTGACTTAAACTCAGATAACCCTAAGCTTAAGGTGCTCTGGAAAAATGACACCGAAAATGAGTTTGGATTTGGCGAAGACTTTTCAATACACCGAAAACAAAACGGAATATGGGTAGATTGTGTGAATGGAGATGTGTTTTTTAATGCGATTGCATATATTTTAAATCCATATAGCAGCGGCGAGCACACATATTCTCTAAAAGGCTTTGACCTTTCAAAGACGGGTGATTATCGCTTTGAAACAGGTACATTCTGGATAGAATTTACACTTACTGAGGCCCGTGGAGGCTCATCGTCAGGAGATATTTCCTATGAAACCGAAATTTATAATATAGGCTACGGATTTAAAGAGGGAGAGGATATGTTTGCCTATCATTCGGAAAATAAAGCTAAGCTTTCGGAGCAAAATCATATCCCCGTAGTCCGCATAGACGGCCGCAATAAGCTCACGTCTCTACTTTCAGATATGGAAGAACATTTTAATATTAATATCTCATATGGTGACAAGGAATTTGGTGATTTTTTGATAAATACACTAATGATTTTTTCAAAGAAAAGTCACTGCTTGTAATGTATGTATGGGAGGGCAGCGGCAGTGTAAATCACGAAGTTTCGGGGATATATAAGGATAAGAACGATATTTTAACTGTAATCGTAAACCGCCTTGTCCCTGAGGCGGGAACTGCCGATATGGCAGGCTGGGCAGTAGTGGTTAGTGTAGATAAGGAAACAGTAAATAGTTGTGATGGCTTTGATGCTGTTACAAAGAGTGTTAATGTTTAAAAAAGCCTCCGCGTTTTGAAAAACGCGGAGGCTTTCAAATTAATAAAACAAATATTCATATTGAATAAATGAAAGGATTATGGTATATTGATATTATAGAAATTAGTTCGGAGGGATAGTATGAAGATAACATTTTTAGGCGCTACTCATGAGGTTACAGGAAGCTGCACACTGCTTGAAACGGGCGGTTATAAATTCTTAGTAGACTGCGGAATGGAGCAGGGCAAGGATATTTTTGAAAATCAGCGACTGCCCGTAAGTCCCGCCGAAATTGATTTTGTGCTTCTTACTCATGCGCACATTGACCATTCGGGAAACCTCCCTCTGCTTGCCCGCGGAGGATTTAAGGGCAGAGTATATGCTACCGAGGCAACCTGCTCACTTGCTGATATAATGCTTAGGGATAGTACCCATATTCAGCTCTTTGAAGCCGAGTGGCGAAACAGAAAGGCGAAGCGCGCGGGAAAAGAGGCTTATGTTCCGCTTTACGATATGGCAGATACCGAGGTTATCTTAAGTCACCTGCGTCCCTGCAGATACGGGGAAACGGTTAGGGTGCTTGAAAATGTTGAAATAAGATTTACCGATATCGGTCACCTTTTAGGCTCTTCCTGCATTGAAATATGGGTAACCGAAAACGGTAAGACCGAAAAGCTTGTATTCAGCGGCGATGTAGGAAATATTGATAGACCTATTGTTAATGACCCTAAAAAAGTAGAAGATGCAGATTGCGTTATCATTGAATCGACCTATGGCGACAGGCTGCACGAGGAGCACCCTGATAATATCGCAACACTCGCAGAGATTATTGAAAAAACCTTTAAACGCGGCGGTAATGTTGTTATTCCCTCGTTTGCGGTTGGCAGAACTCAGGAAATTTTATATTACATTCGTCAAATAAAGGATTCGGGGCTTATTTCGGGGTTTGATGGCTTTGAGGTTTATGTTGACAGTCCGCTTGCTGAGGAAGCTACTAAAATCTATATTCAGACTAACATTGATTCTGTAGACGCCGAGGCGGCTCAGCTTGTGCGTCAGGGAATAAATCCTTTCTGGTTTGATGGGCTTATCTGCTCTAAGACAAGTAGTGAGTCCAAGGCTATAAACGAAAATCCTCGCCCCAAGGTTATAATTTCCGCCAGCGGAATGTGCGAGGCGGGAAGAATCCGCCACCATTTAAAGCACAACCTCTGGAGACCTGAGTGTACCGTTCTGTTTGTAGGCTATCAGGCTGAAGGTACACTCGGCAGAATTATTTATGAGGGCGCTAAAAAGGTAAAGCTTTTCGGAGAAGAAATTGAGGTTAAGGCCCAGATTTGCTATCTGCCCGGTGTCAGCGGTCACGCCGACAAAAACGGACTTATTGATTGGCTTTCAGGCTTTGAGAAAAA